>RPQN01000118.1 GCA_003819715.1 Ignavibacteriota bacterium | reverse complement strand
AGCGCGACCATTACGACTGCGGCGAAGGATCTTGCCGGCAATGCGCTGGCAAGTGATTTTGTCTGGAGCTTTACCACAGGCGCAACGGCGGTGGTTATTGCACCGACAGTCAGTTCGACGGATCCTGCGAATGTTGCAACAGGTGTGCCGTTGAACCAGAAACTTTCCGCGACGTTCAGTACGACTATGGATGCGTCAACGTTTACCACACCGACATTTATCTTACGACAGGGTGCGACATCAGTCCAGGGCTTTGTCTCCTACTCGGGCACCACGGCCATCTTTGCCCCGGCAAGCAACCTGTTACCCAATTTAACATACAGCGCGACCATTACGACTGCGGCGAAGGATCTTGCCGGCAATGCGCTGGCAAGTGATTTTGTCTGGAGCTTTACCACAGGCGCTGCGGTGGTTATCGTTTCGCCGACCGTCAGCTTTACAGACCCGATCGGCGCCGCTGTGAATGTGCCGTTGAACCAGAAACTTGCCGCAACGTTCAGCACGACCATGGATGCGTCAACGATTCACACGTCGACATTTACATTACGGCAGGGGGCAACAGCAGTCTCAGGGTTTGTGTCCTACTCCGGCACCACAGCAATTTTTGCACCCGCAAGCAATCTCGCATCAAATACGCTCTATACCGCCACGATTTCAACCGAGGCAAAGGACCTTGCAGGGAATGCTATGGCGAGTAACTTTGTCTGGAGCTTTACCACAGGCGCTGCGGTGGTGGTCACACTCCCGACAATAATTTCTACAGATCCGGTAAATCTCGTGACCGGTGTGGCGTTGAATCAGAAAATTGCTGCAATATTCAGCAAGACCATGAATGCATCATTGATTACGACATCGACATTTACACTCAAGCAGGGTACAACACCAGTCTCAGGCTTTGTCTCCTACTCCGGAACCACCGCAATATTTGCACCGACCAGTAATCTCGCACCAAGCACGGTCTATACCGCCACGATCACCACCGCGGCGAAGGATCTTGCCGGCAATGCTCTGGCAAATGATTTTGTCTGGAGCTTTACCACAGGCGCAGTGTTGATCAACACTCCGCCTACGGTCAGGTTTACGGATCCTGCGAGCGATGAAATGGATGTGGTCTCGAACAAGAGACTGACGGCAACGTTTAGTACGACGATGGATGCTTCAACCTTTACCACCGCAACATTTACATTACGCCAGGGGATAAAGCTCATCTCAGGCTTTGTGTTCTTCTCCGGCACCACGGCCATCTTTGCGCCGGCAAGTGATCTCTCACCAAATTCAATCTATACGGCCACAATTACCACCGGGGTGAAAGATCTTGCAGGCAATGCTCTGGAAAATGACTATGTCTGGAACTTTAACACAGCGTCCGCGCCTGCGCCCGCCATCATTCGGACAGATCCGGTGAACACCGAAATATGTGTTGCGTTGAATAAGCATGTCACTGCGACCTTCAACAGGCGAATGAATGCCGCAACGATCACCACGGCAATATTTACCGTCATGGAAACGCAGGGGGCAAGATTTGTTTCCGGCGTTGTCAACTATGTGGACTCGACGGCAACATTTTCACCATTGATTGATCTCACGCCGAACACAAATTATACCGCCACCATTACCACCGGAGCGAGGGACCTGTCAGCGAATCCAATGTTAAGCAACTATGTTTGGACGTTCACAACGGTTGCGCCATATACCGTAACGTTATCATCAAGTCCATTGGCCGGCGGCACGACAAGCGGAGGCGGCACATTTAATTCATGCGCATTAATAACGGCCACTGCGACACCGAGCATCGGATATACATTTACGAACTGGACAGAAAACGGAAATGTCGTATCCACAAATGCGATTTATACATTTACGCTCAGTGGAAACAGAACACTGGTCGCGCACTTCGCAATCAATACATACACATTAGTAGTAACACCAATTCCATTGGCAGGCGGAACGGTCAATAAGAATCCGGACCAGAATACTTACGATTACGGGACAAATGTCATTCTTGCCGCAATCCCAGCAGTGGGATATACATTTACGAATTGGGGCGGTGACGCATCGGGCTCTACAAATCCGCTGACCGTCACGATGAATGCGAATAAAAACATCACTGCGAACTTCAGTGCTATACCGCAGTATAACGTCGATCTTTCGTCCAATCCAGCGGCAGGCGGATCGACCGGTGGAGGCGGTACATTCTATTCAGGTGCTTCTGTTTTAGTCACCGCGACACCGAACGTTGGATATACGTTTGCAAACTGGACGGAGGGTGTCACAATCGTATCGTCAAATGCAAACTATACATTTACACTTAACGGCAACAGAACATTGGTAGCGAACTTTACTGCTATACCGAATTATGTCGTAGCGCTCTCGTCAATTCCATTGGCAGGCGGATCGACCGGTGGAGGTGGTACATTCAGTTCAGGCTCCTTGGTCACAGTAACGGCGACCGCGAACGCCGGATATGCATTTACCAACTGGAAAGAAGGCGCATCGATCGTATCGACGAATGCGGTTTATTCATTTACCATCAGCGGCAATAGAACACTCGTAGCGAACTTTACATTGTCACTCGCACCGGGTGCGCCAGATCTCGGTCTGGCTGGCACATACGGACTTGCGGCATACTCCGCCATCACCAACGTCCCCACAGAATCTTCCATTATCAATGGGGATGCTTCGATCCAGATTAATCCTATCAGTTCAATGACTGGATTTACGTTCTCTACCCCCGCAGGGGCAGGAGTAGTGACCGGCAGCGTGCACGCAGGTGATGCTGTGGCAACGAACGTCTATAACGCTCTGCTGGCCGCGTATAACTACGCCAAAACCAGAACGCCGGATGCAGGCCTCTTTGTCGTTGGGACAGTGGATCTGGGATCTGTAGATATTCCAGTTCTTCCCGGTCATGTCCCGGGCCGTCTCCCGCCGGGTGTCTATAGCTCTGCTACTACGATGAATATCAATACCAATGTCATCCTGGATGGCGGCGGCGATGCGAATGCAGTCTGGATATTCCAGATCGGTTCCTCGTTGACGACGACTTCCGGCAGCGTGACGTTGACGGGCAGTGCGCAGCAGAAGAACGTGTTCTTTGTTCCTACTGCATCTGCGAGCATAGGAACGAACACGACCTTCTATGGAAACATATTGGCCGGCGCGTCTGTTACTCTTGCCGGTAATAATACAGTGTTCGGCAGATTATTGTCCGGAGCACTCGGCGCTGGTCAGATTGATATGAACGGCCTCGCCTCTACTATTACCGTACCAGGTCCATAATATATAACGCCTCCCCGCCAGACTGTTGTCTGGCGGGGGAGGTTTCGGTGTAAGTAGCAGAACACATATATCAGAAAGAAAATCAAACTTACTTATAAGGCATTTATTTTTCAATAAGAGTATTTAGGAGAGAATATGAAAAACGAATTAATGAGATCGCTATCCTCCATAGAAGCCGCGATGCGAGCCGTCGTTTTGATGTCGATGGTGCTTGCAATGTTCCTATTCGTATCGTGCACGACAGAAGCACCAACCGACCAGCGCGATGCAAACGGACTATCGAATCAAAGCATTTCGAAGGCACCGGCCGCTGCTCAACTTTCCAAATCAGCACTGGTGAGTGCGTCGTCAGTTCCATTGGGTTCTGTGTCGACGTTCACCGTCCTCGGTGCGACGACAGTCACCAATGATGGTGCATCACTCATCACCGGAAATTTAGGCGTCAGCCCGGGAACCGCAATTACCGGCTTCCAGCCGATACCACTAAATTCAATCATGGGTCCGGGGACGGTCACTGCGGGACTGGGAATAGTAAACGGGACTATATATGCGGGAGGTCCTGTCGCAGCTCAAGCCCATAATGATGCGGTCATCGCCTATAATTATCTCGTCGCTCAAGTGCCCAATACGATTTATTCCGGTGTCACTCAACTCGACGGGCTCACGTTCACTCCCGGCGTTTATAATTTCGCACCATCTGCGAATTTGCAGGTGAATGGGACACTGTATCTTGATTTCCAGGGGAACAGCGATGCGTTGTTTATTTTCCAGACAGGGAGCACGCTCGTAACGATGGCAGGTTCTAACGTCATCGCCATCAATACCAACAGCCAAACGTGCAGCGGTTCGAATGTCTACTGGGCTGTTGGGTCTTCCGCGACGATCGATGGAGCCCAGTTTATAGGCACTGTTATCGCCACGACGACCATTACCATGACTTCCGGTGCGACGGTGTCCGGCAAAATACTGGCGTTAAATGGTGCGGTGACGATGATTACCGATACCATCTCCGCTTGTGCCGGTTCCGGTGGCACGACGCCGCCGCCGAAACCCTGCCGGGATTTTGTTACCGGCGGCGGCTGGATTAAAGCAGATACCGATCACAACAGCCACAAGAAACACGATGATAATAAAGCGACCTTCGGCGTCTCCGGCGGCATCAAGAACGGAAAATTCTGGGGTCAACTCTCATACAACGACCACAGCAAGAATGGTATAAAAGTCAAAAGCACGAACGTGACTGCATATATCGTCATCGATCCCGTGACGCGTCAAATCGAAGGGATTGCCAGGGTCAATGGCAAAGGTGCCTACACGTATACGGTTGTTGTTGTTGACAACGGCGAACCCGGCCGCAACGACATCTTCAGTCTGGAACTGTCGAACGGGTACAGCGCTTCGGGCACTCTGAACGGCGGGAACATCCAGCTCCATACGAAATGCGGGGATCTTCATGACGGCGGTGATAAAGAAACGTATGATGATAAGGATGAACGAGATGGGAACAATAACTGCGATAACGATCATAACTGAAATTGAGAATCATCATGAAAATAATAGTATGGAAATACATGGTTGAGAAGCAAAACCACCCTCTAATAAGGAGCTACGTATGTTACAACATCGTCCGGTAAATAGAAGTCAGAGGCTCGTGAGCTTCTGGCTCACAAGAATGTTCTTCAGTTCTTTGATTCTGATGAGTGTACACGCAACGATTCTTGCACAGGAGGTTCAAAGAACACAACCCACGTGGTGGTTTGGCGGAGCTGCAGCTCTGAATTTGAACTTTTACGGCGGAACAACTCAAACGTTGAATTCCGCGTTAATGACTCCATCTCCTTTTCATAAAGGCTTTGGAGCGGGTCTCTATCTTGCTGCTCTTGTGGAGTATCGCCCCGATCCAATATGGGGTGGAATATTGCAGGTGGGATATGATGATCGGCGCGGATCGTTTTATGATGTGACACGACCGTGCGGTCAGCTCCTGACCCTGTCGTCCACCATCAGTTATATTTCCATTGAACCGAGCTTGCGGATCGCTCCATTCTCAGATGGTTTTTACATCTTTGGCGGCCCCCGGATCGGTTTCAATTGGGCTTTGAACCTTCCGAAATCATCCTTGAGCGATGAAAAAGCGTTTGTCTATACGCAGGGTACAACGATTGCCTCCCGAGGTGAGTTTAGTGAAGTGAGAAAAACAGTCATCTCAGGGCAAATTGGCGTTGGATACGAGTTTGAACTCGCCTCTCCGAATGCTAAAACACAAGTGAATCTTGCACCATTTATCTCATGGCAGCCATGGTTTTTCAGCCGGGAACCGCGCTTGACAGAAAGCTGGGCAGTGTCAACCGTCCGGGCCGGTGTTGCGATCAAGTTTGGACGCGGATCAGTTATTCATCGTACCGAGTTTGTCGCGATGCCCGAAGTGGTTGAGCGTGATGTTCAATTTTCGCTTCGAGCTCCAAAAGCAGTCCCTGTTAATCGCCGGGTACGCGAGTCATTCCCGCTTCGCAATTATGTGTTTTTCGATGAAGGGTCTACCGAGATCGCCGGCCGATATATTCTGCTGACGAAAACCCAGGCGGCAAGTTTCAAGGAGGAACAATTGCAGGAGTTTCCGCCGAAGAGTATGGCGGGCCGCTCGGTTCGACAGATGACCGTGTATGATAACATCCTGAATATTCTTGGTGACCGGATGAAAAGAAGTCCCGGAGCAGTCGTCTCGCTCAGTGGTGCATCGGAGAACGGACCAGTGCAGGGAAAAGCGAGAGCGGAAACGATCAAGAAGTATCTTGTGGATGTATTCGGAATTGAAAGTTCGAGAATAACGACGGAAGGACGGGATAAACCGCGCATTCCTTCAGAAGTATCTGGTGCGACAAAAGAACTTGCGCTTCTTCGGGCGGAAGATCGCCGGGTGGATATCGAGAGCGACTCACCGGAATTGATGATTCAGGTCGGAGGTGGACCTCATTATATGCTGAAACCGGTGCATATCGTCGCCGTTGAGGAAGATCCGCTGGACAGTCATGTCATTTTCAATGTGGTGGGTGCAAAAGAAGTCCTCTCTTCGTGGTCGTTAGAAATAACGGATGATCAGGGAAAGGTTCTCCGGTTCGGACCATCCACACGAGAGCAGGAAAGCATATCCGGGAACGCAATTCTGGGGGATCGATCAAAAGGTGAATATAAAGTCGTCATGCTGGGGCAAACGAAAAGCGGGAGATTTGTGAGGAAAGAAAGTGCAGTGTATCTGTTCCGCCGGGACACGCCGATGAAAGACGTCGTGCGGTTCAGGATTCTCTTTGACTTTGACAAATCGAAAACCGTCGCAAGCTATGAAACATTCCTTACCGATATTGTGACTCCACTCATTCCGGATAGCGGTGTCGTCATTATCCATGGATATACGGATATCGTGGGTGATGAGGTGTATAACGACAGCTTATCCAACCAGCGGGCCCAGGATGCACAGAGTATTCTTGAACGGGCAATTGCGAAAAGCGGAAAAAAAGAAATCATGTTTGAAACATTTGGGTTTGGTGAAAACCCGCAGTATGCAACATTTGATAATTTCTTTCCGGAGGAACGATTCTATAATAGATCGGTCATTATCGATATCGTGCCAGACTGAAATCATGTGCAGATGAAATCCGCACCGCTCACGGAAGGGAAGAAGTTATGAAGATCTATAAAATAAATATAACAAGCCCGCTCAGTCGATGGACATATTTCCTCGGGATCCCGCTTTCAGTAGGACTGGCCGTCGCATTACTCTTCGTGATATTTATGCGCGACTGTAAAGAAGCGGTCGTCGAGCGAGAGGTCCAGTTCTCGGTTCGCGCGCCAAAATCCGTACCGGTTGAGCGGCGGGTAAGAGAATCGTTCCCGCTTCGTAACTATGTGTTTTTCGAAGCGGGTTCGACCAAGATTCCCAATCGATATGTCACGCTGACGAAAAGTCAGGCGCTCAGTTTCAGGGAGGAACAATTGCAGGAAGTTCAGCCGAAAAACAGAGCGTTGCGTTCCGTGAGGCAGATGACCGTGTATTATAACATTCTCAATATACTCGGTGATCGCATGAAAAGAAGTCCAAGGACGATCATTACGCTCAGTGGAGCGTCGGAGAATGAACCTGCGTTCGGCAAAGCAAGAGCGGAAACGGTCAAGGCGTATCTCGTGGACGTGTTCGGAATTGACGGTTCGAGGATAACGGCGGAAGGGCGGGATAAACCGCGAATTCCATCAGTGGTCCACGGTGCGACAAAGGAACTTGCCCTTCTTCAAGCGGGAGATCGCCGGGTGGATATCGAGAGCAGTTCATCGGAATTGATGCTGCAGGTGGGGGGCGGGCCTCATGATATGTTGAAGCCGGTGCAGATCGTTGCAGTGGTGGAAGACCCAATGGACAGTCATGTGATATTCCATGTGGATGGAGCAAAGGAATTGCTCACTTCATGGTCGTTGGAAATAACGGATGAGCAGGGAAAGATTCAACGATTTGGTCCATCCACACGAGACCAGGAAAGCATTTCCGGAAACAGTATTCTTGGTGACCGTTCCCAGGGCGACTATAAGGTCGTGATGCTGGGACAAACAAAAAGTGGAAAATTGGTGAGCAAAGAAAGTACGGTCCACCTGATCCGCAGGGAAGATCTGAAAAAAGAAGCGTTGCGATTCAGTATTCTCTTTGACTTCGATCAATCGAAGACCATCGCAAGCTATGCTTCATTCCTCACCGATGTGGTCACACCGCTCATTCAGGATAGCGGACTCGTCGTTATCCATGGGCATACGGATAGCATTGGGGAGGAAGTATACAACGACAGTTTATCCAGCCAGCGCGTCACGGATGCGCGGAGTATTATTGAACGTGCGATATCGAGCAGCGCTAAGAAAGGAATCACGTTTGAAACATTTGCGTGCGGTGGAAACATTCAAGTTGCACCGTTCGACAATTATTTTCCGGAGGAACGATTTTATAATAGAACGGTCATCGTTGATATCATACCACACTGAAACCGTTCGTATTCGATTTAATATCACTGACGAAATATTGATATTTCGTTCAAGGCGGAGATGATTCAAATAAAAACACCTTACACCTGTTCGATCATGAGGATTGGCTTTATGGTCCAATGCGTAAATAAGAAATCCACGTATTTTAAAGCTGATTCAATGATGATAATTCACATTCACACATTGTCAAGAGGTTCTTATGAAACACAAATTAAATAATTTAATCATGTTGGGACTGGTTCGGATGGTGACGGCGTCCGCCGCTCTCGCTTCGAGTCCATCAACAGTAAACCTTGGATCTGCAGGCAATTATGTGATACTGGCAAAAACCGGTATCTCAACGACCGGAACCACACATGTGACTGGTGATATGGGAATCAGTCCTGCAGCTGCAAGTTTCATAACGGGGTTCTCATTAATTCTTCCTGCATCGAGCGCATTTTCCACATCAACGTTAGTCACTGGAAAAGTATACGCACCAGGATATGCAAGTCCAACGCCGGCGAACCTGACCACAGCAGTGCTTGACATGCAAACCGCGTATACGGATGCGGCTGGACGGACATTGCCCGATTTTACAGAACTGTATAGCGGAGATCTTACCGGAAAAACCCTGGTTCCAGGTCTTTACAAATGGGGTACAGGCGTTCAAATATCTGCCGGTGGGGTTACGATCTCGGGTTCCGCGACAGACGTATGGATCTTCCAAATAGCGCAAAATCTCACGGTGGCGAATAACGCTATTGTTTCTCTAAGCGGCGGCGCTCAAGCTTCCAACATCTTCTGGCAGGTCGCTGGTCAGGCCACACTTGGTACGACCGCTCAGATGAAGGGAATCATATTATCCCAAACACAGATTTCGATGAATACCGGCGCAACACTTGAGGGCAGAGCCCTGGCGCAGACCGCAGTGACTTTAATTGCCAATGCCGTCACGCAGCCGGTACCGGTCGTCGTCACTCTGCCTACGGTCACTTCTACCGATCCGCTGAATGCTGCAACAGGCGTGACATTGAACAAACAAATTGCCGCAACGTTTAGTACGGCAATGGATGCCTCGACAATAACCGCATCGACGTTTACGTTGATGCAAGGTGCAGCGTCGGTCTCAGGCGTCGTGTCCTACTCCGGGAGTACTGCGATCCTTACACCTGCAAGCAACCTCTTGCCTAATACGTTATATACGGCCACAATTACCACCGGAGCAAAAAATGCGGCAGGTGATGCTCTGGCAAACGATTATGTGTGGAGCTTCACTACAGCAGCTGCGGTCGCCACTCCGCCGGTTATAACTTCTACAGATCCGCTGAATCTCGCAACAGGTGTGGTGATGAATAAACACATTACTGCAATGTTCAGCACCGCCATGGATGCTTCAACAATTACCGCATCCACCGTTATGGTAAAGCAAGGGACAACATCTGTTGCAGGCACTGTGTCCTATTCCGGCACAACGGCCACATTTATTCCGGCAAGTAATCTTCTGGCGAATATGCTCTATGAAGTCACTTTCACCACCGGAGCAAAAGACTTGGCAGGTAATGCATTGACAAATAATTATGTGTGGAGCTTTACCACGGCAGCTGCAGCCATCATCCCGCCTACTGTAAATTCTATAGACCCTCTGAATATTGCGACAGGTGTAGCGATGAATAAACAAATTACTGCAACATTCAGCACCGCCATGGATGCATCAACGATAACCACATCGACCTTTATGGTAAAGCAAGGGACAACAGCAGTCCCGGGCGTTGTGTCTTATTCCGGAACAACGGCCACCTTTGTTCCGGCAAGTAATCTCAAAGCGAATACCCTCTATACCGTCACGATCACCACCGGAGTAAAAGATGTGACAGGAAATGCTTTGACAAACAATATGGTGTGGAGCTTTACCACAATCGCATCGGGGACTTCTGTCGAGAACGATGCCGCACCTCAAATATTCTCGCTTTCACAAAATTATCCGAATCCATTCAATCCATCGACGATGATTCAATATAGTCTTGAGAATGCAACCCGGGTTTCCCTCAAAGTATACAATTTGATTGGTGTTGAGGTTGCGACACTCGTTAGCGGCCGCCAGGAAGCCGGCAGCTATACGGTGCCGTTCGGCATCCATAACGGATCATTCAATCTTGCAAGCGGTATGTACTTCTATCGTCTTGAAGCCGGATCGTTTGTTTCAACGAAGAAGTTGATCCTCTTGAAGTAATTCCGAATAATGCAAATGAGCAGTATAAAACATAAACAAAGAATTTTTTAAGGAAGAAGACAATGAATAAATCAAGGATCAACAAAAAAATAGTGACCGCGATGGTCGGTCTCCTTTTTGTCGGAGGTGTGGCGGCAATGCTCGGGATCATTCGTACAGTGAAGAATGCCGTTCGCGAACCCGACTTTATTTAAAAAGAGTGCGGTGGTATATCGGTTGAAACAAAGCGCATGCAGAACGGGATAAACATTCAGGAACATTGTTCCGGGACGGTGCTTGTAAGGATAGCGAAAGGATGAAGCGAAGGAGATATCATGGTCCGCAGGAATTCAAGTGAACCCGTAAGGGGTGTTGAACAGTGGAGAGCACGATGAGATTGTATTTTTACTCGAGAGAATTGCAAGCATTCGTTGAAGCGAAGTGGTTAAAAGCAAAGTACGTCCTGGGCGGCATTCTTCTGGTGACCATCGTATTTGGTGGTGTCATGAGACTGAATCAATCTGCCGGCAATCCATTGAGTGCTCGTTCTGTAAATATCCTTGATGCGGATAATAATTTTATGCAGCAGCAGGTGAACCAGATGTCACCAAGAGTAGGGTCGCTGGAAACGCAAACGATGAAATTAAATGAACAAGCGAAATATCTTCACCTGCTTTTCCTTGGCAGTAAAATGATCGGAGATACGGCATCTCGAATAATGCGTGCGACCCAGGAGATCAAAATCCGATCTTTAGAATTCGCAGCAAAAAGTAACCGCCGGTGATTCCGACTGAGGAATGCATGCGGATAATTCTAGTTGGTTGTAAGGTAAACGAACGCTTAAAGTTCGCTTTATGATGCAATAATTACATAATCAAATTCACCAAACAAGGAGATATCAGTATGAAACGTTTCATCGTGTTAACTTTGCTGGTTGTAGTATTCGGAGTGTCCAGCCACGTCCAAGCCCAATTCAGGGAATCTAAAGCCGCATGGGGCCTGTCTGCGGGCGGCGCCCATGGGGATAATGCCGCAGCTGATAAGTGGGTGATGCAGTATCGTGGATTCTTTGCATATGATATCATGCCAGGGTTCATAGGCCAACTGGGTCTGGGCTTTGCAGATCTCAATGCTCCTGGTGTGTATTCGGCTCTGACCTTGATAACCGATCTTCGACTGATGGTGAGCCCCTTTTCACTGGGGAATTTGAATCCGTATCTCTATGCCGGGTTCGGAGTATCGAAAGATCTCAACCTTAACGGTTCAGAGTTTTTAGGGATAGTTCCATTTGGTATTGGTATGCAAACCAGAATTTCCAGCGGAGTCCTTCTGGATATCAGCGGGGGATATGATTTGTCCCTCTCCGACGAGTTAGATCATCATGCACGATCGAGCAATGACCTCAATTCTCTTACAGGCGGGAAAGCGGATGGATTCTATGGATTCATGGTTGGAGTAGCGTTTACGATAGGTGGAGTCGACGAGGCAGCGGAATTACAAAAGAAGCAGCTTGCCGATGCAGAAGCACGCCGGGTAAAGCAGCAAGCAGATGCGGATGCAGAAGCGCTGCGTGTGAAAGCAGCGAGCGATGCAGAGGCGCGCCGTGTGAAGGAAGCGACTGATAAAGATGCAAGCAATGCGAAGGGATTGTCCGATGCGGAAGCGCGGCGTGTGAAACAGCAGGCTGATGCCGACGCGGAAGCTCTGCGCGTGAAAGCGGCAGCCGACGCAGAAGCGAGACGGGTAAAGGATTTGGCCGATGCAGAAGCACGGCGGTTGGCGGACCTGAAGAATAAGGATACCGTCATTGTTCTTGTGAAAGGCCAGACGGTCGTCCTGAGGGGTGTCAATTTTGAATTCAATAAAGCGACGCTGACAGGCTATTCTGAGAGAATACTCTGGAAGGCCTATAACGCGATGGTTTCGAATCCCGATGTGCGGGTTGTTATTACCGGGCATACGGATAATGTCGGAAGCCAAAAGTATAATCAATCGCTCTCGTTGAAACGGGCACAGGCAGTAAAGAACTGGCTCGTTGAAAAAGGTATTGATTCAAAGCGCATGAGAACGGTCGGGAGAGGCCAGAACGAACCGGTGGCTTCGAACGAAACGGAAGAGGGTCGATTAGAGAATCGACGCATTGAATTCTACGTCGAGAAGTAGACCGTAAATGAAATAGGGTAAGATCTGAAGTGGAATGTTGATGCGTAATTGGTGTTGCGCAGAATTTCATTGGTGCAGATCAGAGTACGGAATAGTTCTTTTCACCTCCCCCCGTTCTTCTCCCTGGCAAGGAGTGGAAATGGGGGGAGAGTTATTGAAATGGATCGGTGCACGTTGTTTTTTATTCCGCGCATCAAACGATGTTTTAAATTTTAATCACGGTTAGGAAAAAGCATATGAAACGGATCCTCTTGTCTGTTCTGAGCTTCGTATTCATT
>RPQN01000117.1 GCA_003819715.1 Ignavibacteriota bacterium | reverse complement strand
GCAGTTCGGTACATTCGATGATAAAAACAAAGAATATGTCATAAAGCGGCCGGACACGCCGAAGTCGTGGAGCAATTATTTAGGCTCAACGGAATACGGCGCGATCATTACCAACAATGCCGGCGGGTATAGTTTTGTGAATTCTGCTGCACAAGGGCGATTTACACGCCTCCGGTTTAACGTCATTCCCATGGACCAGCCGGGACGGTATCTTTACCTGCGCGACAAAGACAGTAAAGATTACTGGTCGGCGTCGTGGCAGCCTGTGGGGAAATCGCTGAAGGAATACAAGTCGGAATGCCGCCATGGAACCGCCTACACAAAAATTTCTTCCGAATATTCATCCATCAAAACAGAAACGTTGTATTTTGTTCCCCTGGGCAAAATGTACGAATGCTGGCTCCTGAAAGTGAAAAACACCGGAAAGAAAAAAAGGAGGCTGAGTGTCTTTACATTTGTCGAGTACGCGAATAACTGGAATCTTTCCCAGGATATGATCAACCTCCAGTATTCACAATACATCATGAAAATGGACGTGGTTGGTAATATTATCGATCACGGGACCAATGTCTTTATGCCCTCTTTACCGGATCAATTCGAAGACAACGGTCAGGGCCGCCATACGTTTCTTGCGGTGACGGGAGCACCGGTGAAGGGATTCGACACAGATAGAGAAATATTCATCGGTCCGTACCGCACCTACGCGAATCCTCTGGTGGTCGAAAAAGGGAAATGCAAAAATTCAAAAGCGGTTGGCGATAACGCATGCGGAACATTGCAGGTCGATATCGATTTAAAACCGGGAGAATCAAAAGAGGTGGTCGTGCTCATGGGTGTCGGTGCGGCCGGTGTGGAAGGCAAGCATGCCGTAAAGGAAATGGGCAATCCGGAAAAAGTCAGGGAAGAATTTGCCAAGCTTAAAGAATATTGGCATTCGCGCATTGAAGGAATGGCGGCAGAGACGCCGGATGCCGATTTTAACAGTATGTTTAATACCTGGAATCCGTACAATAATCTCATGACGTTTGCATGGTCGCGTGCTGCAAGCCTGGTGTACTCCGGCGAACGGGACGGGTTGGGATATCGCGATACCGTTCAGGATATGCTGGGCATCCTTCACTCGATCCCCGGCGATGTGAAGCAACGGCTTGAATTGATGATCACCGGTCAGGTCTCCACGGGCGGCGCCATGCCGGTGGTCAAACCGTTTGCGCATAATCCCGGAAAGGAAAAAATGCCGGATGAAAAAGAATTCCGGTCCGACGATTGTATGTGGCTCTTTAATACCATCCCGACCTATATAAAAGAGATCGGAGATTTATCTTTTTACAACAAGCTCCTTCCCTATGCAGACAAGGGAGAAGACACGGTCTTCGGACATCTCCGCCGTGCAATTCAATTCAACCTGGACCATTCGGGCAAGCATGGATTTCCATGCGGGCTGTCCGCCGATTGGAACGATTGCCTGGTGCTCGGCCAGGATGGAGAGACGACATTCGTTGCTTTCCAGCTTCGTTATGCATTAAAAACGTATATGGAAATCGCGGCGATGCTGAAGAAGCCGGAGGAATCCGCATGGGCGCAGAACCATCTGAAAACGCTCGATGAGAATCTTGAAAAATATGCGTGGGATGGCAATTGGTACTTGCGTGCGTACAGGGCGGACGGATTAAAGTTTGGTTCAAAAGAAAACAATGAAGCATCGATTTTCCTGGAACCGCAGCCGTGGGCCGTGATCAGCGGCCATACGACCAAAGAACAGTCGGAAAAATTACTGGACGTCGTCAACAAGCGTCTGGGAACAGATTATGGTATTATGATCAATGATCCGCCTGTAGAGAAAACAGATCCCAAGGTTATTAAATCCCGTCTCTATAATAAGGGAATGAAGGAAAATGCATCCATCTTTCAGCACACACAGGGATGGGTGGTGATGGCAGAGGCGTTAATCGGCAGAGGGAATAAAGCCTACGAATGTTACAGGAAATTTATGCCTTCGGCATACAACAAAAAAGCGGAATTGCGCGAAACCGAACCGTATGTTTACTGTCAATTTACTCACGGCAAATCCAGTCCGCGTTACGGCGCTTCCCGGCTGCCATGGTTAAGCGGTACCGCATCGTGGGCGTACTACACGGCGGCGCAGTACATTCTCGGCATTCAACCCGATTATTTCGGCCTGAGAATAGATCCGTGCATTCCGTCGAAGTGGAAGGCAATAAAAGTGACGCGGCGATTCCGGAATAAAAATTTTTCCATTCTCATCAAAAATAAAAATGGTGCTCAAAAAGGCGTCAAGAAAATCATTCTGAATGGAGTATCGATTGAAGGGAATCTTATTCCCGCGGATAAAATGATGGAGAACAACGAAGTGGTGGTGGAGATGTAAGAGTTCCAGAAGAGGGATTTTCGCGGTACGCTTCACGATGCTGGAACGCGTTGCATTCCGGGAAAATATCTCCCCGATAGCCGCCGGTTCGTTTATGGTCCACGAATCATGGTGCGATCAGATCAAATAAAACTTGAGAACAAAAACCGATAATTCATGATCAGAAGTATGTCATGAATATCTCATAAGGTGAGTGATGCAAACCGCCCGTCCGCTCTTATTTATAATTTTATATTTTCTTGTTTCCCTCCCGTCATCCGCACAGGTCCTTCCCTATCTTGATTCGACCCAGTCTGTATCCCGGCGTGTGGAGGATTTATTGAGCCGGATGAATCTGGACGAAAAGATCGGGCAGATGATGCAGGTTGACTTGGGCGCTCTCGGCAGAAATCCATCGATCCTGACAACCTACCTGGTCGGATCGGTATTAAGCGGCGGCGACGCAGATCCTGCGGCGGGAAATTCAGTGCTTAGCTGGGCGAACACGTATGACACGATGCAGGTTTATGCATTAAAGACACCGCTGCGCATTCCCATAATCTACGGGATCGATGCAGTTCACGGGCATAACAATGTCATCGGCGCCACGATCTTCCCTCATAATATCGGATTGGGATGCACCAGAAATCCGGCGTTGATAAAAAGTGCGGCACGGATTACAGCCGTTGAAATTGCTGCGACCGGCATCGATTGGACATTTGCACCATGTATCGCCGTGCCGCGCGATATTCGGTGGGGAAGAACGTATGAAGGGTACGGCGAGACACCCGAATTGGCGCAGCAGCTTGGATCTTCAGCGGTGGCCGGCTTGCAGGGAGATTCGCTCTCCATGCCGACCAGCATTCTTGCATGTGCAAAACATTTCGTCGGAGATGGAGGCACCACGGGAGGGACCGATCAGGGGAACACGGAATTAAATGAAACGGATATCCGGTCCATCCATCTTCCCGGATATATTGCCGCGATCGATTCCAGCGTCGGATCGGTCATGGTATCCTTCAGCAGTATCAACGGCAAAAAAATGCATGGGAGTAAATATTGGATCACCGATGTATTAAAGCAGCAACTGGGTTTCAAGGGGATCGTTGTCTCCGATTGGAATGGTATTGAACAGATCGCATCGGATTATACCGTCTGCGTCGATTCGTCCATCAATGCGGGAATTGATATGGTGATGATGTCCACTCATTACAGTGAGTTTATGACTGCTATGCGGAGCCTGGTGAACGCAGGAAAAATCAGCCCTGCCCGGGTGGATGATGCCGTCCGGAGAATACTCACTGCGAAATTCAAGCTTGGATTATTCGAAAGACCATTCACCGATCGCAATTTACTTCAATTTTTCGGTTCACCGGCACACCGGGCAGTTGCCCGTCAATGCGTGCGGGAATCCATGGTCTTGTTAAAGAAGAAGGATGGAATCCTTCCGCTGCGAAAATCCAGCGCACGGATTCTTGTTGCGGGATCCAATGCGAGTGATATCGGCAACCAGTGCGGCGGATGGACCATTACATGGCAGGGGCGGAGCGGTGCAACAACCCCTGGCACAACGATTCTTCAAGGGATGAGAAATGCCGCTCCTTCCGCACAAATAGATTCTTCAAAAACCGGAGATTTTGCAAATACTAATGCAGATTATTCGGTAGTGATTATTGGCGAAACGCCGTACGCTGAGGGTAATGGAGACTCCAGGGATCTGTCCATCACAAAATCGGATGTGGATTTGGTGAAGAAGATGAAAAGCTACGGCGCGCCCGTTATTGTCATTCTGGTGTCGGGGCGTCCCATGATTCTGGAAAAGATCCTGCATTATTCGGATGTCATTATTGCCGCATGGCTGCCGGGCACGGAAGGCGACGGAGTTGCGGATGTTCTCTTTGGAGATTATCAACCCAAGGGAATACTCTCACGCACCTGGCCAAAATCAATGTCGCAGATACCTCTCAACACAGGAGATGCGAATTATTCACCCTTGTATCCTTATGGGTACGGGATCACCACATTAAATAACAGCGCACCCGGTTCTGCTCCTGTTTGCCTGTCGTCGATCATTTCCGTTGATGGAAAACATTTTGAACTCACATTTAACAAACGGATGCGAGAGACCACTTCATTAACGGGTTTGTTCCAGGCGTTCAGGAATACTGTTCCGATTTCAACTTCTACACGTTGGTCGTTAAAGCCGGGTGACAGTACGACTATTGTGGTTGAACTGGATTCGGTGTTTTATACACGGGACGATGCAGGATCCATATCGTACACTTCAGGAACTCTTGCGTCGTTCGATAACGGGGTACTTCAACCGTTTGGGCCCATAGAGGCGTATAGCTGGGTCCGGCCGGCGATTGCTCAGATCCCTGCAAGAATTGAAGCTGAAAATTACAGCGACATGCTTGGCGTTCAAATTGAACCGACCACCGACGTGAATGGAGGTTCACAGGTGAGCGGCATAGACGACGGCGATTGGATGGAGTATGCCATAAACGTTCCGGCGAACGGCAACTATTATATCACCCTGAGATATGCAAGTGAATCGGCGGCGGGAGAAGTCAGATTATCAATTAACAAAACGATCGGTGCGACGTTATCGTTGCCGTCCACGGGAAGCTGGACCAGTTGGAAAACCGTATCAACCAGACCTCCGATCTATGGCGGTGAACAGACATTGGTCATCAATGCCGTGAAGGGCGGTTTCCGATTAAACTGGTTCTCGATTACAACCACACCGGTCGGAGTTCAGGATGCGGAACTCATTCCGTTGGAAAACAGGCTGGATCAGAACTATCCGAATCCTTTCAATCCATCGACGGAAATCCAGTATTCCATAAATCAATTTGGACCGGTGCATCTGAGTATTTATAATACTCTCGGCCAGCAAGTACTGGTATTAGTGAATGAACGAAAATCGCCGGGGAGGTATTCCTGCCGGTTGGACGGCTCGCATCTTTCGAGCGGCGTTTATTTTTATAAACTCGTCACCCCGACATTCAGTGACATCAAAAAACTGGTATTGCTGAAATAAGCTGTCATGGGGAACGCCGGTCTTTATTCGATACCGGGCGTTACCGGAGGAGAAGAAGTTTTCTCGTGGCCTGGTTGTTTCCCTGTATTAATCTGGCGAGATAGAATCCGGATACAAGGAAATCGCCATGGAACTGTACCCGATGTACCATTCCTGCTTGTGCCCACCCCTGAAAAAGGTTCGCGACTTCTTTTCCGAGAATATTGAATATCTTCAATGTGGTTTCCCCATCGGCGGGAACCGTGAATTCCATGGTGGTAGAAGGATTAAACGGATTGGGATAATTCTCGCGCAGGGCGAACGCCGAAGCGGCATTCCTTTCTGATATCGAACGGATGCCGGTGGGAAGTGCACGTCCGAATAATTGTATCTCCTGAATATTGTAATTCGCTGCTGTAGTAAACGCGCACCGGTCCAGCTGCAGCCAAAAAAACCGGCAGAGAATATTCAAACTGTCGTGCGTATATTGCCCGCCCGGTCCGGTCAGAACCAGCCTTTCTAAATTCCAATTCACTCCGTCCCGGGAAGTGACGATCCGGTACTGCGTTGCATAATTGGTCCCCCAGGAAAGGAGTATTTTCTGGATTTGGCAATCCTGCTGTAAATCAATCACAATTTTCGTCGGGGCAATAGACGCGCTGTTCCATTGTGTGCTGAAAGATCCGTCGACCATGGAAGTTGGAGCGGAAGCGCTGTCCGATGGGGTCACGGTAATTGGCTTATTCAGTGCGCGGTTTATTTCTTCCGGCGGTACGACGCTCACGGTTATTTGAACGGAGCCTTTGACGGTCCCGGTCGTCCGGAGAGTATAATAGGTGGTGGAATTCGGGTGAACGGTCAAGGAATCGAATTCTTTGACAGAATTGCCGTTCAATGTTGTCACTGATCCCCGTGCGGTGCGCCAATAAATCATTGCAGAATCGCCCGGAGCGATGGTCAAAGGATTGATCCTGTAAAAAATTATCGTTCCTGTGGGATAGACATCGATGGTGACTCTGGCAGTATCAGAAACTTCTCCGCTCGTCGTTAACAAATAATTTGTTCCTGTTGCAGGAGCAACATTCATCGATCCTCTATTCGGTACAGGATTTCCATTCAGAAATGTGGAAGATCCCCTTGATGCGATCCAGGTCAGCGTTGTGGTGTCGCCAATATCTATTATCGTTTTCGAAGCGGAAAACACATACGCCTTGCCTGATGTCTGGGTCACATCCAGGTCGTCCGGGTACAAACGAAAAAGACTGTTCATGACTTCTTTGGTCTTTTCCTTCGTATTCGGCTGTGTCGGTTCCGGAGTGTACCATTGCCAGGACAATGCTCCGGCATAACCGTTCTCGTAAAGATTCCGGTACAGATATTTATAAAGCACGCCGAACATATCTTCCATAAAAAATTCGGCAACTGCGACTGGTTTATCGAGCTGCCAGTAGGACCACGGGTGATGGAACGGTGATAAGGCGGTTCCTGCCCATGTATAATAATGCACCGTATAGAAATCAAGAGTACCGAGCGGGTCGCTGCCCGATGCGATAAGTCGGTCGTCGCGATAATAGTTCTGGTCCGTCGTGACGGCAAAGCGCGAAATGATTTCTTCTGCGCTTGCTGCAGCATGATAGCGCAGAGAGAATTCTTTTTCCATTCTCACTTTTTCTTCGTCGCTCATAGAGTGCAGGAGAGATTGAGCGCTCATCGATTTTGCCAGAGGAGCAATATCGGTCAGAACCTTAAATGCCCAGGCACCGGTCGTCACTTTTGCGCCCGGATCGGTGCGATGGATTGCCCCGGCGACCCGGTTTACGAATCGCTGAATGTTAACCATGGGCACGTGCTCCGTAAATGCCCATCCGTAATCGTCGCTCATCCCTTCGGCTTCATTAAACACCTCCCAGGAAATAATTCCGGGATGTCCTTTCAGCGCAGTGACCATCGGGAGTAATGCGTTGTTAATGTAGGCGCTGAGAGCCGATGTATCGGTGAGCATGAGCATCGATCGGTCCGTGATGGTTGTCCCGTTTGATGTACGGAGCATATCGAAAGACCAGAGACAAAGAACCAGGCCGACCTTTCGTTCCCATGCCAGATCCAGGATCGTTTTTAAATCCGAAATGGCGTCCGTTCCCGGTCCTGAGACTTTTTTATCTGTCCCAAACGACGGACTGCTTTGACCGGTGGTATGCAGCCAGAATCTCATGGCATTTCCATGGTTCGCCCGGAGAGAATCGAACATAGACTGAAATCCAGCGAAATTTGTAACATCCGGACCGATATCGCGGCCGAAATTTATCCATGCGACGTTCGATCCGCTCAAGAAAAGTTGTCTGTTGTTGTAGGAAATCCTGGATTGTGCGAAAAGAGTCGTACCGGCAACCATACTCGCCAGAAAAACCATTATAAATTTGTATCCCGGATGAAAATTATTTTTGGTATGATGTTTGCTCATATGTATAAAGAACTTCCAGTGTCAAAATGAAACTCTTCAGGGGTTCCTGGCGTGTGAAGTATCGTTTTGTATAAAAACAAGTCATCGCCAGGAACATGAAACGCAATTATCAGGCCAATAATCTTCTTCTATTTTCTATAATTAAGCTGAAATATCCACACAGACTTTATTAATTTAATAAAGCTTATGAATACGACAATGATTTGAACAGTGAAGAGCATGTCGTATTTGTACCAACGAGAAATTTATTGCAATAATGCATGAGAAGCATGGAACCAATGCGGTGCTTCCAATTGATCATAATAAAATGCATCTTTTACCACTCGAAGCCACGTCATTGAAATCTACATTCTTTTGGGGAATGATGCGAGTCTTCGATCGAGGATGACGCAAAAAGGAGGATAGACATGAAACTCAAAAGTTATGTTTTTACTTGCGCAGTATTATTGATGCTTCTCACACCCTATGCCTTCCCGCAGTTAGAACAAATCCGTGTGGCGTGTATCGGCAACAGCATCACGCAGGGCAGTTCCACAACGTGGCCGGCGACGCTCCAGTCGCTTTTGGGTTCACATTATAACGTGAAGAATTACGGCGTGGGCGGTACCACCATGTTGAAAAAAGGGGACCTGCCGTATTGGAATCAAAGTCAATTTTACGAGGCTCAGGATTTTAATCCACATATTATCTTCATTTCACTCGGCACCAACGATAGTAAATACAGTGCGGTCAATAACTGGCGTTACGGAAACGAATTTTATTCTGACTACAGAGATTTCATAAAGATATATCGGCAGCATGGGAGAAATCCCCAGATCTATGTCTGTTATCCGCCTCCTGCATTCATCGATAATTATTCCATCACCGATACCATTATCCATTATCAAATTATTCCACTGATCGATTCCGTACGTCGGGTGGACCACACACTGCTCATCGATTGGTATTCGCTCATGGGCGGAATGTCCGCCTACTTTCCGGACGGTATTCATCCGAGCAATGAAGGATATGCAATTATGGGCGGCTGGGCCCGTGATTCGATCCTGAACAGCCCCGGCGGATTCATTCGAACGTTTAAGGCAAGTCCGCAAAAATATGAACAGGGAGATTCAGTGAAGCTGTGGTGGGAAACAAGCAACGGTTCGCAGGTGACGCTCAATGGGGTGACGTTGAACGGAACAGATTCTCTGGTCGTTTACCCATCCGGCACGGCGCCCTATGTGCTTATGGCGCATGGTGCGCAATTCTCCGATACCAGCCGCATAACGCTGGAATATCTTCCGCCTGGAACCATCAAATCGCTCAATGCCATTCCGCCGGTTCTGGAAAAAGACGCCGGTGATTCGACCCTCATTCAATGGACGACATCCAAAGGCTCGTCGGTGAAATTTGAAAATGTGCCGGTATCCATGAATTCGTCGATGGTGGTCTCGCCCGTTTCAACGAAAACGTATACCCTGGTTGCAGCCGGCGCGGTAACGGATACCGCGACGATAGAAGTTCCTGTCCTGGATGCAGAGCTCATCAACCGGGCGACCGGACAAACAGTAAAATCATTTTCCAGTATCAGAAATTATCCGCCCGAATCAGTGATCGACGGCGATACGTCCACTGCATGGATGAGTTCGTCCCTCGTTGCCGGCCAATGGATTTATGTCGACATGGGAAAATCGCGGCCGATCGACCGCGTCGTTCTCAAATGGGGGGCGAGATATGCCACCGCGTACATTATCCAGTCGATCTCATCCACCGGATCGGTCAAGAGCCTTTTTACGACATCGGCGGGCGACGGCGGTATTGATGATGTCCGGGGTCTCAATGGAACGGGAAGAGTGGTTCGGATCATGTGCAATGAGAGAAATCTCATCGATTCCGGCTACACGCTCAAAGAATTCGAAATTTATACATCTTCCCGGGCAGTCGGAATTTCCGGCCGGAGCTTCTCCGTTCCAGGACAATACGCATTATCTCAAAATTATCCAAATCCGTTTAATCCGTCGACCATGATTCACTATTCGCTGCCCGCACGAAGTTTGGTGAACATTAAAATATTTGACCTCCTTGGACGTCGGATACAGGAACTGGTGAATGATGAAATGGACTCCGGAGAACATCTTGTTGAATGGAGGACTGATATCGCATCCGGAATATATTTCTACCGAATGGAAGCAGCACCGGTGGATAAATCCCTCCCGTCATTTCGCCGGACGAAAATGATGGTGCATCTGAAATAAAAGTGAATTCCCCGGCATTTATCCACATCATCTCCGCATGCAGAGACTCAGGTCAATAACTCCGGCTGTACTGATGAACGTCAACAATCATCTTCAGCGATACCGCCGATGTATGACATTAGCGGCCGTTGTTGTTTCAGCGTTTGTCTTCTCCTCCTGTTCATTCCTGTCGTTGTTCCATGAGCAGGATGATTTCATTCGTGTTCAGGGAATATATCTGATGCATCAAGGACGACCGTATTATTTCGCCGGCAGCAATCTCTGGTATGGTTGTTATCTCGGTTCGCCGGGAAGAACAGGAGACCGTCAGAGGCTAGTGCGGGAACTGGATTCTCTGTCGGCGTACGGTATTACCAATTTACGGCTGCTTGCTGCTTCGGAAGATTCGTACATACGGCGATCCATCAAACCCGCGCTCCAGACCGCCGCCGGAGTTTGTGACGATTCCATGCTCGTGGGGCTCGACTTTCTCATGTCGGAAATCGCAAAGCGGAATATGCACGCGGTGTTGTATCTCAATAATTACTGGGATTGGTCCGGCGGAATGGCCCAATATGTCGTTTGGGCAACCGGTGTCGAAGGTGCAGATCCGGATGATCCTCAAAAAGGGTACGGCCGCTTTATGGATTTTTCGGCATCCTTTTATTCCACGCCGAAAGCAATGGATCTGTATGATCAGTATATCAGAATGCTGATTACACGTACCAACACGATCAACGGCCGGAAATATTCAGAAGATCCTTCCATCATGTCCTGGCAGCTTGCAAACGAACCGCGTCCCGGGAGAGATGGAGATGCGGGAAAAAAGAACCTTCCAGAATTTTACGAGTGGATCAACCGGACGGCGAAAAGTATTCACGATCTCGATACGAACCATCTGGTCTCGACCGGAAGCGAAGGGAAGGTGGGATGCATTCAGATGGAAGATGTTTTTCTGGAGTCCCATAAATCACCCTCTATCGACTATTTAACATTCCATCTCTGGCCGTTAAATTGGGGCTGGTTTAATCCGAACCGCATTTCAGAAACCTTGCCTTCGACAGAAAAAAAAGCGCTGGAGTATCTTTCGCTGCACCTCGCACTGGCGCGAACGCTTCATAAACCGATTGTCATGGAAGAGTTCGGTATAGGACGGGATAGTGCAGCATTCCTCCCCGGTACCCCGACAAGCGCCCGCGACCATTATTTCAAACTGTTGTTCAGTGCAATCTATGACTCAGCACGAAACGGTGCGCCGATCGCAGGATCGAATTTCTGGGCATGGGGCGGCGAAGGACGAGCCCGGCATTCCGATGGCGTCTGGAAAATCGGAGATCCCTGTGTTGGAGACCCTCCCCAGGAACCTCAGGGACGAAATTCGATATTTTTAAATGATTATTCGACCATGGAAATTATCAGGGACCATGCGCGCAAGATGGAAAAAATGGTTATACTTGATTCGGCAGGGATTGCAGCTCAAGAAGCGGGGATGAAAGAATTGTTGCAAAGGTGAAAGGATAATTTCATCATGGCAAATCAAGAGATACGGATTGTCGTTACAGCACCGACCTTTGGATCGCCATTCCATATTTCCATGATTGAGAACTTTAAAAAATTGTTTAAACCGGAAGAGATGGTACTTCGGTCGGTCACCGGTGAATCCGATATCCAGCGGGAACGGTTAAGGCTTGCCCTCGAGCAAACGAGGCCCATAGCCCTGATCGCTATGGATATCCGGCCGGATCCCGATATTATTTCAATTTATCGTGCAGCAAAGGTCCCCATCGTTTTATTGGACGAAGAAGCGGCCGGTGTATCCAGTATTGCCATCGACAATATGAAAGGCGGGCATATCGCCGGGACATATCTTATCTCGAAGGGGAAAAAGAAACTCGCGATTGTCTCAGGAAGAACGAAAGTAAAGGGCGGCTTCAATGCAGAACAACGGCTCAAAGGGTTTCAACAGGCGCTGAGAGAAAAAAACCTTTTCATACCTCAAGGAGGCATGGTGGAAGTGATGCAATATTCCCGCGAGGATGGTCTTGAGGTGATGCCCAATCTGCTCACCCTGGGCGTTGATGCAGTCTTTTGTGCGGCGGGGGATAACTGCGCGCAGGGATTACTCAGCGTTGCACGAGACCGCGGAGTACGGATACCGGAGGACGTCGCTATTGTTGGTTTCGACGATCTCCTCATTGCACAGCTCTCGACGCCGGCATTGACGACCATTCGGCAGCCGTTGAAGGAAATGGCCCAGGCGGCATACACGATGGTCATGCTTCAACGGGACGAAATTCTGAACAATCCACAGAAAATGCTATTTCAGCCCGAACTGGTAATTCGTAAATCAGCGTAACAACGAAAATAGTTCTTCGCATAAAAAGACTCATGGCCCAAACAGTTCCATTCCGGTAATGATCATGCACAAACATCATTTTCAAATCACATTCCTCTTACTTTGTTTTTTTCAGATTTCAGCACCCGTCTGTTTTGGTGAAACCGTCGTTTTTTTTGAAAAGGGATTTCCTTCTCAAGAAAACGGAACGATCAGCCGGACAGCTCTTGAAAAAGCGCTTTCTCCTTTGCACCCTCGTTTTGTCGGGCTTGCCGAATTACAGCAATGGAATGCACAATCGCCCAATGATCTTCTGATCCTCCCCTATGGGTCGGCATTTCCTGCAGATGCATGGGAAGCAATCCAGAAACATCTCGCGAAAGGAAATCTGCTCGTTCTGGGAGGACGGCCATTGTTTGTCCCCGTCACTCATGTGAACGGCGGCTGGAGATCCGGGAACCCGCAGAATACGTATGCCCGCTCCCTCGGCATCGAACATTCCTATGCAGTACCGCAAAAGGGATCGCTGCAATTATTAT
>RPQN01000116.1 GCA_003819715.1 Ignavibacteriota bacterium | reverse complement strand
GACTTCTCTCGCCGTCGGAGCATCCGCGACCATGACGTTGTCGATCCCGGTCAGGTTCGTAATAGAGGCGGGAATGGTTACCAACGGATTAATGAGCGTCGAGAACTCATCGACGAGTACCCCGTTTTTCACCTTCATCATTGCGATTTCAGTAATGCGGTCCTCAACCGGACTGAGACCGGTCGTCTCGACGTCCACCACAACGAACGTGCATTCTGATATGTGCGAATCCCGGTTCATAAAGAGACCATGTTAATTGGCTTTGATTTCCTGGTCTTTGTATTGAAGTTCGTAGAGTTTCCGGTAGATGCCGTTCTGGGCCAGCAGCTCCTGGTGATTGCCCATTTCCCGGATTTCCCCTTTGTGCAGCACGATGATCTTGTCGGCGCTCTGGATGGTCGAGAGCCGGTGTGCGATAACGATGGAGGTGCGCCCCTCCAGCATCTTTTTAATCGCATGCTGAATCAACTGTTCGGTCTCGGTATCGACGCTTGAAGTCGCTTCATCCAATATCAGAATCCGCGGATTGAAAGCCAGCGCGCGGGCAAAGGAGAGCAGCTGTTTCTGGCCGACGGAGAGCGTCGAGCCGCGTTCCTTGACCTCCGCCGCGTATCCGTCCGGCAGCGCCTCAATGAACCGGTGGGCACCGACCATGCGTGCCGCGGCCCTGACCCGTTCCGGAGGAATGGATTCGTTGCCGAGATGAATGTTGTTCTGAATATCGCCGGAGAATAAAAATACATCCTGCAGCACGACCGCGATGTGACGCCGCAGTTCCTTCGGATCGACATTCTGAATATTGATGCCGTCAATGAATATTTCACCCTGCTGAATATCGTAGAACCGGCTCAAGAGGTTGATAATGGTCGTCTTGCCTGCACCGGTATGCCCGACGATGGCGATGGACTGTCCCTGCTGGATCGTGAAGGAGATGTTTTTTAAAATCCACGCCGGTTCATGATCGTTGTTTCCCGGCGGCGCATAGGTAAAAGAGACATTGCGAAATTCAATGTCTCCCCGGACATCGGTCAGCGGGACAGGTGTCTGGGGAACTTGCAGGACCGTACGGTCATCGAGCAGCTGGAACAGCCGTTCGGAAGACGCCATCGCCGTCTGGAGGATGTTGTATTTTTCCGAGAGGTCGCGGATGGGGCGCCAGAACATTTCATTGAATTGCACGAATGCCATCACGGTGCCGACCGAGACGGCCCCTTCCAGCGCGTTCCGTCCCGCATACCAGATGATCAGCCCGACGGCGACCGCGCCGATCAGGTCGACCCCGGGATAAAAAACCGCGTAGTAAAAAATGGACCGGATGTTGGCGTCGCGGTGCGAGGCATTGATATCGGAAAATTTTGCGTACGATTTCTTCTCGCGGTTGAAAATTTGGTCCACGAGCATGCCGGTAATATGCTCCTGCATGAACGTATTGATCCGTGCAATCTGGATCCGGACATCACGGTACGTTTCGCGGGCTTTCCGACGGAAGAGGAACGTCCCGTAAAAGAGGAACGGGAGAACGCTCAACGTGACCAGTGCCAGCTTCCAGTTCATCGTAAACATGAAATAGAAAATACCGGCAATGGTAAACACATCGCTGAACACCATCACGATACCGGACGAGAACATCTCATTGAGCACTTCGACGTCGTTGGTCACCCGGGTGATCAGCCGGCCGATCGGATTGCGATCGTAAAATTTGAGGGAAAGGTTCTGCAGGTGCCGGAAGACTTCCATCCGGAGGTCGAATATGGTCCGCTGCCCGATCCATTGAGTCAGGTAGGCGTTGGCATACTGGATGAACCCGCGGACGATCATAATGGCAAGGAAGAACGCCATCGTAACGAGCAGCCCCTGCTTGTCACCCTGAACGATGTTGGTGTCCACGGCAATTTTAGTGAAGTAGGGACGGACCGCTTCCATCGCGCTCACCATCAGACTGAGCACGATTCCCAGCGCCACATGCCAGCGGTACGGCTTCAAATATTTGATCAGCCGCCGCATGAGACGGGCATCGTATGCTTTACCGAGAACTTCTTCTTCCTGCATGTTCAAGTCAAAAGTTAAAAGTGAAAAATCAAAAGTTAAAAATTAAAAGTGAAAAGGAAAAAGTAAATAATCTGTGAATCAGTTTTCATTTCTATCGCTTTCCTCGAGCTGCGCTGACAATAGCACCAAGAATTTTTGAAATTTCATCTGCTTCTTGGACAAGAGGATCAATTCCTTTATCGATCAATAACTCGGATTCCTTGAGTAATCTTAACCAATAATGCGTTTCGCGCGCTTCACAAAGCGCAATGTTGGTTTTATAAGTGAAATCGGCTATGCTGTATGCCGACGGCGCTTCCTAGGCATTAGCGCCTATAGAAGTTGCAGAACGAATAATCTGTTTTGCGATCACGTCACCTGATCTCGTATGAGGTATCCTGTCAATAGACTTGACGATCTCTAGTCCAAATCGGAATGTTCGTTCGCGAATATCGGTAGGTTTATTTTCCATTCCTGTTTTTCCCCTTTGTCTTTGTACTTTTGCCTTTATACTTTTGCCATTTTACATCGTTTCCAATTCCTGCTCCAGCAGTTGTTTATGATGCAGATCCGCATAAATGCCGTCGAGATCGACCAGTTCATCGTGTGTTCCGCGCTCTACAATTTCCCCGTTTTCCAGCACGACAATCAAATCGGCATCCTTGACGGTCGAGATGCGGTGGCTGATGATGATGCTGGTCCTGCCGGCCATAAATTCGCGAAGGCGCTGAAGGATTTTTTCTTCAGTAAAGGTATCGACCGCTGAAAGTGCATCGTCCAGAATTAAAATTTTCGGCTGGCGCATAATGGCGCGGGCAATACTGGTGCGCTGCTTCTGCCCGCCGGAAAGCGTGATCCCGCGTTCGCCGATAGTCGTATCGAACTGTTTGGGAAATTCCATGACATCTTTCGCGATCTGGGATATCTCCGCCGCCGATTTTAAACTTTCCTCGTCGGTGAGGTCCACGCCGTACCGGATATTCTCGGCGATGGTTTCAGAGAACAGGAACGTTTCCTGCGGAACAAACCCGATATTGGTCCGGAGCACCTCGAGCGGAATATGCCGGATATCGTGCCCGTCGATCAGCAATTCACCCTCCGTAAGATCGTAGAGGCGCGGGAGGAGATGGACCAGCGTCGATTTCCCCGATCCGGTATACCCGACAATGGCGACCGTCATACCGGCGTCTATTTTCAGGTTGATGTTTTTCAATGTCGGGTTCGCGGCATTCTTATGGGTGAACGATGCAGAACGGAATTCTATCGCGCCTTCGAGATGGTCAAGCGTCTGGATGGTATCCTTCGTGTCTTTTATTTCCGGCTCCGTATCGAAAATGGCAGCTAAACGTTCCATCGAAGCGGCGCCCTGCTGCAGGAGATTGGTCACCCAGCCGAACGCGATCATCGGCCAGATGAGCATGCTTAAGTATGCGGTAAACGCGGTCAGCGTTCCGATGGTCATCTGCCCGTCTATCACCTTCCGTCCGCCGAAATAGATCGCAATCACCAGCGATAACCCGACCAGCACGAACATGAGCGGCCACATAATGGATTGCACTTTTGCCAGTATGAGGTTCTTTTTCATGTAATCCCAGCTCAGGACATGGAACCGCTGTTCTTCGTATTCTTCGCGCACATATGCTTTCACGATCCGGACGCCGGAGAGTGTCTCCTGCGCGCGCGTCGTGAGCAGCGAGAACTGTTCCTGCCGGTCCGTAAAAATTTTGTTGATGAGTTTTCCCAGTCGGTACACGACATACGAAACGACCGGCATGGGAACCAGGACCAGCAGCGTGAGCTGCCAGTCGTTCATAAACATCATAATGAGGACGAACGTCAGCGTTATGAAGGTGTCCGAGGGGTACATAATGCCGGGACCGACGACGTTGCGCACCGCGCTGATGTCGTTGGTCGCATGAGCCATGAGGTCGCCGGTCGGCTTATTCTGGAAATACGAATAGGACAGCTTCTGGAGATGGGAAAGAAGGTCGTTGCGTAAATCGAATTCGATGTGCCGGGAGGTAACGATAATGGTCTGGCGTGTCAGGAATGTAAAGATCCCGGCGACAACGGAAAATCCGACAATGAGTCCGGCCCACATTAATAGATCGCCCGAGACAAAGACGCGGGTATCGATGCCGCGTTTCAGTTCGTCGACGGCTTTGCCGAGGAACAGCGGCTGGACAATAGTAAAGAGATTGCTTCCAATGACCGTCAGCAGCCCGAACAGGAGTGTTTTTTTATAGCGAAGGAGATATGGTTTAAGACGTAAGAGCGGTCGCATTCAATTCTGCTTGATAGAGATAAATGAAAAACGGGAGTTCGAGCTGTTTTTGTACTCTTCAAAGCCACAGCGGTTTTTTACCCGATCACTTCAAATTTTGTGTACTGATGCAGCACTTTGGGAATTATGACTTTTCCTTCCGGTGTCTGATAGTGCTCAATCAGTGCAGCCACCACCCTCGGAAGTGCAAGGCCGGACCCGTTTAATGTGTGAACAATTTCGGGCTTCCCGCCGTTCCCCGGGCGGAATTTGATATTCATCCTCCTCGCCTGAAACGATTCGAAGTTGCTGCACGAAGAAACTTCCAGCCATTTCTTCTGTCCCGGCGCCCAGACTTCCAGGTCGTATTTTTTTGTCTGCGTAAAACCCATGTCTCCGGTACACATGAGAAGCGTATGGTAGGGAAGGCCGAGGAGCTGGAGCAGGTGTTCGGCATCCTGACGCAGCGATTCCAATTCGTCGTACGATGCGGACGGGTGGACAAATTTTACGAGCTCCACTTTATCAAACTGGTGAAGCCGGTTGAGGCCGCGGACATCCTTGCCGTACGAACCGGCTTCGCGTCTGAAGCATGGCGTATATGCCGCATAACGGATCGGCAGATCTTTTTCATATAACTGCTCGTCCCGGTGAAAGTTGGTCACGGGCACTTCCGCCGTCGGGATCATGTAGAGTTTGTCCCGTTCCACGATATACATCAGATCTTCCTTGTCTGGAATCTGTCCGGTGCCCCTTGCGCTGTCCTCGTTCACGACGATGGGCGGCATCAGTTCCTTATATCCGCGGCTGGAAGCTTCGTCCAGGAAAAAATTGATGAGTGCGCGTTCCAGCGCAGCACCTTTACCGACGTAGAAGGGAAATCCGGCTCCCGAGACTTTTGCGCCCCGGTCGAAATCGACAATTCCCAGTTTCTCCGTCAATTCCCAATGCGGCTTCACCGGGAAATCGGCCTGCGGGATCTCGCCCCATCGAAAAATTTCCTTGTTGTCCGCCGGGGTTTTCCCGATCGGGACTGAAGGATGAGGGATATTCGGCACCGTAAGAAGCAGCCCCGTCAGGGTTGTTTCCACCTCGCGGAGTTCGGGATCTATTTCCTGAATTCTGTTCTTCACCGTTTCCATTTCAGCGATGACGGCGCTTGCATCTCCGCCCTGCTTCTTGATTTTACCGACCTCGGCGGAAACCGTATTGCGTTTTGCTTTGAGCGTATCGCCCTCCTGGATCAGCGCCCGGCGCTTGTCGTCCAGTTGAAAAATCTGGTCCAGGTTTACGGATATCCCCTTAGCCTCTGCGCCGCTGCGCACGAGGTCCCGGTTCTCACGAATAAATTTGATGTCTAACATGGTTGTCGATGCCTTTATGGTTCAATTCTTGCCGTTGCTTTGGAGTTCATGTTTCAGGAGGTTCAGTCCTTCTTTGACTGTCAGGAAATGCATGTTGAGCTGGGTTTCGGCTTTCAGGGTGATAAAACCGGAGTTCATCGGGCGGGGCGAGGCCTGCACGAGGTCGCTCGTTTTAATCCGCTTGATGAAGGAAGCATCCAGCCCGAATATTTCCGCCGTCTCGAGCGCAAAATCGTACCGGCTCAAGAGATTTCCGCCGCCGACATGAAAAATTCCATCCCGGCCCAGTTCAAACGATTTAATCATGGCCATGGCAAGATCGCTCACAAACGTCGGATTGCCCACCTGGTCGTCCACCACTTGAATTTGTTTGCCTGCTTTCAAACTCTTGATAATCCAGAGTGCAAAATTTGTTTTGACGCCGAATCCGCTGCCGTATAAAACGATGGTCCGGAGTATCGTATGCGGGATCTCTGCGCTCCGGACAACATTTTCGCTCGCGAGTTTTGTTTTACCGTAATATCCCAGCGGGTTCGGTTTTGCAGTTTCATCGTAGGGGCCGTTTTTTCCGTCAAAGATATAATCGGTGGAGATGTGGACCAGGCGCGCTTCCACTTTGCGGGCGGCTTCTGCAAGGTTCTCTACTGCAGTGACATTGGCCTTCCAGGCCTCTTCGCGGTTCAATTCACACCAGTCGACGTTGGTCGCTGCGGCGGCGTTTAAGATCACATCGGGCTGAAAGCTGGAGAGCAGGCTTTTGACATCGCTCCGGCTGGTAATATCAAGCTGGTTATAGTCAAACAGCTTGTTGTCGTAGACAAACGAACGCTCCACCGATGTATTCAGCACTTCATAATCATTTTGCGTGCTGAGCATGAGAGACAGGCGCTGGCCAAGCAGTCCGTTCGCGCCGCAGATGAGGATCCGTTTCATCGAAGGCTTTCTTCCAGCACGGCCGCTGCGTCGGATTTCGGATCGCGGTACTTGATGATCAACGCCGTGGAGAGCGCCAGATGATTCTTTTTTGCGTACGGCGTATCGACCGCACGGCTGCCGGGCACCACGACCGCATGCTCGGGAATAATCAGCGGCGTTTTGTTCGACCGCCGGTAGGCCTTTTCATTTACGATATCGTAAACCGTCGTTGACCCCGTGAGGATCACCCCTGCCGCGATCACCGCTTTTTGCTTGACGATGGCGCCGTCGGAGATCACCGATTGTCCGCCGATGAACACATCGTCTTCGATAATGACCGGCAGGTCGACGGGCGACTCCATCGTTCCCCCGATGTGTACTCCGGCATTCATCCGGACACGCCTGCCGATTTGCGCACAGCAGCCGATGACACACTGGGAATCGATCGCGGTGTCGCCATCCACATAGGCGCCGACATTGATGTACGAGGGGGGCAGAATGACGACGCCCGGTGCAACGTACGATCCGTCGCGGATGGCAGAACCTCCCGGCACCAGTCTCACACGGTTTTGCAGTGTGAGTTTCTTCAACGGGAACGTACTGATATCAAAAAATCTAAAATGTTCGTCGGGCGAGACATCGATCAGCTCGCCCAGCCGGAATCCGAGAAGTATTCCTTTTTTCACCCAATCGTTGACGGTCCAGCCGGTCGGATTCTTTCCTTTCGGAGAAGGCGACGCTGCGCGGATTTCCCCGTTGTTTAAAAAGAATTTAAATTCATTGAACGTCTGCACCGCCTCATGACGGTCTATTTTTCCAATGTCCTGCGGATAGAATAATTCAATTCGTTCTTTAAGAATCATGATGCCGGGTTCCCTGACGGCTTGCTGCCGTTCGCATTCTTTCCATTTGTTCCGGGTTTGGCGGGCGTGACGCCGAGTTGTTCCAGTTTTGCGCGTAATCCCTGAAGCTCCCGTGTCCCCTGGAATGTCGCATTCAGTGCAGCGGCTTTATTGGCGAATTCTGCAGCGATAAAACTGTCCTTCGATTTAAGGAGGTTGTAGAGAAATGCCGCTCCGAACACATCGCCGCACCCCGTCGCATCGACCGTCGGGCCGAATGATACTCCTGCGATATCCTTCTGTGTCAATTTTTTATGAATGTCCTGCACGATGACGGTCACCCCGCGTTCGCTCCGGGTAATGAGCAGCGTTTCAACCATCAGCGGCATCATATGATTGGTCAGGGTTTTCTCGTCGTACCGTTCTGCAGAGAGCCCGAGCGCTTCCTCCTCGCTCATTTGGATGGTATTCAGCATGAAGCACCATCTCCTCCAGTCGGTGATGGAACGGCGGAACCGCTTGAACTCCTGATCCGTGCCGAGCGTGAGAGAATGAAAATCAAAATGGATGGGGATGCCCCGTTCGCGGACTTCCATCCGGATATACCCCAGTGTCTCAAGTGTGATATCCGATCCGGAAATCATATTGATAAGAACACCGTCCCCGTCGAGGTACGGCTTGATGCGGTTGAAGGGGATCGACGCTGAAATATTTTTTGAACACTCGACGCGCGTTTTGGCATCCTGCTGATAAAACAACTGGACCTGGTTCGTCGGGCCTTTGAATTTATAGATCCCGCTCACGTCGACGTTTTTGTACGGCGAGAGCTGTTCCATCAGCGCGTCATAGTCCGCCTGGCCGACGCCGAAGACCGGCTGGATGCAGTCCCGCTCGCCCATGAGATTGGCAAGCGTCAGGAGTGTGAACATGATTCCGCCGAACGATTCCTCCACCGCCTCTTCCTTTCCGGGAAGATGGATGAGGTCCTTGCAGAGATGTCCAATAATAGTAAGAGTCATCTACGTTCTTCGAGTTGGTCCCAGGTCCGTCAGCGCCAGTTCATTGATGCGCCAGAGCGCCTGGCATGGGAAACGGTTTTCGTAGAGCGGTTTTCCGATCACGACGGAATCCACGCCGTATTTTTCCAGTTCCTGGATGCGCATCAGGTCTTTATAATCGGAAACGCCGCCGCGTGCGGTGATGCGTATTCCGGTTTTGATCGCAAGTTCTTTCAGTGTGTCGTAGGGCAATGATTTGTCCATATCGCCGTGTTCACGTTCGCCGTACAGGATGCGGGACACTCCGATGCGCACCATTTGCATGGCCAGTTCCAGCGGTGTGATTTCTGTCGGCAGGGCGCCGCCCTTGAGGGAGACTTTCCCGCCTTCCGAAATAATCGTGATGTCAATTTTCCGCGAGCCGAATTCCTTCAGGAGCCGTTCGATCAGGCCCGGCTGTTCCACCGCCGCGGTTGCAATGGAAACGCGGTAGACGCCGAGGTCGAGGACTTTTTTTATCTCGTCATACGACCGCAGCCCGCCCCCCATTTGAATGGGGATATCGACCGCTTTCACCATCCGCCGGATGACATCTTCATTGACTATTCTTCCTTCCGCTATCCCGTCCAGATCGACCACATGCAGGGTTTTCGCATTTTCACCGCGCCACATGACGGCCAGCTGGACCGGATCGACCGAATACACATGTTCCGATCCTGAAAGGCCGTGTACAAATTCGACGCATTTTTTATGACTAATTTCAATTGCTGGATAAATCAATATCATGGTACCGGTTTTCCTTCATGATACGTTCTTCCCATTACTGCGGAAGAAATATTTAATACACCAAAATGCAGAAAAAAACGTCAAAATTCAAGAAATGGAGATGTGAGATAATGTATTAGCTGTGTGTTACCTTGTCATTCCCCAGCCCCAAGTTGTCATTCCTGAATGTTTCTGTCAGGAATCTCGATGAGGTCAATGTAAGATTCCCATCAGAAACGTATGGGAATGACAGAGGAGAGGATTGTCATTCCCCAGCCCCAAGTTGTCATTCCTGAATGCTTCTGTCAGGAATCTCGATGAGGTCAATGTAAGATTCCCATCAGAAACGTATGGGAATGATAGAAGGAGAGAACCGTCGGAATGACAAATCTCTTGTTCATCGTGCCCGCGGCCGGCCGGAGTTTTAAGACTTAAGAACACATATTAAAAAAACTATATCGGTTTGTGTTGAGGATCACCAATTAAAACAGACCGGTTTGCACCTCCGTCAAAAACATTGTATTTTCACCTCATCATGAGTACACCCCAAAAGATTCTCATTATCCGATTCAGTTCGATAGGCGATATTGTGCTTGCGACGCCTCTGCTGCGGGTGATGCGCGCGGGTTTTCCTTCTGCGCAAATAGATTTTGTGGTGCGCAAGGAATACGGCGAACTCGTCCGCTATAATAAGAATCTGAGCCATGTCTATGAATTTGACGCTCAGACCGGCACTCCCGGACTGCGCATCCTCGCGGATCAACTCCGGTCCGAACAGTACGACCTCGTGGTGGATATTCACAACAGTATGCGAAGCCGGTATCTGCGGGCGCACCTCGGAGTAAAAAATTTAGTGAGCATCGATAAACGGGTGGTTGCCCGGACTCTGCTGGTGAAGTTCAAAAAGAATATTTACCGGGATGTCGTTTCCGTCAGCGACCGGTACATCGAGCCGGTAAAAATATTCGGCATCCGGAATGATAACGCGGGATTGGAATTGCACATACCGGGAGACCTGAGGGCAAGTGCTGCGCGCAGTATGGCGGCGGCGGGGATAGATCTCAATAAAAAGACCATCGGGTTTTGTCCCTCGGCAAAACATGCCACGAAATGCTGGCAGGTCGAGCGTTTCAAGCAGCTGGGAGCGAGGCTGGTGAAGGATTTAAATGCGCAGATCCTGATATTCGGCGGACCGGACGACCGCGATAAATGCTTCTCGATCGCCAAGGCGATAAATTCCATGACGGCGCAGAAATGTGCAGCCGATCTCAGTGCCGAACTTTCGCTTCTTGAGACCGCCTCCGCGCTTTCGATATGCAACGTGGTGGTCACGAATGACTCCGGACTGATGCATATTGCTGCGGCGATGAAAAGAAATATCGTTGCGCTCTTCGGCTCGACCGTCCGGGAGTTCGGATTTTTCCCGGTGGGGACCAGGAGCATCGTTCTGGAGCGGATTGATCTTCCGTGCAGGCCCTGTTCGCACATCGGACTGGATTCCTGTCCGAAAAAGCATTTCAAGTGCATGAAAGATATAGAGGTCGATGAAGTCTATAACTCGGTTCTGTCGTTATCGTCCTAAGCATTTGTTCTTACTCGTCACTCGATACTCGTTACTCATTACTTTTTTATCACAAAGGACCACTGAGGAGAAAAAATACAATGGCCCAAGCCGAAGACAAAGATATGTCATCATACTCCGGGAACATCCACACGTATGCGGAGATGGAAAAAATCACCACGGAAGGGGAGAAATCGAACGGCTGGTATATATTATTGGATGGAAGGATCGGCGTGTTGAAGCATGACCGGCAGGTTGCGGAGCTCAACGGCCGCGGCGTGGTTTTTGGCGAATTGAGTTTTATTCTGAATACTCCTCAGTCGGTCAGTCTGGTTGCACTGGAGCCGACCAAGGCGGTTCATTTCGACATGCCGCTCGACCAACTCATTACGGAATATCCCGACGTCACGAAAAAAATTCTCGTAAATCTTGCAGAGCGCCTGGCGAAAACCACGGAGGACTTTATTTCGTTTGTTGAAAAGACGTAAAATTGATATATGAGACAAAGTAAGATTCCCGCTAACAATCCGCGGGAATGACAAAAGAAGAAGGCGTCATTCCCAGCCGGAGGCCTAATAATGTCACATGCGCAGCGTGTTCCTTTTTATTGTCAGGAATCTTATTAAAGCCAAAGTAAGATTCCCACTAGAAACGAGTGGGAATGACAGAAGAAAATTGTGTCATTCCCGAATGCTTCTGTCGGGAATCTTACTCAGTCTTGTATGTCCTTATCAAAACAGTTCATTCATCTTGATTCTCGTAAGTTGATTTCGTAACATTTCACACCAAAGGTTTTAAGATTCAACGCAGCAGGGAGGAGTAGCTTTGGAGGCCTGTGATTCCCTCGGGTTGATTTGAGATCTTGCATTCTACTCCAACGTTTCCTCTTCGGTGTAATTCAAATTAAAATATATTTATTGCAGGCGGATCAGTTGCTTTATGTTTGATAACTGTGGAGGCGGATAAACTGCTATGCATACAGGATAGAATTTATCTATCCAGTCACATGTTCGGCAGCGAAAGAATATGAAAGATCATTTAGACTTGGTCACCGTGTATGAGAGCGGCAATCCTGCGTTAATTGCAGTTGCGAAATCTATTCTTGATAGTGCAAAAATAGAATATTCCGTTAAAGGCGAATATTTGCAGAATCTATCTGGATTCGGAACAATGTTCTCTGGTTATAATATTGTCTACGGTCCTGCTCAAATACAGGTTATCAAAAAGAATAAAATAATTGCGGCAAAATTATTAAAGGACGTTAAATAACTACCGCTGTCTAACCAGATATTGTGGAAAATGTAAAGCGTAAAACGATTTATCAAAGAACAGAAATAATAGAAGAAAGAGTTAGGAAGAGACACCAGCGATAGCATATTCGGGACTTAGTTGTCCGGTGTCTTTTTGATGGAGCACCCATCCGTCAGGCGCCGCATGGAATATTTAACTATGAAAATGACGTTGTCAAATATTCTGATTCTGACTTCCTTTCTTGCAGTGCATTGCTCAAAAGATATTTCAACTCCAACAAATACGGATAATCAAAAAACAGAACAAGCTCCATATGTTCTTGGCGATACATCCAGTACTGCGATTCCTCCTCCTGATTGGGTTTCCTATGTAAAAGAACCTACCGTCATCAAACAAGTAGAGCATCACTTTCCTGAGTATGCGAAAGCGAACAATATTGAAGGTGATGTTTTTGTCAAATGCTGGGTGACGACCGTTGGAGTAGTGAGAAGAGTTGTTGTTGTACAAACGGATAATGAGATATTTAATAAACCATCGTTGGAAGCTGCAATCCAATGGGAATTCACACCAGCGTTAATGGCTGATAGTGCTCCTGTTGATGTATGGATTATGATACCATTTCGTTTTAGGAACAACTGATATCTTGTATGGTTCATAAACAGCAATGCCACCGAAGGCGGCGAAGACCTGCCTTCGGTATCAGCAATTATCCGTTAGGCGGCAATTAGAATGTAGGAAGGAGAGCTATGAGAAAATCGCTGCTGATATTGCTATTACTGGGAGTAATATACCTCCTTTATTCAAATCCCATCGATACGTCTCCATATTTAAAATTTTCAGAATTGGTTTTCGATAATAATAATAATTGGAAAATTGAGGTTAATTCGCAGTGGGGAATGAAATTTGACAGCGTTATTATTATATCTTCAGGCGGCAGGTCAAAATTAAAGACAACATATACCGGTATG
>RPQN01000115.1 GCA_003819715.1 Ignavibacteriota bacterium | reverse complement strand
TCCATCCCGCGAATCTGTGGGCAGGGGAGGATTCGAACCTTCGAAGGCATGAGCCGTCAGATTTACAGTCTGATGCGTTTGACCGCTTCGCTACCTGCCCAGCAATTCCGCTTGCATCACCACTGACACTCGAAGCGAAGCATCATCTTCACCAGTGTGAGACGAGCTGGCGATCGGATTTGGACCGATGACCTGCTGATTACAAATCAGCTGCTCTACCAGCTGAGCTACGCCAGCATTCTTTCGCCGGAAGCATAACCTATCCCCCAGCGATTTTTTCAAACATCAACCGCAGTATATCCTTACGTACCGAAGATACTGGTGATTCGCCCGATGCACTTAATTGCCGAACTATAAATATATAAATATTTGCCATAGAGTCAACGGTAACCGTCAAAATTAATTGCCTTTCCCATAGCTGTTGAACAATCCAATTGCCTCAAAATTCCCAGGTTCGAGACGAAGAATCTCGTTCAAAACGGCTTTTGCACTGTCCCTGCCGCCCTGACTGCCCAGCCAGTATGCATCAAACATCAGCATGGTGCAATAATAGCGTATAAAGTCTTTTTCGACCGGCAATTCGGACTTCCAGGCAGAAAAAGGAAATGCAGCAGGCCGGTATTCCACCGAATCTTCAATTTTCGTGAGCCGTAAAAAGAGGCCGCAAGGCGTCCGACGGTATTCAACCGGAAACTCCCTGTCCAGTCGCGCATCGATATACACCGGGTGATCTGGGATCGAACGCGCAACAATATCGGACAAGAGGTTTTTCCACCGCGACTGAATGAGCGGGAAGTCAAACGGCCGATCATGCTCAAACTTGTCCAGCTCCTGAAGAAACAGGTCTGCACGGACACGGATCCGATCCATGAGCCATGGCGCATGGTGTTCAAGTTGAAGATAATACCAGGATCGATTTTGAAGCAAACTGTTGTCGACGACAGTCACGTCCTCCCGCTCGTGCCGGATGTATTGATAATAGAGCGACGGAGAAATAAAATAGTCCCATTGGGATGCGAGAACAACGGCATGGGGTTCAAGATCGGAAAATGCTTTCGCGACAAATTGCTGCGGAATTTTATTCCCTGTCTCATCAGCGCGCGCCCGGTTATGGAAAATTTGAATAACAGGAAATGCGCAGAGGAGCGCTCCAGCAATTATTTTATTCCGGTTCCGGTCGTCCGCTATTCTCTCCAGGATGAAATAATTTCCATACGCACACCAGACGCCCGCCACGAGATAAGAAAGCAGAAAATATGAATCGATATCAAAGATGTCGTAATTGACTGCATAGAAAAGAGTAGTACAAAATAATACGGCAAGAAAAATAAAAAGTGTGCGGGAGGTATTGAACAACGCCAGGATGCCGGCGGCGATACTGATCCAGCAAACCACATGAAACTCGGATGAAAAATTGCCGCCAAAGTGATTCAACTGCTTCTGCATGACATCCCAGCCGGAAAACATCCAAACCCGAAATTGCTTGCCGCTCACATGCCAGAAAAGACGTTCTAGAGTTGCCGGATGCCCCCAGTCAAAGATAGGATCCTGTGCGGATCGTATCATCAAATACGCAGAGACGGAGAGTCCAAGAATGAAAAAAGGCGCGATCGTGAACAGCCGGCGAAAAGATTTTCTTCCGGCGCCGCAGGTCCGAAAGTACAGCCACAAAATCCCCGGCGCCAGCAAGACCGTGGTCATATGGTTCGAAAAACTTAATCCCAGGATAAATGCAAAAAGAATAAGCGAGCGCGAGATGGAACGCTGTTCCTTCAGCTGTTCTTCCAGTCCGCGGACAAAAGACCAGATCGTCAGAAGGACAAGAACGAGGTGGAGTGCGTACACCTCGACTGCAGCGGATTGCGACCAGAAGGTCGATGAAAAACCAACCGTCAAACTTGCGATGAACGCTGCCCAGATAAAAAGCCGTTCATTTGATTTTTTCCGCTTGCGCATCTTCGGTTGAAAGACGGCAGCGGATCGGTGAAGCATGAGCGTTGTTTTAAACAAGAGGCCGACTGCGGCGGCGGTGAGCAGAGCAGAGAATAAATTGAGACGTATGATTTCTTCCATCGAAGAAGGAATCATAATCCAGCAGCGTCCCAGCAGCGTAAAAAGCGGATAGCCGGTCGGATGTGCAATTCCAAGCGTACAGATGACGCTTGCAAGCTCCCCCGAATCCGTAAATCCGACGGAACGGTTCAACGTGGTCAAATACACACTGAATGAAATTGCACTCAGCAGGAAACTGATGTTGTTTTCATTCCAGAATAAGGAGGCCGCCTTCTTCAGCATGCAGTAACCGTTGATTTATTTCATGGATAAACAATGAAGTGCTTGACTGAACTTCTGAGATAGAAAATACGGAAAAACAGAAAGAATTGCATCCTTTCGACAACAGGGAGATGCGGAACATGAATTTGCAAGTTTCCTATCGCCCTCCTATATTGAGCCGGACTATTCCCCGGGAAACCAACCCATGAACAGACTTCGATTTTTTTTTGAACTGGATAAGCTTGGAACAACCGTCAGGAAGGAAATAACGGCCGGGTTGACCACATTTGTAACGATGGCATATATCATCATCGTCAATCCGAAAATTCTTGAGGCGGCAGGGATGCCCTTCGGCCCATCGATGGCCGCCACGATCCTCAGCGCATTCTTTGGAACCTTGCTCATGGGCGTCTATGCAAAACGCCCCATTGCCATTGCACCGTATATGGGTGAGAACGCATTCATCGCATTTACCGTCGTCCGTGTCATGGGATACAGCTGGCAAACCGCACTCGGGGCTATCTTTCTGAGCGGCATTTTGTTCACACTGCTTACGATTTTTAAAGTACGTTCCTGGCTGGCTGAATCAATTCCCGTTTCACTCAAGATCAGTTTCGGAGTCGGCATCGGAATGTTTCTTGCGTTCATCGGACTGAACGAAACGGGGTTCGTCGTCATCGGGGCTCCGGGGGCGCCGGTTCACGTCGGTAATATGCGCCAGCCCAGTGTTCTGCTGGCAATACTCGGATTCGTGTTCATGGGATGGCTGATGATCCGGAGAGTGAACGGTGCCATACTGATCGGAATTCTGTCGGTCACCCTCCTTTCGTTTGCACTGCGGTTAGCACCCTTACCGGAACGATGGCTCAGCATGCCTCCGGATATAAGTCCTATCTTTTTACAGCTCGATATTGCGGGAGCATTGACCTGGGGGATGTTCTCCGTTGTCCTGACCGTTTTTATCATGGCCTTTCTGGATACCATCGGGACACTCATCGCGCTTGGTTCTAACGCTGACTTATTAGACAGCCACGGAAATCTTCCGGAAATAGAAAAGCCGATGATGTGCGATGCCATCGCAACGACCGTTGCTTCGCTTATCGGCACGACAACGACTGGCGCGTACATCGAATCGGCAACAGGCATTGCGGCCGGCGGTAAGTCCGGACTGACGGCCGTTGTCACCGCGGTTCTCTTTCTCTTCGCATTATTTCTTGCGCCGTTCCTGACGGTGGTCCCTTCATTTGCATACGGACCGGCACTCATCATCGTCGGAGTACTGATGATCGCGCCGATTACCAGACTTCATTTTGAAGATCTTTCAGAATCCATTCCTGTATTCTGTGTTATGACGCTGATGAGTTTTACGTACAATATCGGCATCGGGATGACGGCAGGATTTGTTTTATATCCGTTGTTCAAGCTGATCACAGGAAAAGTGCGGGAGATAAAACCGGGACTTTGGGTACTCGCCGGATTGTCCTTATTATTTTTTGTGTTCTATCCGTATTGACATGCGCACCACCCCAAAAATCATACATATCATATGTCTTCTCATGTAAATTCTATTGATCTTTCAAACCGATAAACATAAATTGGTTTCCTTCACTATCGTAAATTATATTTGATGGACACTTTGGATAGAAATTATGGATAACCCAGCAGCACAATCAAGACATGCGACGTGGCAATTCCCGCGGGCATTCTGGACGGCAAATATCGTCGAGCTGTTTGAACGCTCAGCGTACTATGCGGTTTTTATTGCTATCACACTCTATCTCTCTCGCATCGTCGGGTTCAACGATATCTGGTCCGCATGGCTGAGCGGCGCATTTTCCGCAGGAATGTACTTCCTTCCCCCTTTTACCGGCGCATTCGCTGATAAAATCGGATTCCGCAAAGCGATCATACTTGCATTTTCACTGCTCACCATCGGATATTTCACTCTCGGGGCCCTGCCGTACAAAGAAACCGTCGTACCGGCGCTCGTCATATTGATGTTCGGCGGATCGTTCATTAAATCCATCATTACCGGGACGGTCGCAAAAAATACGACGTCTGAAACCAGGGCCCGCGCTTTTTCCATTTTCTACGGGATCGTCAATGTTGGTTCCTTTCTTGGAAAAACATTTGCATACCCGCTGCGTCTTCAATGGGGTTTGGAATCGATAAATTTTTATGCAGCGGCAATGACCTGCATCGCATTGATCTGTGTCATCTTCTTTTATAAAACCACACACACCGAAGGCGAAGGCAAATCATTCGCCGAGATCTGGTCGGGATTTATTCGCGTTGCGACAAACGCACGTCTCGTTCTCCTCATTATCATAGTCACGGGTTTTTGGATCATTCAGCAGCAGATGTATGCCACCATGCCGAAGTATATCCTTCGTACGGTCGGCGAGCATGCGTCGCCGGAATGGATCGCGAATATCAATCCTCTCATTGTGATGAGCAGTGTGGTATTCATCACGAAATGGATGCATCGTGCAAAAGCCATTACCTCCATGACGGTCGGGATGTTTCTCATGCCGGTCTCGGCAATCTGTATGGCGGCCGGGGCGCTCCTTCAAATGTCCACCGGAAATAGTATTTCATTCGGATTATTTGCCGCCCATCCGATTACGGTGATGATGATCGCAGGGATTACCATCCAGGGATTTGCAGAATGTTTTATTTCACCCCGGTACCTGGAATTCTTTTCTCTCCAGGCTCCCAAAGGTGAGGAAGGGCTCTATCTCGGATTCAGCCATCTCCATTCATTTCTCTCCTCCCTGATCGGGTTTGGACTCTCCGGCTACCTGTTATCAGCATATTGTCCCGATCCTGCAACTCTTGCCGCTGGAGAAACATCGCAGGCGTATGCCCATGCGCATTATATCTGGTATTATTTTTCAGCAATCGGATTCACTTCGGGCATCGCGCTGCTTCTCTACCAGCGGATCACTCAGCGCCTCGATGCAAAGAATTTGCCAGGAATTTCGTGAAAGGTGCGCCCGGTTGTTGTTTTTTCGGCAGACATTGACTAAGTTTCAATAATCTTAGGGAACTCAGAGACATGTTTAAACAACTTGGTATTGTCGGCACCGGTGTTATGGGGATTGGCATTGCACAACTTGCCGTGCTCTCCAAAATCGATGTACAATTGTACGACGTCAACGACACACTCTTGCGCCGGTCAACGGTCCGCATCAACGCAAACCTCCGGAAGATGGTGAATTCGGGCAAGATTTCCACTGAAGAATTACAGGCATCGATGGAGCGGATCCGCACCCGGACAAGCCTGCCTGATCTGGGAAATTGCGATTTTATTATTGAATCCGTGATTGAAGATATTCGCGTAAAAAAGGATATATTCAAACACCTCGACTCATGTACGAAAAGCAGTGCGATTCTCGCGAGCACGACTTCATCGCTTTCCATCACCTCCATTGGCGCACAAACTCGGAATCCTGAGCGTATTGCGGGAATCCATTTCTTCAATCCTTTAGATACTTCCACGCTGGTTGAAGTGGTCAAAGGTTTTAAAACAAACACCGAGACCATAGACAAAATCATCGAATTTGTATTCCTGCTCGCAAAGACGCCCATCGTGGTGAAGGATACGCCTGGATTTATCGTGAACCGAGTGTCTCAACCGCTCTTCAGCGAAGCACTGCGGCTGCTGGGCGAGAATGTCGCCACCGTAGAACAGATCGATCGCATCGCGAAAAACATAGGATCGTTTTCCGGCGGTCCATTTGAACTGATGGATCTGATGGGCATCGATACGACGCTTGCGGAGATGCAGTATTTGTACGAGCAATCGTACGGCGAACCGCGCCTCCGGCCCAATCCGATCCTGAAACAAATGACGGAAACCGGCTGGCTGGGCAAAAAAGCAAAAAAAGGATTTTATACCTATGACGAACCGAGCAGTTAACCAGAATGTCGTTCATCAGATACTTGTATCGTCGAGCGGAGTGTAGAGATTGAAAACAGGCACGGGAAAAAACGCAGGGGCAGCAAAAATTCTTCATAAGAAAGCAAAGACCAAGAGCGTACGATCATCATCGGCAAAGGAATCCGCGCGCGTCGACCAGGCCCCGCAGCCGGTGGAGACTAAACACCCGTCTGCCGCACGCATCTACATTATCGGCGAATCTCCCATGGTGGAACAATACGCCGAAGTCTGTGCTTTTCATGGATACGAGGTGTCACTCTCATGGAATGAAAAGCCCCTCCAAAAGCCGGAATTTAAATCTGATCATATAAAAATATCCAGTATCATTCCTGCGAATACATCGATTGTTCTTGAACTGACGAATATCGATACCGCCGCGAAGAAAGCAAATATTGAACGGATCAACGATGCGATTGCGGACACGGCGCCGATACTCTCTTCTTCCATCACGGTGACCGCGACGGAACAGTCCTCGTGGATTTCAGGAAAATATCGTCTCGTCGGCCTCTCGGCGCTTCCCACGCTTATCGCAAAACCGCTGGTGGAAATCGCACCGACCATTTACTCTCCCAAAGAAACGATTGAAGTGACCCGGCGCTTTTTCCAGTCGATCGGAAAAGAAATCGAAATTGTGCAGGATCGCATCGGCATGGTCCTGCCGCGGATGCTGTGCCGTATTATTAATGAAGCGGCATATGCCATCATGGAAGACATCGCATCGCCGCAGGATATCGACACCGCTCTGAAACTCGGCGCTCAATTTCCCTTCGGTCCTTTCGCATGGGCGGAACAAATCGGTTTGAACCAGGTCGTTGCGGTGCTTGCAGCACTTCATGCCGATCTCCAGGAAGAGCGCTACCGTATTACTCCGTTATTGAAACAAATGGCAATGACTCGAAAACAGGCGTAACTCAATTATTGCTTCAATCACTCATGGTATACTTTTCGAAATAAGACTATGAAACAAACAGGATGGATCCTCCTCATCGTTTTATTCGGCGTCGGCATTTCATCCGGCCAGCCGAAGCTTTCATTGAATAAACCCGTCGTCGACCTCGGCACGATTTACAGCGGGATGAAGAAACAGGGAAAGATTGTCCTCAGGAATATCGGGACCGATACGTTGCGCATCTACTCGGTGCAGCCGTCGTGCGGATGCACGACGGTCAAACAGCCGAAAAGCTTTCTGCTCCCCTCTGAATCTGATGTCGTCGAGCTGGAATTCAATTCCACGGGATACCATGGAACTGTAGAGAAGCATGTTAATATCGTTACGAACGACCCGCTGGCACAGAACGTTACCGTCACGTTATCTGCCGTTGTCAAAGAAGATCTTGAATCGATCAGTCATTCCTCATTACTCTGGTTGGGGAACATTGTTCAGGGCAAAACGCTCGTCCAGAATGCGGGCTATAAAAATATTTCAGGCCGCAGAATCAAAATCAACAAGTTCACGACCTCCTCTTCGTCGATCAGTGTCAGGCTGGACAAGAAGGTGCTCAATCCGAACGATACTCTTCAGATACAGGTATCGGTGAAAGCAGAAAAGCCCGGATATGGAAGCGAAAGTTTTACCCTGGAAACCGACAGCAAGAACCAACCCCGTATTGAGATGAGAGCCTCGTTTGTTTGCATAAAAGAGAAATGACCATGCGTCAAACATTCTATGAAGCCCTTCTCTTGATCGCTGCAGCGATCATCTTAGGGTTTGCCTATACCTATGCGACGAAGCAGGGCTTTTTCGCCAAAACCCAGCCGGCGCCTGCGGTCGCTCTTGCCAATATCGATATGATTTCGCTGGATCAGGCCAGGGGCGCATTTGAATCTCGTCAATCGGTCTTTGTCGATGCACGGCATGAATTTGATTTTCTCGCGGGACACATTCAAGGTGCGGTGAATATCCCGTTAAAAATGTATGGGACCCTGCAATCGCGGCTGGGCGGAGTTGCGAAAGACAAGCTCCTGATCGTTTACTGTGATGGCGCCGAATGTAATTCCAGCATAGAATTGTCGATCAAACTTCTGGAATCCGGATTTACCAATGTCAAAGTATTCTTCGGCGGCTGGCAGGAATGGAAATCTGCAGGCCTGCCGACGGAACAATAGCACATGCACATCGGCATCTTCAAAAACTACGATATGAAATCAATTCCTTCCAATAGCATTGTTGTTTTACTTGCCAGAATTTTTCTCGGCGGATTGTTTGTCGTCGCCAGCCTGGATAAAATTACAGATCCGCAGGCGTTCGCAAATGCCATTCTTCAATATAAGGTCGTTGGACCGACATTCGCGATGCTGACGGCCACGATTCTTCCATCGCTGGAACTCCTCTGCGGCCTGAGTTTAATCATCGGCCTCTACCCGCGCGGCTGCGCATTACTCCTCACCGTGATGCTCGTCGGATTTACCATCCTTGTGGCCTCCGCCCTGTTTCGCGGATTGGATATATCGTGCGGCTGCTTTACCCAGGATCCGAATGCAAGTAAAATCAACCTCCAAAAAATTTTAGAGAATTGCGGATTAATTATTTTAAGTGTCTGGCTCCTGTTCAATAAGAATCAAGGAAGCTCCCTTCTGCAGTTGTTCACCAAACGGCAGGATAATTCCGTTTAGAAAACAAGTCAGGACTCCATGGCCGCCGGGCGCAGGATCGCACAGAGTTTCACCGGATATGGACTCTAATTTCCCGAAGGGATCACTCATTCTTTTTTCATAGTTCAGGTCACCGTGTATGCCCTCTCTTCGAATTGACGATGAAATTGTTTTAAAAATTCTGGAACCTGAAGATGCCGAAAAGCTCTTTGCATTGACGGACAGCAATCGGACGTATCTGCGGCGCTGGCTCCCCTGGGTGGATTCAAATACAACATTGGATCACAGCAAACACTTTATTATTTCGACACAGGAACAGCTGCGCCTGAATTATGGCTTCCAGTGCGGCATCTGGTTTCGCGGCAACCTTGCAGGCATTATCGGATATCACAGCATCGATTGGATGAATAAAATTGTTGAAATCGGATATTGGATCGGAGAGCACTATCAAGGACATGGGATGGTCACAAAATCCTGCCGGGCCCTGGTGGACTACGCTTATTATGAGTACCAACTCAACCGCGTTCAAATCCGATGTGCAACGGGCAATGATAAAAGCAATGCGATCATCGAACGCCTCGGTTTCGTGAAGGAAGGTCTGATTCAACAAGGTGAGCTTCTCTACGACCACTTTGTCGATTTGTATATTTATGGGATGACCTCCGAGGCCTGGAAAGCACGATATGGCGAACAATCGAAAAAAATGTTCGCTTAAAACAGCAAGGGCAGCTTTTCAGCTGCCCTTGTCTGCTCTCCGTTATCTGCTCATATCTCAATTAAAAATAAACCGCCAGCGTCAGCGTCCCATCCGAGTGGATTCCAATTAAGCTCGCGCTTCCACCCTTTGCGGTTCCGCCGGGGTATTCTTCATCTTTTTGAGATAATGTTGTAAATCCGACCAGGTATTCAGCAGAGAGGCTTACTCCGTTGGTCACATAATATTCAACGCCGATGATACCTCCAATCATAATGGATGTACCGGCCTGGAAGTTCTGGCCGCTCACTGTTTCACCTCCCAGATTATTTTTTATTGTTCCTTGATTGAGCGTCTGTTCGGTGCTCGTCGTCGAAAACAGGAGGCCGCCGCCGATATAGGGACTGATGCGGCCTTTGGTCAGATGCAGCTCGACTGCGCCGCCGATACCAAGGGAGCTTGCTGATTTTTTCCCGTCCGTCCCGTTCGGTCCGGCATTCGGAATCGTCTGACTCGCAATACCTAATTGCAGCATCCCCCGCACCGCCATATAATCAGAAAGGCAGAGCTTGGCGCCAAATCCGCCTTGATAGGATCCTGCGCCCAAATTTGCGAGGCCGTTAAATGCGAAGAGAATTCCAATTTTCCCTGCCGATTGCCCCGTGACAGCCTCCTGTCCGTATGAAGCCGAGCCAACCAGGATGAGGATCAATAAGAATGCAAAATATTTTTTCATAATACTTCTCCTTTAATATGGTTTAGTGTGATTTGAATGATGAGGGGAATTGCATTTCAGGATCCATGGTGAGAATATACATTCTGGAGTGATAACAAGCAATGCCCCCCGTCAGTTTACCGGCCTCTTCCTTTTTATCAAATCATTTTATTATCTTGGTGCAGAGAAGGTTCACCGTTCCATTCAATCAACAAGAGGTCATTATGAAAGTTTCTCTCAATTTTATCATTCACCTCATTGGATTCGGATTGATCTTTACAGCGCTTCTCGGCGGCTGGATCGTCGAGAGAAGATTTCGCGAAGAGAAGAACTGGGATCAAAAACTGTCTATAGGAAAAATCAGCCGCCGTTTCGGCTTGCTTTCCCCTCTCGCGTCCGCGGTAATGCTGATCACCGGCATTATCAATATCTTTAATCTCTACGATGGGAATGTCTCCCTCTGGTACACCGAGGGCTGGCTGATCGCAAAAATTATCCTCTTCGCCTTCCTGCTTGTCAACGGATCGGTCTTCGGCCCGATTCTCGTCCGGCGCCGTAAAAAATTAATCCAGGAGATTGTTGAAAAAACCGCGCATGAAGATGCGGAAAATACCTATACGATTCTCAGCAAGAGCATTAGTACGTTTTATCTGGTCCAGATGCTTCTTCTCATCATTATTCTCTGCCTCTCGGTTGCCGGTGGAGGAAAACATCCCGGAATAATCTAATTCATGAATATTTTTCGCTTCCTGTTCCTCCTGTCTGTGCTCAGCATTCCCGGCTGCCGGAGGCAAATGCCGGTCTCCGGGAATTGGACGGGCACGATGACCACCGGTGAGAATAAACAGATCCCGTTCCAGTTTTTCCTTGAGCCCGGATCTCCGGGTCCTGCGGGTTACTTTATCAACGGTCCGGAACGAACGCCGATTCCCGAAATCCAGATTCAGCAGGACTCACTTACATTTTTCTTTTCCGAATACGGTGCAGCCATGAGAGGAACGTGGGATGGCAGCACCTGGCGCGGCAAATTCTTCCGCTATCGCTCCGATACGAGCTGGAATGCGTTTGTTGCAACTCCAACGAGCGAGGGCAGGGAACCGGCGCCCGCGGCAATTCCTTCCGGCCTTTCACTCAGCGGCAAATTTCAGGTCTATCTCCCCGGTGATCATGGAACCGATAGTACGACGACTGCAATCTTTTGGATGCGACATGACAGCCTGTTCGGAACTCTCATCGCACCGGACGGCGACTACGGTTTACTTGCGGGAACACAAACCGGTTCTCACGTATCGCTCTCTCGTTTTACGGGATGGCAGGCATTTCTTCTGGAACTGGATCGACAGGACACACACTGGACCGGCAGATTGGCTGCGAGAAGCGGCAAACCGATGGTCTTCACACTCGGTGCGCAGCCGGCGGTTCCTTCAACGCAGGCCCCATCATCCGAAACGTCGATGAAGAACCCGAAGGCACCGCTCAAATTCTGGGGAATGACGTCTTCAGGAAGAATGATGAACAGTGACGATGAGCTCTTGAGAAAGAAAGTGCTGGTCATCGATATTATGGGGACGTGGTGCCATAACTGCATGGATGCTGCACCGCTTCTTCAACAGCTTTATCATGAATTCGGGAAAGACGGACTGGTCGTCGTCGGTCTTTCATTCGAGATCAGCGGGAATCCGGAAACAGCGAAGAAGAATCTTGCGCTGTTCCAGGCGCGGTACGGTCTTACCTATCCGGTGCTTTTCTGCGGGAGCACCGACAAGATGAACGTTCAACAGAGACTCCATTCCCAGCTTAACGGTTTCAGCGGATATCCGACGACAATTTTTACAGATAGGAACAGCATCGTCAAAAGGATTCATATCGGCTTCGACGGACCCGGCACGGGAGAAGGGTATCAACATCAAGTAGGGCAATATTACGAAATCGTCAAGAAGCTTTTGAAATGAATATCTGACGCGGGGGTGTACCGGGAAACGATCATTACTCCGTACTTCCGCCCGCGGGGAAATTTCTTTGAGGCGAAGGCTACGTCTGCGTGAATCGTGACCGTCACTTACGTTGCTCGTACATGGTGAGTGACGATCACGAGGAAAAAATAATTTACGATGAGAGGAGTAAGAACGTTATGATGGATCACAAACTTGTCACCACGAACATTCAGCTCGATGGATACCGCGTCGTAAAAAATCTGGGGGTCGTTCGCGGAATTATTGTACGATCACGTTCACTCTTCGGCAATATCGGAGCCGGTTTCCAGATTCTCTTTGGCGGAAATATCAGTCTTTACTCGGAACTTTGCGAGCAAACGAGGCGCGACGCATACGAACTGATGATCCGTCATGCAGAAGAAATAAATGCCAACGCGATACTTGCTTTTCGTTATGACGCCACCGAAATTGCTGCCGGTGTCACCGAAGTGCTGGCATACGGGACCGCGGCGGTCGTGGAAAAGATTTAAAGTTCATCTGAATCGTGACCGTCACTTACGTTGCTCGTACATGGTGAGTGACGGTCATGAAGCCTGGGAATGCTACTTCTGAGAGAGAATATTTCTAATTCTCAACCAGTCCATGCAGCGTTGCGCCCAGCTGACAACGGGGCCCCTGTCTTCTAATAACGCGAAGCCATGTCCACCTCGCTCATAAATATGCATTTCTGCCTGAACACCGGCTTGACGGAGCGCTGAATAAAGGTCAATGCTTTGATTAACCGGAGCCCGGTCATCATCGCCC
>RPQN01000114.1 GCA_003819715.1 Ignavibacteriota bacterium | reverse complement strand
TCCGTTGATGCTCCGATTTTTAATACGGCAACACCGCCGGAAAGCTTTGCGAGACGTTCCTGTAGCTTTTCCTTGTCGTAATCCGACGTGGTTTTGTCGATCTGCTGTTTGATCTCACTGATGCGTTTTTTGATATCATCTTTTTTGCCTGCGCCCTGCACAATCGTTGTATTGTCTTTATCAACGGTCACGCGATCGGCAGTTCCGAGATACGCCAGTGTTGCGTTCTCCAGCTTATAGCCCTTCTCTTCGGAGATGACCTGTCCGCCGGTGAGCACGGCAACATCTTCCAGCATCGCTTTGCGGCGGTCACCGAACCCCGGTGCCTTCACAGCGCAAATACGGAGGGTGCCCCGCAGTTTGTTCACGACGAGTGTCGCGAGTGCTTCGCCTTCCACCTCTTCCGAGATGATGAGCAGGCTCTTTCCGGCTTGCGCCGTTTTTTCCAATATCGGCAGAAGATCCTTCATGGCACTGATTTTCTTGTCATGAATGAGGATATAAGGATTTTCGAGAACGGTTTCCATTCTATCGGCATCGGTGACAAAGTATGGCGAGAGATAGCCGCGGTCGAACTGCATGCCTTCGACCACTTCCAACGTTGTTTCGGTACCTTTTGCTTCTTCAATCGTGATGACACCATCCTTGCCCACTTTTTCCATCGCATTGGCAATCAAATCACCAATGGCACGGTCGTTGTTGGCAGAGATCATTCCCACCTGTGCAATCTTTTCCTTGTCATCGCCGACTTCTTTATGAAGCTCTTTTAAACCTTCGACAACCGTTTTCACCGCAAGATCGATTCCGCGTTTCAAATCCATCGGGTTCGCACCGGCGGTGACATTCTTCAGTCCTTCGCGGACAATGGCCTGTGCAAGAATGGTCGCCGTGGTGGTTCCATCACCGGCGACGTCGGAAGTCTTTGAAGCGACTTCGCGAACCATCTGCGCGCCCATATTCTCGATGGGATCAGAAAGTTCGATTTCTTTTGCAACGGTGACACCGTCTTTGGTAATCGTCGGTGCGCCAAATTTCTTATCAATAACGACATTGCGGCCTTTCGGTCCCAGTGTCACTTTTACTGCATTCGCAAGCTGGTCCACGCCCTTCTTAAGAGCGGCGCGCGCTTCGGTATCATAATTAATTAATTTCGATGCCATATTCTTATTCTCCTTTTACTTACTTTGGCATAATGGCAAAGATATCACTTTCGCGCATAAGCAAAAGTTCTTCACCTTCAATTGTGACTTCGGTTCCGGAATACTTTCCGTAAAGAACCTTATTGCCGACCTTTACTTCCATCGCGATAGTTTTTCCGTCATCGGAAATCCTACCCGGGCCAACAGCAATCACTTCGCCCCAGACCGGTTTCTCTTTTGCCGTATCAGGAACGATAATGCCGCCCTTTGTCATCTCTTCTGCTTTAGACGGCTTTACTACAACTCGATCCGCCAATGGTTTGAGCATCATAGATACTCCTTCCTTATAATTTTGAGTGAATTTTAACAGTTTCGCGTAGGATGACGATTAGCACTCCTACAATGTGAGTGCTAATATACAAGTTATACAAATTAAAGTCAATAAAATCTTGAAATCCCTGAAAATTAGACCTTTGACCTTTGGATGAAGTATCCCGCAATATGATCAATAAATACGAGCAAAATCATTGCAAGGAGAGCAAAGAAGAGAGTATGGTGGGATGGAGTAACATCACCATGGGAAATAAATTTTGATACAACAAATTCACTGATCTGGCGGCTGCCATCCTGTATAATTTTTAAAAATCCAATTATGGGTTCAATTTTCGCAGGCTTATCACCTGGTAGTGCCTGAGTACTGGTGACAGAAAATATATATCCTAAAAAACCGAGGACCATGGTCATCGCAATAATATTCCCCATATTTTGAAGCATCCATTGATACCATCGCTTCTTTTGAGAGGGAACAATACTTTCGAGCACGTTCTGGGTAAACTGTGCAGACGGTTTGACGAGCGGCGACTGTCTCGAGGTTTTCATGAACAATCGCTGCACTTCCACCTCACGCTGGCATGACCGGCAGGTTTTCAAATGCGCTGCTGCCAACGCCTTTTCGTTCCGGTTTAAATCTTCATCTGCCATTCTGCAGATCACATCAAACGATAAGTGTTCCATTTCCCAATATCCTTCTTCGAACTATGTTGCGAGCGAATGATCCATCCTTTTCATGACCGATTCCCGGAGGAGAGCCCTCGCCCGGAAAAGCCTTGCCTTCACCGTTCCCAATGGCAGCCCGGTCACCTGGACGATTTCTTCATAACTCATTTCTTGAATTGCGAATAATGTAAACGTGCTCCCATAGACCACCGGTAATTTCTCAATTTCATCCGCAACAATCCTGGAGAATTCCTCCGATTCCATCACCCCATCGGGCTGTAAATCATCCGATTCAATTTCAGTCCGTATTCCATATTCATCTTCCATATCGATGGAAAGAGAATGAATTCTCATTTTCTTCCCTGCAGCGGTCGCACAGGTGTTATAAACAATCCGATAGAACCAGGTAGAGAAACTCGACTTCCATTCAAATGAAGACAGGGCACGGTAGACCTTGACAAAAGAGTCCTGCAATGCTTCTTCTGCTTCTTCACGATTCTTCAGTATCCGAACCGCAAGGGTCATCGCTTTCGCTTTGTGCCTGTCCACCAGGAGACCAAACGCCTTGACGTCGCCGTCCAGCACCCGCTGTATGATCTCTTTGTCCAAATCAATCATGTCCATCTGCCGGCATTCATACTCTCTTAGACCCAATAAATTCATTCAAGGTTTCAGAAGAAATCCTGAAACCTTTTCATCAGAATGCTGGTCAAAGTTACTAAAGCAGTTCATCAACATCAATCACAATAAATCACTGGAGATCGCAATGGACGAAAATATTGTTGTTCCTATATTCCTTTTTGGAGGCACTGCCGTAGTTCTCTGGAAATTTTTTGAAGGCCGGCATAAAGAACGCATGGCGATGATCGAAAAGGGAGTCAATCCGGCTCAATTCAAGTCATCTTCCCCCTTCCGTTTATGGCAGGGAAGCATTTTGGGGAACCTGAAATGGGGACTCCTCTTTGTCTTCGCCGGGCTCGGTTTGCTTGCCGGCCAGCAGCTTGAGTACTACTTCGGGTTCCATGAAGAATCGGCTGTTTTTGGAAGCATTTTAATCGCGGGCGGCCTTGCGTTGATCATTTTTTACTTCATTGCAACAAAAAAAACGAAAGAGAACAAAGAAATACAGGAGTAATCCTCTCCTTCAACCACGAAAGCCGGCGGTCAATACGCCGGCTTTTTTATATTTATATCTCCCTCTTTATAAAGTCATATTCCGGGTTACGATAATCATACCATCACCAGGAACCTTGATGCCAGGTTACAGGTCTTGTTGTGACGGATATCAATTCATTAACCACCTCATTGCAATTTCCGTCGAATTTTAACCGCATTATTTATTATTTAAACTTTTTCTATTGCCGATCTGTGTTGTTTTCTTTATACTTCTGCGAGCATTCTGGATAGACACCAGAAATTGATAAATCACTTTCACCAACAGAAAGGACATTCACATGAAAAAAATACTGTTAATTTCTTTGATGCTGGTTCTCTGCATTTCGATCACGTATTCCCAGTTGGGCATACGGGGGGGCATAAACCTGGGCACGATTGGCGGGGATGATAAAACGCAAATGGGTATTGATCCTAAAACCAAAGTCGGCCTTGTGGGAGGATTAACGTATCACATTGGATTACTAGCCGGTCTTTCCATCCAGCCAGAAGTATTGTACGTCCAAAAAGGAGCGATCTATGAGGGTAATGCGACTGTAGGAAATCTCTATATGAATCGAAAAGAAACAGTAACAGGTAACTATATAGAAATTCCGGTCGTCGGAAGATATAATCTCCCATTGCCATTGCTTAGTCCGTATATCGAGGGAGGATTATCATACGGTATCTTACTCTCGGCTAACCAAAAAGAGGAAGTGTCTACGAATATCCCTGGTCAAGTATCGGGTTCGACCGAAACTGACGTAAAAGATCTGACGACCAGCAGCGATTTTTCTATCATCATCGGCCTTGGTGTTGAATTTCTCATGGTCGAAGTCAATGCTCGATATGTTATGGGTCAAACGAAAGCAGTAAAAGACAATGAAGCAAAAGTCTATAATCGCGGAATTTGGGTCACTGCCGGTGTTCATTTTTAATACACGTTAGCGAGTATTCTGTCAGCGGAGGCAGCCATGCGGTCTCCGCTTTTTTTATTTTTGAAACGTCCGGATAATAACTTTTACAAATCTTATACCACCTGTAAGTTTCTTTCCCAATCTTTTGGTATAAAGCAATTCCAACGCGCCTGTCAGTCCCAGATATATTTTTTTATCATGCCGATGCCGCTACATATACTAAATAATTTAACTCCAGCACCTTGATTGCATTTTGGCTTTCGCAAGCGTTACGGTACGGACCGTGACACCCAGATTAAACGATTAAATTTAAACATTGATAGTATCGCGTATTTTTTTCTGTTGCCATTGATTTTTGTATTATATATACTACCTCTATGGAATTTGATACGTGGGATAATTCACTAATCACTTGTGTACCAATTGAAAGGATTCCCTTATGAAAAAAATGCTCCTGATTTCATTCGTGATGGTTTTTGCGGTATCCATCGCATTCTCTCAATTTGGAATTAAAGCCGGTATGAACCTCGGCACGCTTGGCGGCGATGATAAGACACAAAATGGATTTGATCCGAAAACCAAAGTCGGTCTTATGGGTGGAATATCTTATCATATTGGATTAATAGCCGGTCTATCAGTCCAGCCAGAAGTATTGTATGTTCAAAAGGGAGCAATCTATGAAGCAAATCTGACTGCTGGAAATTTTTATATGAATCAAAAACTTACATTTACGGGTGGCTATATAGAAATTCCAGTCGTCGCTCGATATAATTTGCCGACGCCATTAGTTAGTCCTTATATCGAGGGGGGATTAGCATATGGTTTCTTGCTTTCAGCAAAACAAAAAGAGGAATCAACGACGAATGTTCCAGGTGAAGTATCGGGTACGAACGATACTGATGTTAAGGATCAAACAACCAGCAGCGACTTTTCCATTATTATCGGCATTGGTGTTGATATTCTCATGTTCGACGTTAATGCTCGATACGTGATGGGTCAAACCAAGATCGGGAAAGACAGCGACTTAAAAATTTATAATCGCGGGATTTGGGTCACTGCCGGAATTCATTTTTAATAACCCTGAGCGGGTATTATTTTAGCGGAGGCCGCACAGCGGTCTCCCCTTTTTTTATTTTTGAAATGTTCTAAAAAATACTTTCACCAACCTGAGACCGCCAATAGTTCTTTTTCCAAAGTTCTTTGAATACAGAAATTCCAGCGCACCTTTCAGTCCAAGATATACATTTTTGTCGTGCGGATGCCACCACATATTCTTTTGGACGCCGGGGAGAATATCATCGACGACACACCGCGTCTGCGTCATTTCCTCCAAACCGATATATCCATGGGTGCGGCCGATGCCTGATTCCTTCCATCCTCCCCACGGAGTTTCAGCAAGTCCATGACTCATGAGATGATCATTGATCATCACCGACCCCACTTCGAGCCGGGACGCTATTTCATGCCCCTTGCTCCGGTCCTTCGTCCAGACGGAGGCGGTTAATCCGAGTTTTGAAGAATTAGCCCGGGCGACCGCTTCATCGATATTCTCAACTTTTTGCACCGCCAGTACCGGCCCGAATACTTCTTCATTCACCACCCTCATATCATCTTTAATATTTTCCAGAATAACCGGCGGGCAGAACAATCCCTTTCCTTTTTTCCCGATTTTCCGGATTTCAGGAAACGCGGTTGCGCCTTTCTTCAGCGCATCGTTCACATGCTCCTGAACTTTCTTCCATTGCTCTTCGGTGGTCATAGAACCGATATCGACATCGGAATCATTGTCGACACCTTGTTTTAAATGAGTCATCTTCATTTTTAACAATGAAAGAAATTCATCGTACGCCGCTGCTTCGACATAGATCCGCTCTATCCCTGCACATGACTGCCCGGAATTTGATAGTCCGGCCCAGATCGCACCGCCTGCAGCCCGATTGAGATTCGCATCCTGACAGACGATCATCGCGTCATTGCCGCCCAACTCCAGCGAAAGCGGAATAAGATGTTTTGCCGCCTTTTCCATCAGGTACTTCCCAACCGGAACCGAACCGGTAAAGAACAACTTGTTGATTCCAGAATTCAGAAACGCATCGCCGGCAATTTTTCCGGGAATATTCACGAGATGAAAAATGTCTTTGGGCAGCTTTCCCGCATCCACACATTCTTTTATAATCTTGCCCACTTCGAGCGACTGGGACGCCACTTTGAGTATAACACCATTTCCCGCGACGAGCGCCATGGCAATTTCGTGGAACGGTATGGAAAACGGATAATTCCATGGACTGATAATGCCCACGACCCCCAGAGGGACCCGATCAACATACGACCGTTTATTGATTGTTAATATACTGCCGCCGGTTAAACGTTTTCGTTTCAGTATCTTTTCTGCGTTTTTTGCATAGTAGGAGATCGCGAGCGATGCCGAAAGGACTTCCGTGCTCAGGGCGTCCATTTTCGTTTTTCCGTTGTCTTTGGAAATGACCTCTGAAATCCGGTCTGCATTCTCGACTATAAAATCGCGGATCGCAAAAAGATATTGTGCACGGTCCCGGTAGCTTAACCGGGCCCATTCACGCTGAGCGGATTTTGCCTGAGCCACCGCCCGTTCCAAATCTTCGACGGTGTTTTCAGGCGTTCTGCCGATGATTTCACCCGTTGCGGGGTTGTACGATTTGGTTTGTTTTTTTACCGGCATAGGGTCGCCTCGTTCACTGTGCGCGTTGGTGTGATTCCGTCGGACAGGACACTCAACAACTCATGAAGACGAAGATTATGAATTTTTTTTCTCTCTGCCATACCAGGTTTTCATACTCCCTGCAACTCCCATCAGGATCAGGAATCGTTGAAACCATCGATCCGGCATCAAGGATCTGAGACGGAGATTGAGATTTATCGTGCTGGGCCGTTTGGGTGAATATTTCCCTTTCTTCAAAGCATCCAGAACAATCGCTTTTGCAATAACATCATGATTCTTCACCAGCGGTACAATCCACCGGCCCGGGATTCCGAGCTTTGCACCTTCAAACATCCCTGTCGCAATATACCCCGGATGAATCGTAGAATATTTTACGCCGGTTTTCCCGTTCCCGAGCGCTTCCATCCGGAGGGATTCTGTTAAGCCCCAGACCGCCCATTTTGTCGCGGCATACACTGCCAGACCTGCGACGCCGATTGTTCCGGCAGCGGATGAAATATTCACCACATGCCCCCGATTGCGGTCATACATCTCAGGAAGCACGGCTCGTGTGGTATAGAGCAATGACGTCAAATTGACATCGATAGTCCGTTCCCAATCGGCGTCGGGCTTGTCCAGAAATTCTCCTCCGGAAACATAGCCGGCATTGTTGACCAGGATATCCACCCTGCCCATTTCCTTCTTTGCAATTTTTGCGAGTTTATAGACCTGTGTTTTTTTCGTCACATCGCATGGGTGGACAAAAACTTTTCCCAGAACCGAAAGTTCTTTTTTTGCCTGTTTCAGGGCGGCTTCATTTAAATCCCAGATGGTTACCACGGCACCTTCCTGGAGAAGCCGTTTGCTCGTCGCAAAACCAATCCCCATTGCTCCGCCGGTGACGATGGCACACGAATTTTTCAGTTCCATAATGTTGGTCCGTTCTTTCTGGTGGTGGTGGATGATGACTGCTCTTATTGAGGTACTTTATAGATCTCAGAGATGTTGAATCCCCATTTTTCTGCTTTGCGAATTAACGATTGATAGACCGCATCATCCATCGCAGGGGTCCGGCTCAATATCCATAAATAGGACTTTGAGCTGCTGGTGATCATGGCATAGGAATAGCCAACCGTATCGAGCGCAATGACTTTATAGTCGGCATAGAAAATCCAGAAAAAACTCACTTCAAGAAAAGCCCCCGCTCCCGGTTCTTTCATCCGGGCTTTGCCTTTGGCTTCCTTCCATTCCCCTGTCTCTTTTTTCAATCCCTTATTGAGCACATCTATTTTTCCATCATCACGCAACGAATATTGAGCGGTCACTTTATCCAATCCATTTTCAAACGAGTGTGGAAGGCGTGCCACTTCATACCACGTTCCCAGAAATTTCTGAAGCTCGAAGGACTTTACGACCGGGATCAAATCGGTGCTCATTTCTTTTGAGACGGAACATCCAATCATGAGCACCAGGATGAAGGGTACGCTCAACACGATCGGCAGTAATTGACCTGGTTTCATGGCAGTCCATTTCCTTTTGAATGAGGCGAGTGTACAACGTGGAAAGGTAAAGAAAACAGATGGAAAGAGCAAAGGGGGAATGAGATAAGGGATCAGTGAGAAATGAACAATCCCAACCCCTCTCTATTTCATCCGTTCCCAATCCCGGGGCGGGCCATTCCTCATTCGGAAGAGCGGATGAGGCTTTGGATTCTCGATCAATTGAAGTGCGAGGTAGTGTTGATAGTCACGAAGCCGAAGTTTGCGTTTGAGATGTTGCCATTCATACAGAAGCTGTCCATCGGTTTCCATGAGAGATCCGGAAAAGTGCGACCGGGATATCTTTTTTCCATTGAAATGATAACCCCTGGAGACGGCTTCCTGGAGGATGTGACGCAAATAGGCGGCAATGACCGCGACCGGCCGCGAATGCTGCCTAAACCGGATCAGCTGCGGGTGATGACGGTAGCCCGCCGTCCTTCCCTGCAGCACTTTTTGAGCCAGCAGTGCTTCCCGCCAGACCGCAACCAGTCCTTTTGCATCGAGATACCGCGGATGGATAGTCCACAATCTCAACGGTACAGTGCTCCCTTCTTATGCATCATGATGCAAAAAGTCAACCCATGAAACGCGGCCCGAATCAGTTTACGGCAATGTTTAATTCTTTGGAAATCGCATCAACGAGTGCTTCTTTGGGCAGCGCCCCGACCGACATTTTCGGTTTGCCTTCTATGGGAATGAACAGCATCGAGGGAATGCTGCGAATGCCAAATATGCCCGCAACTTCCTGTTCATTATCCACGTTGACCTTGTAGAAATTGACCTTGCCGGCATATTCTTTCGACAGTTCATCAATGATCGGGCCGACCATACGGCATGGCCCGCACCATGGCGCCCAAAAATCTATGACGGCCGGAATTTCGCCTTCAAATTTCCATTCATTATTTTTTTCGTAATTAAACACTTTCTGTAAAAAAGTATCTTTTGTTAATTGTTCTGCCATCACGTACTCCTTCAAGTAAGGTACCAGTAATTCATATTTACATTGTTAAACTGCTGCGATAACGCGTTCAAGCCGCGTTTTCATTTCCTGTGCGATACCGACAAACTCATTTTTTTCTACAATCTTCGTTATGACCATCGGATCGAAAATGGAAACAGTGACCTTCCCCCCTTTTTCAAACACGATGATATTGCACGGCAGCAATAGTCCCAATTCTTCTTCCGATTGTAATCCCTGATATGCAAATGGGGGATTGCATGCGCCAAGAATGGTGTACCGGGGGAAGTCGACATGGAGCTTGTTCTTCAGAGTCTCTTTCACATCTATCGATGTCAGGACGCCGAATCCCTCTTTCTTCAATTCCTCCGTTACCTTGTCCATCGCCTGCTCGAAAGATAAATCGGTAGTTTTGGAGAGTCCGTATTTCATTTCTTTTCCCCTATGAGGCGGTAATTCCATTCGGCTATTCCGCCCTTCATATTCACCGCATGAAAACCATTCTTTGTCAACAGAGACACCGCAGTACGGCTTCTGCTGCCCGACTGGCAAAAGCAGATAATTTCTTTTTCCTTATACTTTTCGAGCGTATTCAATCTCTCAACCATAGTGCCGAGGGGAATGTGCATCGATCCCTGGATAGAACCGCGATCCCGTTCATTTTTTGTCCGTACATCCAGCAAAAGGACCGAAGAGTCTTTTAACTTTTTGGCGACCTCAGAGGCAGAATACTGTTTCATCCGTGATCGTTGGATTGCCTGTTTTGCATAGTATAACAGTGCAATGACAATTCCTGCATAGAGTAAAATTTGTGTCGTCGTCATCACTCATCGTTTCGGAAATACATTTCTTTTATTATTCAAGTGCAGAAAAAACGTGCTGCCGGATAATCGCAGCACCCCGTAGTGCCGGACCATTGATCGGGGGCATTCCGTTAATTCAACCCGCAGGATCCTCCGCAACAACTTCCGGAATCGCAGGAGGAGGCATTTGATTTTTTTGAACTCAAAGAACCGGACCCCATGGAAACCACCGGAACGGACATTAATTTCTTGTGGTTCGTTGAACCGCAAGAGGGGCAGACGACATCTTCTTGAATTTCCCGGCCTTTATGAAAAACATCGTAAGTCGAATGACACTCTTCGCAGCGATAATCGTAAACAGGCAAATTCGTTCTCCTTTACTCTTTAAACATATTGGTGAGATGCGGAGTTCCGGAAAAGGATTCTTACGTTTCTGATGACTTGGACCTTGAGGCGGAAAAAGAAACGGGCCGATTTCTTCAATCGACCCGCGTTTTTCATTGGTGTATCGAGGCTGAGTTATTCCGACTCTTTCATCGGTGTTTCCGGGTGCGGAATGCGCTTGCGATGTTCTCTTATCTCATTCATCATCCTGTGAGCCCGGAGTTCCTGACCGTGTTCCAGCGCCTTTTTCCAGGTTTTTTGCTGCTCCGGATTGAGTAATTTATTGATCGCAAACCAGGAGTTTACTCTGATCATTTTCATCTGCGCCTGCTGATCAGAGATATCATTGATCTTCTTTTCAATAGCGGATTTATCAGGAACATCCGCCTTCAACAGCTGCTGAAGATCAACCCGTGCAGTCTCTCCCTTTGCCTTCTGGGCAATGGCCTGTTTCTCCGCATCGGCATGGATTTTCTCAACCTCCTTCTTTTGTTCGTCGGTGAGATTGAGCTTTTCCATAAACTTTTTTACCATCTTTGCATCGTGGGGCTGGCTGTAAAGTTGAGCGCTGAAAAGCACGAAGACCGCCGCCATCAATACTGTAAGTCGTTTCATTGTATTTCTCCTTATGTTGTGACTTCTCTAGTTTGATGAACTCTTGCGGAAAAGGTTTAAAACACACTTGAAATAAATTTGATCATTTTTGCAGATCCCCGGCCGGAATGCCCCCCGCCATACGATTCAATAAAATCAAACCGTATCCTCCATCCTCACGTCGGAGAGGAGATGTTCATCGACGGCATATTTTTCATCAATTAGTTCAGAGACAAAAAGCGGACACAGAACGGCGAAGGCACATGCACCGGTGCTCCATGCTGCATTAAACGACCGGAGATCCCGTCCACATGAAACACGACCGCGTTATCACTTGCATGATTCGTCACAATGATCCATTGGCCGGTCGGATCAAACGCAAAATTGCGCGGTTTATGACCCTGAGTTGAATAATGTTCCACCACCGAAAGCAGGCCGGTTAAAGAATCAACAGCACAGAGAACGATGCTGTCGTGGCCGCGGTTTGTTGCGTAGAGAAATTTACCATTGGGATGAACATCAATTTCGGCACAGGTATTGACGCCTGTAAAACCTGAAGGAAGAGTTGAAATGGTCTGCTGGTGTGTCAAATTCCCATGTTCCGGATCCCACGCAAACGTCAGGAGGGTGCTTCCCATCTCCGTCAGCAGATAGAGATACCGGCCGTCACGGCTAAACGTAAAATGCCGCGGACCGGATCCGGCCGGACATTGAACAAACGGAATCGTATTGGGTGTCAGAGTTCCATCCTCCTCATGAAACCGGTAAATGAAAAGCTTATCGAGACCCAAATCTGCAGCAAGTGCAAACTTATTTGTGGGATCCGTTTTAATGGAATGCGCATAAGGCTTTGTTTGCCGGATGGTATCGATACTTTTACCGGTGTGAGTTATTCGGGCACTCACGGGCCCAAGGCTTCCATCCGAGTTCAGCTGAAGAACCCCGACGCCTCCGCCGACATAATTTGCGGTCAGCAGATATTTCCGGGTAGCGTCACCGTACACAAAACTGGGATCGTCGCCCCCGCTCGATTGGCGGTTGAGGAACGTCAATTTTCCCGTTGGTTTTTCGATTGCGTACGCGCTGATCGTTCGGCCGGTGAATCCTTTTGAGAAATCGTTGGAATTGCAGGTATACAGATGCTTGCCATCCGGATGAATTATGAAATATGCCGGTGACTCGGCTTCACACACCAGCTCCGGGTACGTGAGCACACCGGTTTGGGAATTAAAATGTGCAACGGAAATTCCAAGTCCCGCGCCTGCCGAATGAGTTCCAAAATAAACCAGCTGATCCTGCGCAGAAGAAAACGACGCGGCAGATGAAAGCATGAGGAAAACGGACAACGCTATTCGTCTCATATTATTTCCCGTAAATTATGTAATCCAATTATTCCTGAACAATGATATCCCCAACAAGAAGGATAAAAAAATCCCGATCGTTTAATGAAAGATCGGGATTTCTCAGAACAATTGCTCAATCGGAAATTATAAATGCACACATCCTTAGGTCGAGCGCAGCATGCTGCGCCCCTACGACTTCGGCTGAAACTTTTCAACTTCTTCCAGAATCGCGGCGACGATTTCAGACTCTTTGACCCGTCTGATCATCTCCCCTTTGCGATACAGAATGCCGACTCCTTTTCCTGCCGCAATGCCGATATCGGCGGAACTTGCCTCTCCGGGTCCGTTCACCACGCAGCCGAGTACCGCAATGGTAACCGGTTTCTTCACGTGGGCCAGTTTCGTTTCAAGTTCGCCCATGATTTTAAACAGATCGACTTCAATGCGGCCGCATGTCGGACAGGCAATAAGCTCGACATTCCGTGATGCGAGATTCAGCGAACGCAGAATTTCTTTCCCCACTTCCACTTCTTTCACCGGGTTATCCGTGAGCGAGACGCGGATGGTATCGCCGATGCCTTCGGCAAGCAGCGATCCGATCCCCACCGCCGATTTGATGGTGCCGCTCCGGGTCGGC
>RPQN01000113.1 GCA_003819715.1 Ignavibacteriota bacterium | reverse complement strand
TGCCCAACCGATATCCACCCGTTGGCACCGTATCGTTCGAGTACTCCGTTCCGCTCATTGCACGCGCCATAAACTCACCTTGAAGTGATACAAAACGAATTGCGTCAAGCGAATATTTGACGGTGAGATCGCCTCCCACAATATCAGTCGTCGCATCGACAGCGTTTCCCTTCCCTCCGGAAAAGCCCTGATCATTTCTGGTTGTTCCCAGCGCATTGGAGACACCCAGGAGAAACGATGCTTCTTCAATATCGAATGAAGCGCGAATAATTCCAGTATAGAGATTCGGCCCCTGTACCGGTTTCACCGCGATGCTGCCTCCGGGTTCGCGAAAGCCCATGGTGCCGAAACTTTGATCATTTAAACCATTCAGCGCTTCGGCTCCCGCCATGAGAAAAAACGATGTCGGTGCCACCCATCTCACCTGAACGCCGGTCTCATTCAAGCCTTCCTCGCCGAATAATGCTGTTGCAATGAGCGGCCTGTTGGCAAAATCCCAAAAATGTTCGTGCTGTTCATTGATCCTGCCAAAACTCGAGAGAAATTTTCCGCCTTTTATTTGAAATCCATAAGGGAGTTTCCTGGTCGTAAAATATGCTTCTGCCAATCCCGCACTTTCCGGTGCAAGATCGAGCACAGCAAAGAGATCAAAATACGGATCGACAACGGAATAGAGAGACAGCTCACCATAATTGAAATTCATGCCGCGTTTTACATTGAGCCCGGAAGTGCTCGGCTGATTGAGAAAGGGGAAATTGAAACCGGGAATGGTGAGCGCGGTGTACTGTTGATCTGGAATATCTCTTGCCACACCGGAAATATCGAGTATGAATGCAATATCCGGAACAAATTTAGACTGATCGAACGGAGATCCTTCCTTTGATTGTGCATGAAGAAAATCGTCCGGCCGAAACAATAAAACGAACATGAATGGTGCGAACCACGCTCGACGAATCATGGTATGATTCCCTCAAATTTTATAATAATAATGATGCCGATATCAGCTGATGACTAAAAGCCAGGGGCCAGTTCCGCATGACCTGAATTCCATTACGTTATGCAACGTACCGGAGGACGGCATGAGGTCGTAAGACGATATCAACTGAATTGAGGAGGAGCTCTGCCGATGGGTTGCCAGATGCGCCCATCGATCGAAGCGGTGAACACCGGGATAACAACGGGTGAAACGCTTTGCACTGATGCGTTATGGTCAAAGGCACTGACGAGACTTTGAAATGTAGAAAGTTGAAAACAAAGAGAACAAAAATCGGTAGGTTGAAGAGGTTTGTGAATTTCGTTGCTTCCACAGTCGTGGTTAAATATTCGGCTCAATCCGTCTGCTGCAGGAAAGGACTCATGGAAATGTCCCCAGTCAGCATACAATGCACTGGTCAAGAACAAAATCACAAATGAACTATTGATGACTATTTTAAAATGAAGTCTCAAGCGACCTCAATAAATTATTCTAATTTTCGTTTCGATACTTTTCACCTTTTTCTCTCATGATAAACGAAATACTCTTACGTCTCGTTCCCGGCAATCGCCCGATTTAAAAAATATTATCGATGGTCCCACTCGACATTCATTCAAATTCGTTTGAATTCAATGATAACGAATTTGAAATAGGGCCATGGAATGCCGCCTCATCGACACAACGAAGGGTCGGGGACAACTAAATTTCTATTAGAGTCGCGTACCGGGCTTTTCCGTCTTTCAAATATGTCTCAAGCCGATTCACGAGTTCTTCGCCGCTCTCCGTCATCCCATCTTCGAGCGCCTCATATTCTTCAACCGAATTGCAGACGAATTCTTCAATAAAAAAGTTCTTCTTCCCTTTTTGTTCGAAGATGGAGTAATTCTTCTTTTGCTCGCCGGCAAAATGGCGCTTCAATTCAGCCGCAAGAGCAAGATAGGCCTCGCGTGTCTCCGGTTTGATTTCATAGGAAATCTGTAAAATAACTTTAGACATTGGATTCTTTCTAGAAATTAATAATTCGTTGGTTTAAAATTTTTCATGGCATTCCGAATTTCCGTCTCGTTCATCCCGAAGTAATGCCCGAGTTCATGAAGCAATACTTCCTGAATACGCTCGGACACTTCCTCATCGTTTTTGCATTCGGCTTCAATGTTTGCCTGATAGAGCGAAATTTTATCTGGAGTCGTCGGACTTGTTCCGTACCAGGATCCGCGATGAGTCAATGGTACGCCCTGATACAATCCCAGAAGCCCTCTTTTACTCACATGGAGCCCATGCATCACTTCTTCTGACGGATAATCCTCTACCACAATATGCACATTATCAATTTTATCACCGAACAACTTTGGCAACTGTTCAAAAACTTTTTCGGCAATATCCTCAAATTTTTCTCTCGTCATTCAGGCCTGGGGCGTCGCCGCGTTAAAATCTGCTGATGGTATATTCACCGACAGACAGTAATCCGCCAAGGATAATTCCATAGACCAGCGCACTGATTGTTACTGATTTCCACCAGCTCGTCTGATTCCCCACTTTCGTCCCTATGATCAGGAGAACCCATGACCAGAGTGTGAGAAGACCATCAAATCCGATCAGTATCACGTAAGGCATTGGTTTGACGGTGATGGGCGGCGGATTAAAGGTGAACAAGTACATTCCAAAAGTCAGTAATTCGACCGGTAATACGAAAAACAGCGATAACACTACAGGCGTTAATGAATAACTGGTGATCCCCAGGGAATTCCGAAAGGAAGTTTTGCAGCCCAGGATTTTCGATATCATCCAATGAAGCGACGATGCTATTGGACTGAGTACCAGTCCCATGGGAATACCGATCAGAATCGCCAGAAAAATGATCAGGAGAATATTTTCGAAACGGTCCCCCAGTTTGAAATGCCATAATCCTGCAAAAGAGAGCGCAATACCGGAAAGTGTATAAAGAAACACGGCATAGTTTTTATGCTCAGAACGAACGATCAATTGAAAAGCATTTTTGGGATTCTCAATGATCTTCCACAAAACGTCAAACAGGTCTAAATTAGGCACACGATTCTGCAAATAACCGCCGCATTGTTTGCAGATGGTCACATATTGGTCGTTTTCTGCCTGACACACTGAACAGGTGATCATAAATTTCTACAATTTCTGGATTATTCGCCTAAACGAAGTTAGGAAGATTGTGCTACGGAAGCAATGCTTTTTTGAAAATGATGAGGAAAATCTCGCTAGACGAGGTTTTCAAATTTTGCTGTAAAGTGTCGGAGCATCGGCGCTTCTTCTATAATTCGGAACCCTTTTAAATTCGTGCGATTTTTAAAAACATTCTCTGCAACTTCGATCACATAATCCATATGGCTTTGCGTATAGACACGACGTGGAATGGCCAGGCGTACTAACTCCATCGGCGGAGAGATCAACGATCCGGTCGTTGTATCGTATTTGCCGAACATGACGCTTCCAATCTCCACGCATCGAATTCCACCAAGGCGGAAGAACTCGCTGACCACCGCCTGTCCGGGATATTCATGAGGCGGAATATGCTGCAGGAGCCTCTTGGCGTCAATATAAATTGCATGTCCTCCAGGCGGTTGAACGATCGGGATGCCCATCGCACTGAACTTGTCTCCAAGGTATTCCACGGAACGGATTCGATATCGGAGATAATCTTCATCGAGAATTTCTTCCAGGCCTTGAGCAATCGCCTCGAGGTCACGCCCCGCCAGCCCGCCGTAGGTCGGAAATCCTTCCGTAACAATTAACAGATTTCTTGATTTCGATGCGAGGGCGCTGTCATTCATCGCCAGAAAACCGCCGATGTTTGCGAGGGCATCTTTTTTTGCACTCATTGTACAGCCGTCGGCCAATGAAAACATCTCCCGGGCAATTTCCCGGACAGATTTATCGGCATATCCCTTCTCACGTAATTTGATAAAGTATGCATTTTCCGCAAACCGGCAGGCGTCAAGAAACAGCGGAATGTGGTAGTGCTGAAGTATTTTTTTTGTCTGCCTGATATTTTCCATCGACACGGGCTGCCCTCCGCCCGAATTGTTGGTCACGGTTATCAGACACAGAGGGATATGTTCCGCACCCTTGTCCTGAATGAATTTCTCCAGAGCCGCAGTGTCCATGTTTCCCTTGAAGTCGGCTTTGAGCTCCGGATGTTTCCCCGTCTCGTTCAGAAGATCCACTGCCTCTGCCCCCGAGTATTCTACATTCGCACGTGTCGTGTCGAAGTGTGTATTATTCGGAATCCATTTGCCTTTCCCGCCAACGATGGAAAAGAGAATTTTCTCTGCAGCCCGGCCCTGGTGCGTGGGAATGATATGATGAAATCCCGTAAGATCCCGGACAGTTTTTTCAAAACGATAAAAACTTTTGGAGCCTGCGTAGGATTCATCTCCATCCATTATCCCCGCCCATTGTTTTGCACTCATGGCAGAAGTTCCGCTGTCCGTGAGCAGATCGATCAGGACGTCATCCGCAGGGATAAGAAAAGGGTTGAAGAATGCTTTGCGAAGGATGGACTCCCGCTGGAGCTCCGTCGTAAATTTGATGGGTTCAATAGATTTTATCTTAAACGGTTCGATAATTGTCTTCACGATAAGACCTTTAAATTATTTCTTGCCATCAAATCTCGAATATCACGTGCCGTCAGGTGCGTGCGCACATCCCGGACTTCAGGATTCGCGGTCATACTGTACGAGCGAATAAATATCGAAATCCTTCAGATGCGTTCGTCCCTGAAGAAATGAAAGTTCGATCAGGAATGAAATGCCAACGATCGTTGCGTGAAGTTGTTCGACCAATTTGACCGCGGCACACATCGTGCCTCCGGTGGCCAATAAATCATCGTGCAGTAAAATACGGTCTCCCGGCTGGAGAGCATCCATGTGCATTTCAATAACATCGGTTCCATATTCCAGTGCGTACTCTTCCCGAATGACGTGAGAAGGAAGCTTTCCTTTTTTCCTTATCGGGACAAAACCTGCGCCGAGACTCACCGCCAATGCAGATCCGAGGATAAATCCTCGGGATTCGATACACACCACTTTATCAATCCTGGATTTTTCATAATGCGTCTTCAGGAGATTCACGGACGTTTGGAGTGCTTCCGCATCCTTGAGAAGCGTGGTAATATCGCGAAACATAATCCCCTTCTTGGGAAAATCAGGAATGCTTCGTATCGTATCGGACAGTTGCTTCATGGGTTCCCCGGCTCTTTGATTACCACGTGAGAGGTTTGGAATTGAGGAAAGCGTCGATCCCGCGTTTGCAGTCATCGGTCATACGGGTCAAGGCATTGAGATGCGAGGCGTAGTCCAACGCATCGCCGGTCTCCATGCCATACACCCGGGCAAGAAGCTCCTTAATTAAACCCATCGATGTACCGCTGTTATTGGTAATCAATTCATTCGCCAGCTGCAGTCCCGTTTTCTCCAAATCGATCGACGGTACTACCTTGCTGATCAGACCGAGTTTCAAGGCTTCCTCCGCATCAATCGTATTGCCGCGCAAGACCAGCTCCCGGGCCCGTCCCTCGCCAATTCGCCGAACTAAAAAAATCAGGACGATGGCGGGAATGAATCCTACGGTCGTTTCCGTATAGCCGAACGTTGCGGTTTCCCGGGCGGCAATAACAAAATCACAGATCGTTGCCAGTCCGCATCCGCTGGCAAGCGCCTCTCCCTGAACAAGTGCAATCACCGGTTTTCTTAACGTATAAATCTGCTGAAACAGCTTCATCAATTCGGTAGAATCCTGCAGGTTCTGATTAAAGTCGTATTTTGCTATCCGCTGGAGGTACGACCGGTGCATTCCCGAACAGAAGGAATCTCCTTCTGCGCGCAGGATCACTGCTTTTACCGCGGCATCCCGTTGTGTTTGCACAAACGCCTGGGTCAATTCAGAGACCATCTTATCATCAAGCGCGTTTTGTACTTCCGGCCAGTTGAGCGAGACGATCGCGATACGTTTTTCGACGGTATATGTTATTCTCGAGAACTCCAATGATCACCTCATGGTTGTTGTGAAAGTAGGAAGAAGGGAAATGAAAAGCAATGATTCACATTGCGAGTAGGCACGATTGAAGTCGCTCTGAGGGCGATGAGACCATGGTGTTTATATTTTTTGAGCGTTGATTTTTATTTTTGTCGTTTCCTTTGGACTTGAGAGTACGAGGCTCGTCGTTGTACTCGCCACTCCCTGCCACGACTGAATTTTCGACAATAATTTTTCCAATCCGTCCGTGTTTTCTGTCCGTACCTTCAGTAAATGCGTGCCATCACCGGTGATCGCATGACATTCTTGAATGTCATCTGTTTTCGATACATGTTCAAGGAATGTTTGATAGTGCTTCGATGAGTCGACGGTGACAATGACGAATGCCGTAATGTCTTTACCGAGGCGCTTATAATTCAGTTTCGTGTAATATCCCTCGATGATCCCTTCTTCTTCGAGCTTATGCATCCGTTCGCTGACCGCCGGAAGAGAGAGCCCCACTTTTTCCGCTAACTCATTCCGTTTCGTTCTGCCTTCGACCTGCAGAACTTCCAATAATTCGCAATCTATTTTATCGAGCATCATGATCCAATTCCTTCTTTGCTAAAGTATTTCTCGCTTACCACGATAATAAATTAACAGTTCAAACAATTTAATCGACAGATATTAAGTACTCTACGAGAAAGAAGCAAGAGATAAAATGGGAATTATCAATGCCGTGTCCAGAGGCCATGGCAGAGAACCTGTTCTCTGCGGTGTAATGGCCGACAGTGCCGTCACTCGGTCACGGCAGATCGGAGAGCGGATAGTCCCGTCGCGATAGTTTTCGCGCGAAACACCGATGTTCCCGCGACCAGGACCGTTGCGCCTGCATCAACGACCGAACGTGCAGTCTGTTTGTCTATTCCTCCGTCGACTTCGAGGAAAATATCCCTTTTTGATTGATCGATCAGGTCTCGAGTTTCCCGTATTTTCCTGAGCATATGGCTAATAAAGTGCTGCCCGCCAAATCCAGGTTCCACGGTCATAATGAGGATCAGATCGATTTCATCGACAATTTCCTGAATCAGTGAAACGGGAGTTGACGGATTCAATGCAACACCCGCTTTGCTGCCGCTTTCTTTTATTGACTGAATCGTCCGGTAGAGATGGGGACAGGTTTCCTGATGAACGGTGATGATATCGGCACCCGCCGACCGGAATGAAGTGAGTAATCTGTCCGGTTCTTCAATCATGAGGTGCACATCCAACGGAAGTTTCGTGCATTTACGCACAACACTGACAAGCGGCGGCCCAAATGTAATATTCGGAACAAAATGTCCATCCATGACATCGAGATGGATCCAATCGGCTCCAGCCTGTTCTGCTTCCGCAATCTGTTTCCCGAGGAGACTAAAATCGGCAGCAAGCAATGACGGTGCAATTTTTATCATCTGATTCATTTCCGGATTTATTTTTCTTGTTCTGGCTTTTGTGCTATCACCAGATCGATGGAATGGCCCAATTGTAGAAGTTCGCCGGCACGCGGAGATTGTTCCAGAACCGTGTTCGGCAGGACATCTGGATTCGTCTGATAGGTTGTTTTTCCTAATCGGAATCCATTGTCTGTCAGAATTTTCTCTGCTTCATTCAGGGTTTTTAAGGAAACATCCGGCAAAGGAATCTTGTCCGTCGGTCGCCCTTGACTCACCGTCACATTGATGATGTTTCCTGCTCTTATTTTTGCACCAGGCAAAATTTCCTGGCGAATGATCGTGTTGGCGAATATTTCCTCTGAAGGTTCGTATGTTATGGACCCGAGCTTGAGGCTGCTTTTTTCAAGATTAAAAACCGCTTCCCGAACAGATTTGCCTTTCAAGTTCGGGACTTCTACAAGTTCTTCCCCTCCACTGATCGTTAAATAGACCCCTCTCCCTTGCTTTACTTCCGATTCGGCAACGGGATTTTGCATGGTGATGGTACCGATTTTATATCGCTTGTCACTTTTGTATTCCGCTTCTTTGGGATCAAGACCGGATTCCTTAATCCTCAGTTTCGCATCGTCAAGAGATAATCCAATAACGTCGGGAACCTTCGTTATCTTCCCTTTTTGAACATAGAAAGGCATGAGAAGGTTATTAAACAGGAAAAAGAGGATCAATCCGGCAATGACGGCAATAATAAATGGTTTCAGCAATTTTCTCAGTGTTATTTTCATAGATCTCATCCCTTAACATTCGAATATAATTATTAATGGATTGAATTACAATGTGAATCCACTCTGGAGAGTGGGTTGTTTTGATCATGATCGACGAATTATAGTGGGATTCCCTGCCAGCCGATTAGTCCGCTGAAGTACAGAGGTGTGTAAGCGAACTTGTCCGTCAAAGCACGAATTGTGTATGCGGAAGTTTCTTCGACCTGCCGCCGAATCCCGTTTTGCGGGACGGAAGGCGGGCACGCAGGCAGGCCGACAACTGGAAGTCAAATGGTTTCGCACGCGAAGCGTGCGTTTATTCAACGCCTCCGGTTGTCAAAAGTCATTTTCTAAAATAAGGCATGGAAGAAATCCGGGAGATTCAGCACCATCATTCCCTCCGGTTTCATTGCCTCCATCGGGCAGCACGGTAGGCCGTTTCGTTAACATTCCTCTCAAATTGCATCTCAGTCGAATCTTCTCTATATTTTTTTTATTGAACGATCATCCACATTCGTTATGGAGTTTATGAAAAAAGATTATCAGGGACTTGCGGAAGCCGCCCGTCAAGCGAAGCTTCTTGCATATGCGCCTTTTTCAAAATTCAGAGTTGGTGCAGCGTTGTTGACGAAGGATGGCAAGATTTTTACCGGATGTAATATCGAAAACAGCTCCTATGGACTCACCATTTGTGCAGAACGGGTTGCGATCTTTAAGGCAATATCCTCCGGATCGACTCAGTTCGCAGCGATTGCAGTGGTCTCAGATGACCGTGGATATACACCTCCGTGCGGCGCTTGTCGGCAGGTCCTTTCAGATCTGGCAGGAAATATAGATTTTGTTATGATGGATGCGAGGAAACGAATAAAAATTATCAAACTCACATCCCTTCTTCCGTTCGCTTTCACAAAAAAGAACTTGTTCCGCACCCTTAAACTGAAAAAATAGATATGGATACGTCTGCATTACATAATGTTCCACGAAACACCGGATGGATAGAGGTGGTTTGCGGCTGTATGTTCAGCGGTAAAACAGAGGAACTCATCCGCCGACTCCGTCGTGCACAAATTGCGCAGCAGAAGGTTGTCGTTTTTAAACCAAAAATCGATACTCGATACAGTCCGGAGCACATCGTTTCGCACAGTGAACAATTTTTAAATGCGAAAGTAATCGAGGATGCGAGTGAAATTTTGAAATTAACAGGTGATGCGCAGGTTGTTGGAATTGATGAAGGCCAATTTTTTAAATCGAATATCGTCGGTGTTTGCAATCAATTAGCGGATCAAGGGAAACGAGTTATCGTCGCCGGGCTCGATCAGGACTACAAAGGAAATCCTTTCGAACCGATGCCCCAACTCCTTGCTATAGCTGAATATATCACCAAGACCTTAGCAATTTGCGTAGTATGTGGAAATCCTGCAGATCGGACTCAACGAAAGAGCGATCAGCATGAACGCGTTGTCGTTGGCGCAAAAGATCTTTACGAGGCGAGATGCAGATATTGTCATAAACCGCCTAAAGAATAATTACGGAGCACGTTCCTCCTGCAACCTCATGATCGAAACAAATTTGATAAAGAATAAAAAGATTTATGATGCAATTCATTACATCCGACGGAAAACTGATTTCAAACCCCGACTTGCACTTGTTTTAGGCTCTGGATTAGGCGAATTTTCTGAAAATATCAACGTCGTTTCATCCATTCTTGCATCTGAAATACCACATTACCCTGTTTCCTCAGTTCAAGGCCATGCCGGGAGACTTGTTTTTGGGTACTTGAAGAAAGATGCTGCCCGCTCGATGCCACTTCTTATATTCCAGGGGCGCATCCATTTCTATGAATCAGGAAAACTTGACCAGGTAGTCTTCCCAATAGTTATTGCCTATCGATTAGGGATAAAAAAGCTCATTATTACGAATGCGGCCGGCGGATTAAACAGCAGCTTTTCTGCAGGCGATTTGATGCTTATCAAGGATATCATCAATCTCACGTTCCTGCAAGGCCAGTCAAAAGATATGCAACAAGATTTCCCGCATTCTCATCCACTTGAATATTTTGATTCAACAATGCAGCAGAAGTTGCTGCAATGTGCTTCACAGCTAAAAATAGCATTGAAAGAGGGCACTTATTGTTGGCTTAAAGGTCCAGCATATGAAACTCCAGCTGAAATTCAGATGTTGAAGCGGCTGGGTGTCGATGCTGTTGGAATGTCGACCGTTCCTGAGATCTACACTGCATCCGCACTCGGAATGAAAACCATTGCAATTTCACTCATCTCAAACTTAGCCGCCGGCATTTCTCAAAATAAACTGTCGCATGCGGAAGTGACCGCAACCGCCGATACCGTAAAAGAACAATTCTCTGAACTGATGAAAAAACTTATTCTCTCCGTCAAATAAACTAATCGCAATCATAAACCATTCTCTCCTATGCCTATGAATTTCATTCCCTTTAGCGAACTCCAATCTGAGGAATCAGGTTTTTCCCGCCTCTTTGTGGATTATATAGATCATTTTAATCGCGTGAAAGATTTTTATAATGGCGATTTTCGCGATAAACAGGTGTGGCAATCCCGAATCAATGACGTTATGCAGAGAGAGCTTGACCGATCTTCGATTGTTCAAGTGCTCTTAAACCAGAATCGTGATTTCCACTGCGGTATAAAGACGTTAGCCAATATTGATCTTCTGTTGAACGAGAATACTGTTGCGGTGGTCACCGGTCAGCAAGTCGGTCTTTTTACGGGACCTTTATACACTCTCTATAAGATCCTCACAACGCTGAAACTCACGGAACAGCTCTCTCAGCAATATCCGGAGAACAACTTTGTCCCTATTTTTTGGCTTGAAGGAGAAGATCATGACATGGAAGAAGTAAGCTCGTTCTCTTTCCTGAATGGTTCCAATGAGCTTCAGCAGCTTCATTATCCTCACGATGAACAGACCCAGACGAATAACATTGGCGCGGTGGGCAGTGTTCATTTAGACGAATCTATCGTAACGCTCTTTGCCGCACTGCGCCAATCGCTGACCACGACTGACTTTTCTCCTAAAGTCTTCGAACTCTTCGAAACTGCATACCAAAAAGGGATGAGCTTCAGCAGGGCATTCATTCATCTCATAAATGTTTTGCTTGAGGATTCCGGATTAATCTTTTTCGACCCGCATAACCCGGATACCAAAAAGATACTCAAGCCGGTTTTCGAACAAGAATTAAATAATATCTCAAAATCATGTCAACTGGTCATTACACAAAGCGAACTGCTCGAAAAGCAGTATCATGCACAGGTTAAGCCAAGAGCGGTAAACCTTTTTCTCTTTCACAATGGCGGGCGGTATGCCATTGAACCTCACGAACGAGGATTCTCCTTGAAAGGTGCACGCCGAACTTTCAGTAAAGAAGAGCTGTTGGAGTTATTGAATACGGATCCCAATCTCTTTAGTCCCAACGTCATCCTTCGCCCCATTTGTCAGGATTACCTCTTCCCGACGCTTGCATATGTCGGCGGTCCGAGTGAAGTGGCATATTTTGCTCAATTTAAACTGCTCTATGAGAGTTTCAAGATTCCCGAACCGATTCTCTATCCTCGATGCAGTGCAACGATCGTCGAAGAACGGATTCAAAAAATCATCACGAAATACGGACTGGAGGCCAAGGACTTCTTCTCGGATATCGGTACGTTGAAAGAGCGGATTACCGCTACCATTTCTGATTTTAAAGTCGAGGAATTATTTTCGAATACCTTTGGAACCGTCTCTGAAAGTTTGACAAGCTTAAAGGACGGATTAGAGTCGATTGACCCGACACTTGTTCCGGCAATGGAGAACACTCTTACACGTATGCAGGGAGCATTGAACAATCTGAAAGAAAAGACCATTGCGGCACAGGTGCGCCAGCATGAAATATCACTTCGCCAATTGGATAAAGTCGCGATCAGCCTCTTCCCTCATTCGAACCTGCAGGAACGGGAAATGAATATTATTTATTTTTTAAATAAATATGGGTTGGAATTATTACGCTGGCTGCGGAATGAACTTGCACTCGATAAATTTATGCATCAGGTCGTCAATTTGGAATAAGAAGCGGCCGGAAGCCCGGGGGTTCACCGCGGTGCTTTTTTGAGAGAGGGGTAATCACGCATTCGAAGAATCGAACAGTTTCTTCCAGAATCCAGGAAATGAGATATCTGCACATTCGATATCTTCGATGGTCACATTGGGGATTTTCAACCCCGCGACACCAAAGGACATCGCAATCCGATGATCCTGGAAGCTGGGAATGACTGCGCCGGTATATTCTTTCCCGCCTTCAAAAGAAAATCCATCTTCATACTCTTCCACATCGCATCCCAACAATCGCAAATTCTGGACCATTGCAGCAATCCGGTCTGTTTCTTTTGCACGAAGCTCCTTCGCATCGTGAATGCTGAACTTCCCTTCGGCAAATAAAGCGGTGACGGCAAGTATTGGAATTTCATCGATCAGGTCGACAATGTCGGAACCGCGCAAATCCAGATTACTTTTCAATTCGGAGTACTTCACCACCAAGTCGCCAATGGGTTCGCCTTCGATCACCTCTTCGTGTTCAACCTCAATTGTGCCTCCCATGGCTTTGAGAATATCGAGGATGCCCCTCCGTGTCGGATTGAGTCCGACATGTTGAATCGTCAGGTGTGACCCGGGCACAATCAATCCTGCAGCAAGGAAAAAAGCTGCTGCCGACATATCGCCTGGAACAAAAAACCTTTTCCCTTCAATTTTCACGTCGGGATGTGATTCAACGACATGGCCATTCTCATTGATGGTTGATCTCAGGCCAAGCATTCGTTCGGTATGATCGCGGGTCTTGATTTGTTCGATCACCGTTGTCGTTGAATCGGCATAGAGGCCGGCAAAAAGAACAGCTGATTTTACCTGTGCACTCAATACCGGCAGGGTATAGTGAATGGAGTGAAGGCGATCTGTCTGTTCGATCATCAGGGGCGCGGTATTCTTTTCCGTTCCATGGATAATGGCGCCCATCAGACGAAGAGGATCCATGATGCGTTTCATGGGTCGCCGGCAGAGTGAGGAATCACCGAGAATGACGGAATCGAAGTTCTGTCCGGCGAGGATTCCAGACAACAACCGCATGGTGGTGCCGGAATTGCCTGCATCGAGGGGCGCGGAAGGCTCGTGCAATCCGCGGCGTCCCTTCCCTACGACCACGATGTCATGTTCCCGTTCCTTGACGTTAATCCCAAGCTGTTGAATGCACGACAGGGTGCTGCGCGGATC
>RPQN01000112.1 GCA_003819715.1 Ignavibacteriota bacterium | reverse complement strand
CCATTAAAAATGCCACGCGGCTCATGGATCCCGGCATCACCATCCACCCGCTTTTGAGTTGTCCATCTTTCTGCCGTTTTTCATTACGGTGAAGAGCGAAATTTTGAACTGCACCAAATGCCAGTCCGATAGATCCGCCGACGATGAAACCGGAGAGTGTGATAAAAGTATTTGTCATGTTTTATTTCCTATAAAAGTTTAAACAAGGTTCACGCCTCCCTGGCAGGCGTGTCCGAATGAGGACACGCGCCAGAGCGGCAAAATATATTTATCATCATCTCGGCTGAGGATCTTCCGAACGTTTATCCAACACCACACCACTATACCCCGGAACTCCCATTTCTGGAATATCCAAACCTTCTATTTCCGATTCCAATTCGATACGATTGCCGACAAGGATGTCAATAATTTTATATACGATGAATGAAAGTATACTGACAACAATGATCGCTGTGAGAACACCGGTTAATTCGGCAAAGAATTGATTTAATCCTCCGCCATAGAATAACCCTGTTACATTTCCAGCAACGCCATTCAAGCCGTCGCCATACGTACCATCGGCAAAGAGACCAAGCGCAAGACACCCCCAGGCACCATTCATTCCATGCACCGAGATCGCTCCGACCGGATCATCAATTTTTCGTTTATCCCAGAAATAGACAGATTCGACAACCAGAATACCGGCGACCAAACCAATAATTACCGCACCACCAGCAGTTACAAATGCACAGGGCGCCGTGATCGCCACTAAACCTGCTAAGAGGCCATTAGCCATCATGGAGGGATCGGGTTTGTTACCGCGAACCAGCCACACCCATACTGTTGCCATGATACCCCCGGCAGAACCTGCCAGCATGGTATTCACCGCAACAACGGCGATACGAAGATCTGTTCCTGCGAGCGTCGAACCGGCGTTAAAACCGAACCAACCAAACGCAAGAATGAATGTGCCAACAATTGCCATCGGAATGTTATGTGCCGGTATCGGGTTGATACTGCCATCCTTATTGTATTTCCCATACCTCGGGCCAATAAGCCAGGCAAATATCAGCGCAATCACTCCGCCTTGCAGGTGAACAACAGACGAACCTGCGAAATCCAAGTGTCCATGTCCAAGACCGAAGTTTACACCCAGCTGCGAGAGCCATCCGCCTCCCCATACCCAGTTTCCAAAAACTGGATACATGACCGTGCCTATGAAGAATCCATAAATCATGAACGCAGAAAATCTCCATCGTTCAGCCGCGGCACCCGTCGGAATTGTCGCTGTCGTATCCATAAACACCATTTGGAACAAGAACAGCGCAAACGCTGCAGCATCATAACTGACGCCCTGGAGTAAAAATCCTTTGAACCCAAGAAGACCAAATGGCTTTCCAAACAGCGTAATAGTGAGTTCATGGTTCAGGCCAGAATAACCGCCTAATGTTCCGATCGCACCCACTCCGCCAAACATAAATGCGAAACCGCATAAATAGAAACCCAACATCCCGAGAGGATAAACCATAAAATTCATGGCCATTGTATGGGAGGCATTTTTGGCGCGCGTGAGGCCCGATTCCACCATGGCAAAGCCGGCTTGCATAAACATGACGAGAAACCCGGTAATCAAGGTCCACATGAAATTAATAGCAACACGATTATGACCGACCGCATTCCCAATTTCGGTTAAGGTCGGTTCACCCGGTTTTGCAGCAGGAATATCGGAGATCGTTCCGGTATTCCCGCCATTGGGATCCGGTGTATCGCCTCCGTACGCGAGCGATGATCCGCCGAGAAGCATCAAGACGAACGCACCGAGCAGCAGATGTGTTCTGTAGTTCATGAGATATCTCATAAGTAATTTCCTTTGTTAGTGTCGTGAGTATTTATTGATATTCGTGACAACCTGCTTTCTGTTTTTCCGGCAATCTATTTGACAACAGAGTCACCGGATTCTTCCGTGCGAATCCGAATGGCTTCATCAATAGTGGAAATGAAAATCTTTCCATCTCCAACTTTTCCGGTTTGCCCTTTTTTTATGATAATACCCACGACGACCTGCACTTGACTTTCGGTCACCACAACTTCCAGCTTAATCTTTGGAAGAAATTCTATTTTGTATTCCGCACCGCGGTAGGTTTCCGCGTGGCCTTTTTGTCTTCCGAATCCCTGCACTTCTGATATGGTCATGCCCTGGATACCGGATTCCAGAAGTGCTTCGCGGATATCCTCCAGCTTATGCGGCCGGATAATTGCTTCAATTTTTTTCATACGAGTCCTCTTTGTATTTATGGTAATCCGATTATTAAATATTGATATCCAATTGCATCGTAAACACGCTTGGGATATCGGCATTGAACACATCCCGCGCAAAGATGACGCTTACGTTTTTTGAAAATGACCAGGCAACACCGTAGCTGAGCGCACCAAAGCTGCTCTTCCCGCCTTGATAGTCGACCGCAAGCCAGAGATTTTCGCTTATTTCCGGAATCATTCTATCCCATGAAAGAAGAATCCCCGAGTTATCCGCGCTTCCTGAGGAAAGATCGACCAGCAGTTTATCGTTTCCGGAAAAGTACCCTACTTCAATTCGTCCAATCACTGGAAATGTCTTGCCGGCAATTCCATAGACAATATTATAATCCGTCACGTTTTTCGAGAACCCGAAACCAAACCCTCCAACAGCGAGTGCGGGGGACCAGTCACTGATTGCTCCTTCTGGAACACCTATCTTTGCATTCAAAGAGAAAGGCGACCAGAGAGGCGTAAAATAATCGACGCCGATTTCCGCCTGAACAGTTGAAGAGGGCAGCACTCCGACCGTGAGGCCGAGATCTGTCGGGAACGCTGTCCCGCTGTACGCTTTTCCGTTTTTAAAGTCGTAAGCGTAATTATCTATGCCCAGATGGAACGATTTATACGCCTGGAAATCCACTGAGGGGATCCAGATGATTGTTGAGGGCGTTGCAACGGCAATCGAACTGGTGATGATGAATATTGTCAGCATAGTGAAGATGATTATTTGTATCGATTTCATATCGTTATTCCATTTTTTTATTAATAGACATTTGAATTATTGTTGATTGTGGAAAATCCAAGTATGCTCGGTTGACTGTAAACGCCCGTCAACATCGAATGGGTGGACCAGGAAGTTGGGCCGCACGAATTCCGGTAGAAAAACTAATTGCAATAAATGACACCATAATCATTGTAAAATTCTTCACGAATAGCCTTTCGATAACGAGTCCGTTAAACGAACGATGTGCACAGCTCTTCATCCCTCAAACAGATGATCCCTCTTCTATGGTGATGCCCGGCCGACATCATTGACCGATGAAATAAGTATTTTTTCTTCCTCACTGTTTCCTGTTTGTCCTTTCGTCTTCAGGAGAGCAATCACGATAGGCACCATATTCTGAGGAACGATGGTTTCCACCTTTACTTTTGCAAGTGAATCGACAGAGAACGCGTCGCTTCGATAAATTTCCGTATGAGCTGCTGCATTGCCATATTCCCGGACTTCCGTGACCGTCATTTTATTGATTCCGGCTTCGAGAAACGCTTTTCGAAGAGCATCAAGTCTCTCGGAACGGACAATGGCTTCAATCTTCCTCACAACCGCTATTTCTTTCTTCTGCGCAGAGAATAGTTTAATTATTACTGTCATTTACTATTACTACATTATAATATAAGACAATATTTCTATTTGTCAATAGTTATTAACTAATATTAACATATTTCCTTAATTAACAGTAAGTCCGTTGTGCGCTGGATGGAACTTCACGTCTCCTTCAATTGTTATTAATCTTTTTTGCAGAATCACGGCAGGTCGGGTGATCCGCTCCCGCGTCCTGAGCGTGCACACCATTCGTCACATTTTTAAAAATAAAGCGCCATGGATTGTTGCCTCCATCCTTTCCTTGGCGTACATTGAAACCCACAAACATACAACATCGTCGTGAGGTACTCATTCATTATGTTCCAACAAATTCAAGGTGACGATATGCATCCATTGACAAAATTCGCGCTGCCGCTTTTCAGCCTGGCGCTTTTCACCCAGGACCCTTCTCAGGCGCAGGAACGCGATCGCAGTAAAATAGCCGACCAGTATAAATGGAATCTGACGGATCTCTATCCATCAGACGCCGCGTGGAAGGAAGCCAAACAGCGGTTGACAGAAGCGAATCCGGCGACCGAGCGGGATGCTTCAATTCCTGCATTAAAAAAGTATAAAGGAACCCTGGGCACGTCTGCCCAGCAGCTGGCGGGATGTCTCAATCTCGTCACCGAACTCAGAAAAGAATTTGACCGCCTTTATTCATACGCCAGTATGAGTCTGGATCAGGATACCAAAATCCAATCCTATCTTGGCATGCAGCAGGAAATGAGTCAGCTTGGAGCTTCGTTCAGTGCAGAGGCGGCATTTATCGAACCGGAAATCCTCAAGATCGACCCGGCGAAAGTACAGGGGTTCATTAAAAGCGAGAAGAAACTTGAGATCTATAAACATTATCTGGATGACATTCTTCGCCGCAAGGCGCACACGGGAACCGAAGGCGAGGAAAAGATTATTGCCGATGCCGGGTTAATGTCGGGCGAACCTTACAATATTCACAGCATCTTCGCCAATGCAGATTTTCCCTATCCGGAAGTGACATTAAGCGACGGGAAGACCGTCAAATTGGATGCGGCAGGATTTGCTCTCCAGCGAACCTCTGCAAACCGTGAGGACCGTAAGAAGGTTTTTGCCGCCTTCATGGGCAAGTTGAATGATTTTCGCCGAACCTCCGGAACACTCCTGAATGCGCAGGTCAAGACCGATCTCTTCTCCAAGAACGCCAGGAAGTACAACTCATGTCTTGAAAGTGCTCTCGATGCCAACAACATCCCCATCCAGGTTTATCAGAGTCTCGTCGATAACGTCAATAAGAACCTGAGCACGTTCCATCGCTATTTAAAACTGCGGCAAAGAATTCTGGGTGTCGATCAGCTTCATTATTACGACCTCTATGCACCGTTGTTAAAAGATGTTGATCTCCATTACACGTACGAAGAAGCGCAACAGCATATTCTTGCAGCATTGAAGCCGCTGGGATCGGATTATACCGATGTGCTTAAAAAGGGCTTTGCGGAACGCTGGCTGGACGTATATCCGACTGAAGGCAAACGATCGGGCGCGTATTCCAACGGATCTGCCTACGATGTACATCCGTACATGTTATTGAATTACAACGGCAAGTACGATGATATGAGCACCGTTGCACATGAATTCGGACATTCGATGCAAAGCTATCTGTCCAATAAAAATCAACCGTATGCCACGTCGCAATATCCGATCTTTGTCGCGGAAGTTGCCTCCACGTTTAACGAAGCGCTGTTGATTGACTATATGCTGAAACAGATTAAAGATGACAATGCCCGGCTCTCGCTGCTCGGCAGCTACATCGAGAACATCAAGGGCACCGTCTTCCGGCAGACACAGTTCGCGGAGTTTGAACTGCGCATTCACGAAATGGCGGAAAAGGGCGAGCCGCTGACCGGCGATGTATTGAATAAAGTCTACGAGGAAATAGTTAAAAAATACTACGGGCATGACAAGAACGTCTGTATCGTTGACGACGAAATAAAAGCCGAGTGGATGTACATCCCGCATTTTTATTACAACTTCTATGTGTATCAATACGCAACATCCTTTACCGCTTCGGCAGCATTATCAGAACGAACGATTGCCGGCGATCAGGCATCTACAAAGAAGTATCTTCAGTTCCTTTCTTCCGGCGGCTCCGACTATCCCATTGCACTGCTGAAAAAAGCAGGCGTGGATATGACCACGTCTGAACCGTTCGAGCTGACAATGAATAAAATGAACCGCGTTATTGACGAGATGGAAAAAATACTGGATAAGAAGAAATAATTATTGAACCGCCGGGCAGACCTGATCTTTTCCGATCATGCCTGCCTGGCGGTTTATTTTTTTATGCCTCATTCGCCGCACATCGCCCTCCTGGTTCTCGCCGCCGGGGCTTCTACCAGGCTCGGCATTCCAAAACAGCGCATTCCCTACAGGGGCAAACCTCTTCTCCGTTCCATCTGTGAAATTGCGTTGCAGTCCAAGGCCCAGACGGTGGTTGTCGTCCTCGGTTCGCAGGCGGCACTTATCAAAGAAGACATTGAAGACTTGAAGATGACCCTCGTTGAAAACTCACTCTGGAAAGAAGGGCTCAGTACATCAATCCGTGCCGGTATCCTCTCATTGCCGGAAAGTGCCGATGCGGTGTTGATGATTCCATGCGATCAGCCCGAAATAACTCCGGCATTACTGGATCAGATCATCGGAACCTACATCGCGACCGGAAATAAAATTATCGCATGCCGTTATGGAGACACCGTCGGCATTCCCGCATTGTACGATAGAAGCATTTTTCCGGAATTGCTCGCCCTCCAGGGGGATCAAGGGGCAAAGCCGATCCTTCACCGTTACGCGGATATTGTCAGAACAGTTGATTTTCCCCTCGGTGTATACGATATTGACACACCACAAGATTTAGCAGGTCAATCTTAGACACCGGCATATTCTGCGAATGAGAACTATCACATTCAAGTCCTTTGGTTTTCTCCTTGGTCTCTGTCTCTTCGTTCTCATACTTGCACTTCCGACGTTTGCTCCATTTTCCGATATTGCGGCAACGCTTCTCCGGACACAAACCACCTCGTTACAACCAATTGAACTTGCAGCGTCCATTCAATCGGTCTTCGCTCTGCTTCTGTTGATGGTCATTTGGTGGGTCAGCGAAGCGATCCCCCTGCCCATCACCGCGCTCATGCCCGCCATTGTGCTTCCGTTTCTCCATGTGGTTGGGATGGCGGGAAAAACGCCCTACGAATTTACAATAAAAAACGTTCTGCTGAGCTATGCGAATCCGGTCATCTATTTATTTCTCGGCGGATTTCTCATCGCTGCGGCGATGCAGAAGTGGGGGCTGGACCGCCGGCTTACACTCTGGATCCTGACCCGGGGGAAGCTGGCAAACAGTACGCGCTCCATTTTATTCGGGATGATGTCGGTCAGTGCCTTTCTTTCCATGTGGATTTCAAATACCGCAACAACGGCCATGATGCTTCCTCTTGGTGTGGGCATCCTGCGGCTTTTGAATTTAAAGCCGGGTGATTCACGCTATGGCACCGCCTTGATGCTGGGATTAGCGTGGGCAGCATCCATCGGGGGTGTTGGAACGATCATTGGGACGCCGCCCAACGGTATTGCACTCGGCATTCTCAATTCGACTTTTGCAAATGACCCGGCATTCCACCGGATCACATTTCTTGATTGGATGAAATTTGGTGTTCCGTATGTGGTCCTCATGATTCCGCTCGCATGGTTTATTCTGATAACACGGAATCCACCTGAAATCAAATCGCTTCCCGGAGGAAAAGACCGGCTGTTGAAAGAGCGGGCTCAACTCGGACCCTTAAGCCGGGGAGAGAAACTGACCATTGTGGCTTTTCTGATCGCGGTAATTCTCTGGATCACGAATCCCTTCTGGGATTCGCTGCTTCCTTCGGCTCTTGCCGCACGCATTTCGTGGATCGATGAATACTCGATCGGATTGCTCGTCGGAGCCCTCTGTTTTCTTTTGCCTGTCAAATTTCATCAGGGAGAATTCCTTCTCGATTGGCAGGACACCAAATTTGTAGACTGGGGAACGCTGCTCCTCTTTGGCGGCGGCATCGCGCTTTCCGATGCAATGTTCAAGACGGGACTCGCCGCCTGGATCGCCACCTCATTCGTGAGCGTCCTCGGCACGCCGTCGACATTCGTTATGATGATCGCCGTGGTATTTCTTGTCGATTTTCTTACCGAGGTCACGTCAAATACGGCGGTCACCGGTATGATTGTGCCCATCGTCATTTCGATTGCACTTTCGACCGGCGAAAATCCCATCACACTGGCGGTCGCAACAGCCGTCGCTGCTTCGATGGCGTTTATGCTCCCCGTCGCCACTCCGCCGAATGCACTGGTGTACGGCACCGGTTATGTCAAACTCAAGGATATGATCCGTAACGGATTTATGCTGGATATCCTTGGCTGGATTCTTACGATTGGAATTTTGTATTTCGTCGCAGGACAGATGTTTGGAATTTTAAAATTTTAGTGCCGTTTCCATTAATTAATATTGTGTGTTTCCAGTACGAGATTACAAATGGAAACGAGTACTACTGCCTTATTTGATAAGCAATTGTAAAAAACACAAGATTCCTTTTTAGAGGTGGCATTAGAACACCGGATATTATTCATTGACGTTTCATTTCTTTAAGATGCCAGACACCATATAAACATTTTGAAAGGAATCAATATGTTTATCGGCCACTTTGCTGTCGGACTCGGCGCAAAGAAAGCAGCACCCCGGATAAAACTCGGGACCCTGTTCTTTGCCGCTCAATTTCTCGATTTACTCTGGCCGCTGCTCATTCTTGCAGGGATAGAACATGTCCGTATCAATCCCCATGTCATTCCATTCCTGCGCCTTGAGTTGTACGATTATCCCGTTTCGCACAGTCTGTTGACTTCCTTATTATGGTCCGGACTCATCGGCAGCGCATATTATCTCCTCCATAAAAACAGACGCCATGCGGTCATTCTGGGGTGCGTCGTATTGAGCCACTGGCTGCTGGATTTCATTTCTCATGTTCCCGATTTACCGCTTGCACCCGGTTCTTCATTTTACGTTGGATTGGGATTGTGGAATTCGACGGTCGCAACCATCGTCATCGAGTCACTCCTGTTTATCGCCGGCTTCGTATTGTACCTCCGTTCCACCACTGCCAAAGACAAGACGGGAGTTATTGCGTTATGGACACTTGTCATCTTCCTTGCGGTCAGCTACATCTCCAACATCATCGCTCCGCCGCCTGCAGATGCGGGTCCTGTTGGCTGGCTGGCATTATCGATGTGGATATTTATTCCCTGGGGCAATTGGATTGACCGGCATAGGGCTTCGCATGAGTGATTTCATCCGCATTGACCTCGAGACGCTGATCACGCAGGTTGCTGGATTGCTTCAATCCATCGGTGTTCCATCTTCCATCGCACGGGTCGAAGCGGAGATCATGACAGAATCCGATCTCATGGGAGTTCCCTCGCATGGGATTCACATGCTGCCCGCGTTAGTGACCGGTATTCAGTCCGGGAAAGCAACAGCGAACCCGCACATCAGAATACTCAAAGAGCAAAAAGCGGCCTGTGTGATTGACGGCGACAATGGTCCGGGCCGGTTTGTGTCGCTCCATGCAATGAACATCTCCGTTGAACGTGCGAAAGAATTCGGCATCGGTGCATGTCTCGCAACCAATATGACTCACTGGGGACGTGCATTTGCGTACGTGTGCAGAGCAGCGCAGGCTGGTACGGTCGGAATCTGCACTACCAATGCAATCCCCAATACCCTCAGTGGAAATTCGACCAAACCATTATTAGGGAATAATCCTCTTGGTATCGGCATCCCCCGCCCGGGAGGCAATCCGGTTGTTCTTGATATTGCCATGAGTCAGGCGGCCCATGGAAAAATTGCAACGTATGCACGCGAAGAGAAAGAAGTTCCATTGGGATGGGGACTGGATTCCGAAGGAAGATCGACGACTGATCCGAATAAAATATTGAGAAGCCATCGGCTGCTCCCCTTTGGCGGCCATAAAGGTGCAGGACTCGCCATCATGATGGAACTTCTGACGGGAGCCTTTGCAGGAAGCAAGCTCTCACATGAAATTCTCCAGATTGAACGCGGCGCGCTCAATCCCGGGACGACCAAACTGTTTCTCGCGCTCGAGGTCAGTGCATTCAGCTCCCTTGAAGCATTAGGGACCAAGATCGAACAATATGCTCTCTGGCTTCGTGAAACGGATCCGGATATTCAAATCACTCTCCCCGGCGATAGAAGCTGGCAGGCGCGTCTGGAGAATTTGAAGAATGGAATTCCGATTCACGTCCATATGATAAATGAATTGAAAAAAATCGGTTTAACTTTTTCGTAATACTGTTCTGGAGGATTTATGTATCACACCATTATTGATTTTTTAACCGACTGGGATTATGAGAACAAATCGACACTGAACGTATTTAAAAATCTTTCTGATGTCTCTCTTCATCAGAAGGTGTCTCCCGAAGGCCGTTCCCTTGGCCGCCTGGCATGGCATATTGTTCTCACCCTGGGAGAGATGGGAGGGAAAGCCGGATTGAACATTATCTCACCGCCCGAAAACGCGCCCGAACCAATCAGCGCATCCGTTATTGCTGATGCATACGAAAAAGCGGGTGCATCGATCGCCGCCGAAGTCAAACATAATTGGAATGACCTCATGCTGAAAGAAACCATACAAATGTATGGAGAGCGTTGGACGCGGAGCGCCACCTTACACAGTCTCGTCAAACATCAGATCCATCATCGTGCTCAAATGACCGTCCTGATGCGTCAGGCGGGACTTCCCGTCCCCGGGATTTATGGACCGTCCCGCGAAGAGTGGGACCGGTTTGGAATGCCGGCGCCGGAATAAATGATCTCAATTCCCGGGGAAGAAAATGGGAGGCAGTTCATCACGCGAAGGAATATCGAGTTCTTCCCGCCACCTACCGATTTCTCTTCTCTGCTCGCCGAAATCGCTGTAACCTCCTGGGGATTTCCGTGTATCATGAAACAGATCATTAATACACTGGAGAGATTTATGGAACACGATAAACGACATTCTTACGGCCACCTTGGTGTTGGTATTTTTCTGCTTATCGCCGGCGTTGCTTTGATGTTAGATAAGTTCGATATTATCAGTGATGTTCAAGTGTGGCATTACTGGCCGGTCATTATCATCGCGGTCGGATTAGGAAAACTCCTGGACGCAGAATTGTCCTGGGAGTACCGAAAAGCCTGTTCGACACTTTTTATCGGATCATGGCTGCTCATTTCAGAATTGCATTTGTTCGGATTAGATTATCACAACTCATGGCCAATTCTGCTTATCGGAGTTGGCATCAGCATGCTCTGGAAATCAACTTCTCCCTCACCCGTTGGATTTGCAAAGGGCCATTGTCATGGAAACTAGACCACACTCCTTCATCGCCCCGCGCTTGATCATTGGATTGGGGATCATTATCCTCGGCGTCCTGTTCATGCTCGGGAATCTGGATATCATCGATCCGCATGACTACATTCGGTTTTGGCCCGCCATCCTGATCGTTATCGGGATATCCTATCTTGTTCAGAGCCAAAACGGTTCAGGGCGAGTCTGGGGTATCATTCTGACATTCGCGGGTGCTGCGATGCTTCTGGACCGGCTATATTTTATCAATTTTAATTTGTGGGATTATTGGCCTCTCATTCTTGTCTTTATCGGAGGCATGATGATCGTCAAGAGTACGTTGATACGACGGGGCATCGCCGCACCTCCCTTTACCGGGAGCAGCGATGCGAATGACCGAATAAACGCGATCGCCGTAGTCGGTGGTTCGAAGCGTTCGAACAGTTCACAGAATTTTAAAGGCGGCGAACTGACCGCGATCATGGGAGGGCTTGAAATAGATTTACGGGACGCCTCCATTAAAGAAGAAGCGGTCATTGATATCACTGCCATTATGGGCGGCATCGAGATGCGCGTGCCGGATGACTGGATTGTCATTATTGAAGGGTTTCCGTTCCTGGGCGGCTTTGAGGATGGCACACGCCCTCCGAAAGAGAGTACGAAGCGGCTCGTTATTAAAGGAACTGCGGTTATGGGTGGTGTCGAGATCAAGAACTAACCGTGCATCCGATTCTTTCCAACAGGCGGACGCTCGCCCTTTATCTCATTATCTGGCTCTCGGTCGGACTGCTCATTGAGATCCCGTTTATCTTTCAGTATAAAAATCAATGGGCTGCGTTCCTGTTGTGCGACCTGCCGCTGAATATGTTCTTTGCGCTGATCTGCCTCTCTTCTTATTACCTGTGCAAAGCATTTCCCATAAAAACCACGCCATGGTACAATCTCTTTTCTGTATTCCTCATTGCCGCCTGTATCGCCGCCGGGATGGAACTCGTCGCGGGGTACGGCTTGGTGCATTTCATCGATTCCTTGACTATTGCACCTCCCATTTCAGCGCTTTATGAACCATGGATTGCCGGCATTTTCAGCACGCTCATCCTGATTTTCCTCCTCATTGCGACAATCCATTATGCCATTATCGGATTCGAACGGTCCAACGAATCCGAGCGGCAAACGTTTGAGCTCAGGCTGCTCGCACAAGATGCAGAACTCCGCGCACTTCGCGCGCAGATCGATCCTCATTTTCTGTTCAATAGTTTAAACTCCATCAGCGCTCTGACGACCCGTGATCCTGCCAAAGCCCGGACGATGACGCTGATGCTTGCGGATTTTTTCCGGAAAAGCCTCGACCTGGGTGCACACAATCAAATTTCGCTGGATGATGAACTCGGACTTCTGACGAACTTTCTTACCATCGAGCAGGTCCGGTTTGGCTCCAGATTAAAAGTTGATGTCACGGTGAGCGATGAATGCAGAAAAGTATTCGTCCCTTCCCTTATTCTCCAGCCGCTGATTGAAAATGCCGTTCGGCATGGAATTGCACACCTCGTGGAAGGCGGAACCATTCAGGTCCTTTGCGAGCGGCACGGAGACCGGATGACCATTCGCGTGGAGAATCCCATAGACCGTGACCGGCCCCGCCGCAAAGGAAGCGGACTGGGGCTCAAGAATGTCCGTGCACGTCTCGATGCCCAGTACGGGAATGAGGCAAGAGTGGCAGTTGAGGAAACCGATGAGTATTTTCGAGTGAACCTCTCATTTCCCATACAACGGGTGTAACTCATGTCGCAAAAAAACGTTATCCGCACAATTATCGTCGATGATGAAGAACCCGCACGCCTCGTGCTGCGGGAATTTCTTTCCGCACACGAAGAGATTAAAATCGTCGCCGAATGTGCCAATGGATTCGATGCCGTGAAAGCGATAACCGACTCCCAGCCCGACCTCCTCATCCTCGATATTCAGATGCCAAAGCTCAACGGCTTTGAAGTGCTCGAACTCGTTGATCGTCCGCCTTCCGTTATTTTTGCTACTGCCTACAACCAGTATGCGGTAAAAGCCTTTGAAGTGCATGCCGTGGATTATATTCTCAAACCCTACAGCAAGGAACGGTTAACCGAAGCGCTGGACCATGCGAAAGAACATCTCAAGAAGAAGCCGCTCCCCGTTCAAGAACTCGCCGCGGCGGTGGGCATGAGGTCCACGCCCCTGGAAAGAATCCTCGTGAAAGATGGTTCAAAGGTCCACGTCATTCCGGTTGATAAAATCGATTATATCGAAGCACAGGATGATTATGTCTCCATTAAGACGGAAGGCAAAACGCATTTGAAGCAGGAACGGATGGCGGAATTAGAAAAAGAACTGGATGCCGCGAAATTCGTCCGGGTCCACCGTTCATACATCCTCAACCTCGAACGAATCGCCCGCATTG
>RPQN01000111.1 GCA_003819715.1 Ignavibacteriota bacterium | reverse complement strand
GAATTCCAGCAAACGAATGTGGTGAGCGAATATATGGAGGAAGGGATCGGCGGGGTGACCGAGTTGTTTAAGAATCGAGTGGTGGTCCCGTTTGAAGGGAGTTATGGACAGTTCCGGCATGTCATTCATCATGAATTAGTGCATGCCGTGCTCAACGATATGTTTTACGGCGGTACCATCCAATCGCTTATCTCCTATAAAGCACCTGTACATCTGCCCATGTGGATGAATGAAGTCATTGCATATTACTCGGCATTACAGTGGGATAATAATTCAGATATGTTTCTGCGTGATGCGACTGTACATAATTATTTACCGCCCATCAATTATCTCAGCGGCTATTTTGCCTATCGAGGCGGACAATCGGTGTGGTACTACATTGCCAATAAATACGGGGAACAAAAGATTTCTGAAATATTCAATCAGATCAAGAGTGCCCGAAGTATTGAGCGAGGGTTCAAATCGGCCATCGGAATGTCGATCAGCGACCTTTCGGAACGATGGCAAAAAGAACAAAAGGTGTATTACTGGCCGGACGTTGCAAAGCGCGAAGAGCCTGCTGATTTTTCGTACAAACGAATGACCAACCACACGAAGGAGGGTAATTTCTATAACACCAGTCCGGCGATCTCGCCGCAGGGAGATAAAATTGCCTTCATTTCCGACCGAAATGATTATTTCGACGTCTATCTTATGTCGGCACTGGACGGCGAAATTATTGAGAAAGTGATCAGCGGACAAAAAACAAACAATTTTGAAGAAATGCATCTCCTCACACCTGGAATTACATGGTCTCCGGATGGAAAGAAAATTGCCCTCGCCGTCAAGTCGGGCGAACGCGATGCTATTTTTCTTGTTGATATCGAATCCGGTCAAAACGAAAAGATCGAGCTCGAGCTGGATGGTGTGTTTTCTGTGAATTGGAGCAGTGACGGCAACCTCCTGACATTCGTCGGCGTTCGGTCACCGCAATCCGATATTTATATCTACAATATCCAAACGAAGGAAGTCAGGAACCTCACGAACGATATTTTCTCGGATAGTGATCCGGTCTTCGCTCCGGACGGAAAAATGGTTTATTTTGCTTCGGACCGGGGAGATTTTACGTCGCCGCATATGATGTCGCATAACTTCAAAATATGGAAATACAATTATTCCCAGCTTGATTTGTATTCCGTTGATGTGGCGAACGGCCTCATTCGACGCATTACGAACCAGCCCAACAGCAATAAAACTTCGCCGGTCGTTACGCCCGACGGGAAAAAGGTCTTGTTTATCGCCGATATCAATGGGATTAATAACATTTATATACAGGATATCGAAACCAAAAATTGCTATCCAATCACCAATTCTATCAGCGGATTGTATCAGCTATCGCTCTCGCGTGACGGCTCCAAGCTCGTATTCGCATCTCTCAATGAAGCGGGGTTTGATATCTATCTGATGCTGCGTCCGCTCGATCGCAAGCTTAATGTGACATCGCTCGAACCGACCGAATATTATAAAAAGAAATTCAACCTGCCACGTGAAGAAAAACCGAAAGAAGTGATCTTGTCGGCCGCCCCTTCGGATACGGTCGCAGTACGGAATAACGTGGTCGTGGTCGTCGATACGGTCGGAACGGAACCGGCCTTTCACACCGGTGCAAAAGCCGACCTTTCCAATTATGTCTTTTCGCCCGACGTCATGCGCGACACGACAAATGTTCCGCCGCCAATTTCTCAAATCGTTCTGACCGATAACCAGGATGTTGACAGTAATTATATTTCGCACCGTTATAAATTGAATTTTTCTCCCGATCTCGTGTACGGCGCAGCGAATGTCAGCACATTCTACGGGTTGGAGGGAAGTACGATTCTAGCATTCAGCGATATGCTGGGCGACCACCAAATTATTTTCCAGACGAACCTCCTGATCGACCTCAAGAACAGCGATTATGGGCTCTCTTATTATTATCTTCCCGGACGTATCGATTGGGGATTCCAGGCATTTCATGACGCGAAGTTCCTCTATCTCGGTTCATCATATTCCTACTACGATACACTCTACCGGTTCAGCACATGGGCGGTTGGAGCAATAGCCTCCTATCCGATGGACCGGTTCAATCGCATTGATTTCTCGCTTATGTGGCTCAATCTTTCTCGAGACAATCTGGATAATCCCTCCAGCCCTACACAGCAGCGATCGCTCCTCATGCCGCTCATAAGCTATGTCAATGACAATTCCATCTGGCAGGGGGGATGGTTCGGCCCCAATAACGGTTCACGCTTCAACTTTACAGTATTCGGCTCGCCAAAGCTCGGCAGTCAAGGATTGGACATACAAACATTTACCACGGATTATCGAAGTTACAATAAAGTGGCAAGAGATTTTCTGTTCGTTTACCGGCTTTCGGGCGGGATCAGCACCGGAAAAAATAAACAAAATTTTCTTCTGGGCGGAACAGAAGGGTGGCTGAATTACCATCTTGCGTCGAATGAGATACCGATTAATAATGTGGAAGATTTTGCGTTCCTGACGCAGGTTCTTCCCTTGAGAGGATTCGATTACGCACAGAAGATCGGCACACGATTTGCGATCACGAATATGGAGTTTCGTTTCCCGCTTCTCAAATATATTGTCTTTGGCGCGCTGCCGATCGGTTTTTCAAATATTCTTGGAGCGGCATTTGTGGATATGGGCTCTGCATGGAGTGATGATGCTTCGTGGAGGGCATTTGCTAAAGATCCAAACGACGGCTCGACGGTGACAAAAGATTTGCTTATCGGTACCGGGGTCGGATCACGGCTCTTCATGTTCGGCCTGCCCTTGCGGATCGATATCGCATGGCGCTTCAGATGGTCCGGTTTCTCGGAACCGTACTATTACTTCTCTCTGGGAGGCGATTTCTGAGTAATCCGGTGCCCTGAGAACTGCACTGAAGGACGCTCCTGTTGTGAAGAAATGATCCCTCTCCGGATTAAAAATGGAGTGCCGGGGAGAAGGATTTACTCAGGTTCGTTTGACTTCAATCGGATTTTTTGCGTACCGGGAAGAAGGCCGTATTTGAGGAAAATCCTTTGGCCTTTGTTCGTGGATACGTATGTACCAAAGCCTGTCGCCAGACCAATCCGCCCACCGGTGTACATATAAATCGCACGCTTGAGCGGATAATAATTCCTGAATAAATTTGCAGGATGCGGCGAATAGAAGTTCCCGCTCGTTTCGGCCGGAGATGCAAAGGAGGTGTCGGTGTCTTCGCTCGTTCTTCCAAGGTTGACAATGCTTACCGGGGATTTTGCCGAATCTATCCACCCTAACGCGGCAAATCCTATTGCACGGTGATCTTTTTCCACAGAATGCAGCGTTTGAAGATCCGATACCGTACGCGTCAGTGTTGCCGTGATTCCCGAGAGAGGTAATAATCGCTGCGTGAGATATCCCGAAACATCCGAGGAGTCATGGAGGTAGATGTTCATGGGACCCGTCATCGTTTTTGTCAATTGTTCCCAGCGTGTTATGGATCCTGATAAAATATTCTTTAATTCTGTGGTAGAGAGCTTCGCGATCCTGTTCTTGGGATGCACGACAACGACGATCCCGTCGTACGCGACAATCAATTCGTTGAAGTCGGGGTAATGTAATCGCACTTTTTCTTTTTCCGCCTGACTTAACGAACGCGGGAGAAAGACGATCCGCGATTGATCGTTCATAAAGCGGTATGCAGCGGTATCGGCAGAGACGATGGTGCCGGTGATCTGCGCCCCATTCGCTTGATAGAGTTGAAGAAATTCATTTACTTCGTCGATCATGACAGGAGCGATCGATTCGGGGATAAAGACGTGCAGTTTTCCTTTTGTGGTTGTTTCTTTTTCTTCGGTGGTGCACCCGAGAACGAGTGCCATGAGGGATACAAAAAGGAATGTACGCATAAAGGGTTCCTTTCTCGGGTGGTTCAGGTGGCGGTCGGAGAACTTTCCGCGACCCGTTCTTCTACCCGCTGTAATAACAGGAGTCCGGTTAACAGAAAAAAACCGATGGAGAGAATCGCAACCCGCTGGTTCAGGTACGAGGAAACGAAACCAAAAACAACCGGACCGAGAATTGCCGATGCTTTTCCAAAAAAAGAATAAAATCCGAAAAATTCCGTTCTCTTCTCCGGCGGTGTAATAAGAGACATCAAACCCCGGCTTGTCGATTGTGAAGAACCCAGAGCCAACCCGGCAAGCACCCCAAGGCCGTAAAACATCCATTTATCCTGAATAACAAATGCAATCGCAACAATTCCAAGCCAGAGAAGCAGCGTGATGCTGAGGGTCTGTTTATGAGTCGTGTGATCGGCGAGGATGCCAAAGAGGATGGAACCCGCAATGGCGGAAGTCTGGACCATGGCAAAGTAAACGACAATTTCGCTGATATCCATGTGGAGCGTTTCCCGCGCGAAGATGGAGGAAAAGATAATGATGGTATTGACACCATCGATATAGATAAAATAGGAAATCAGGAAGCGGGCAACATTTCGATACTGCGGATATTGTTGAACAGTGGTTCTCAGTCTTGTAACGCCGATTTTAATAAAGTTTAACTTTAAACTCCCGGTTCGTTGTTTATCGGGAAGGAAGAAGAACAACGGCAGGGCAAATACAAAAAAGAAAGCAGCTGCGATAAGAAAACTGAACCGGATATTAATGAGGTTGCCTGCGACAAATCCTCCAGCATATAATGGAAACACGACGGCAAGAGAGACCAGTGAGCCCACATATCCGAGAGCGAATCCATATCCTGAAACACGGCCATAACTCCGCGGCGTCGAAATTTCCGGAAGAAACGCATCATAAAACACCAGGCCCGCTTCGAATCCGATATTCGAAATAATGAGAAGCGCCATGCCCAGAAAAATCATTCCGGCCTCTACAAAGAACAGACTCGATGTGGCAAGGACGCAGAGCGTCGTGAAGATCCCGAGAAATCGCTTTTTGCCCGCCCCGTAATCGGCAACAGCCCCAATGATGGGAGAGATGAAGGCCACGATGAGCATGGAAATACTAAAAGCGGAACCCCACAAAAAATCGCCCTGACCGCTGTTTGCAGTTACAATTTCCTTAAAGTAGAGCGGATAGCCAACGGTAAGAATGAGAACGTAGAATGCCGTGTGAGCAAAATCGAACAGCGCCCATGAAAAGATTTGCCAGCGTGTTGCCGTACGGGAAGACGGAGAATGGAGAATGCTGCTCATCGCTGCTTGGGTTGTTTATGAGCTCCAGTGTTGACCAATCCCCGTCCTGATTTCTTGATCCGGCCGTCTTTTTTCAGGTCATCAAGGATTGAGTCGAGCACGCCATTGACAAATTTATCGCTTTTATCCGTACTGAAATCACGTGCAATTTCTATGGCTTCGTTCATGGTCACTTTAGGCGGGATGTCATCGAAGTACAATAATTCGCAAATACTCATCCGGAGAATAATCCGGTCGATGATTGCGAGCCGGTTAAACTCCCAATGTTCTATCCGCTGGCGGATCAAATCGTCCAATTCGTTGTTGCATTCGATCACTTTAAGGATGAGTTGTTTAGCAAAGCCGAACGATTCCGGCTGTTTCTCCAAATCCGAAACGATATTCTCGATGATAAACTGGATAGGTTCATGCGAAAGCTCGTACGCATAAAGCGCCTGTAAAACCCTTTCTCGTACAACGCGTCGTCGGAGGGACATAGGATTACCCGCGAAAGAACTTATCATTGAGAACCATGAACTTCACAACTTTAACTTAGGGAAAAAAAGGGAGGGAGGCAACTGGTGATTGCCAGGGTTCGGGTGAAGGCGGATTTATTTTATCGGCCAATTGCCGTCGATCTTTCTGGTGACCGCCGGGAGAAATTCCGGTTCGCGACTTATAAAAGAAAAATCCGGATTGAGCAACTCAGAAAAATCGTATTGCTGACGCAATGCTTTTGCCAGTGCGGAAAATGCTTTCTGTCCATTGCGCTGGATTGAATACAGCTCAGCACTCCGGAAGAGAATATCAGCAGAGCTGCTGTTGATTTGAATTGCCTTGTTCATCGCAGTCTCGCCGTCAGAAAAATTGCCAAGCCGGGAATGGAACAGCCCAACATAGGAAAGTGCCGGTGCATCTACCGGGTTGGTTTCGAATTTTTGCTGGGCAACGGCTAATCCATCCTGCAACCATTTCTGGGCGGTACTGATCTGGAGCGAAAGCTGGTAGGCACGCCCGATCCAGTAATAGTACCGGTACTCTTTCGGCGAAGTGACCAGTTTTTGTTGAAAATATTTTATCACTTTATCGTAGTTTCCCTCGTTGAGCCAGATGTCCTGTACAAAATTTGCAGTGAGGTCTTCCTCGTTCTCTCCAAGATTTTGAGATTGCTTATATGCTTCTTCTGCGGCATTGTATTCCTGTTTCATCTGCCGGGCAAGCGCAATGGTGGAATATGATTTCGCGTTGAGTGGATCATGCTGGAGAGCAATGGAAGCATACATGGTCGCGTCGTCGAATTTTCCGGCAATGAGGGAGAGCAAGGCAAGTTCCCGGTAACATTCCGGATCCTGCGAACGAAGCGCCACACTCCGGGATATGGAAGAGAGCGCCGACGTATAATTCTGCTGGAGCCGGTTGCAGACCGCAAGGACCCGGTGAGCAAGCGCAATATTGGGAGAACACCGCAAGGCACGTTGTGCGTATTCGGATGCGGACTGGAGAAGTTGAGTGTCGTCCGTGAGAAAAAATGTGCGGAGTTTAATATCCGCAAGCAGGCTGTATGCATCTCCAAACGATGGATCGATTTGTACAGCCGTTAGTAAAAAATCCTTTGCAGAGTCTAATCCCGCTCCGGTGTTGAGTTGCCTGAAGTGAAAGGCTTTTAAATAGAGCTCATAGGCATCAGCATCGGATATCTGCGGTATTGCCGGCACCACGGTCTTTATTTCCATGGCCTCGATAACTTTTTGGAGAATGCCTGTCCGCATTTCATTCAACGAAGAGATCTTCCCTTCCACAGACCCAACAGGGACAACCCTTTTGAGCTCCGGATTAAATACCTGCACGGTCAGCGTGTATTCCCCGCGGTTTTCCTGAACAGTGATCATCACCAGATAGCATGAGGGGAGCATGGAGACGATCTTCTGAATGCGCACCTGGTCAGGATTATACAGGAGTGAAGATGATGGGGCAATGACCGTGAGATGTTCACATTTTGAAAAATCGTTCGCCAGAAGAATCGGGACAGCATCGAATATCTCACTCGCGCTTGTATCATGAGGGGCATATGCCGGTTGCAGCACGGCAACCGTTGCTTTCTTGGGAAAGACGATATCCAGGAGTTTGGGAACACCGAACAATGCAATCCCTGCCGTGATAATCGCTGCAGCAATGAGGATTATTTTTTTTCGTCTGGACCTATAGTCGACTTCCTGCTGGTAATTCCCCTGCCGCTGTTTTTGCTCTTCCACCTTTTGCTGGAGTTTTGCGAGTTCACGAGTGCGCTGCTCCTCGCGCGCCTGGTCCGCTTGAATTCTCAGCAATTCCGCTTTTGCCTGTTCCGTTTGACGAATACTCTCTTCGAGCCGGCGCCCTCCGGAATGGTTCGGGTCAATGGCAAAGAGTTCATGCAACGTAAACGTTGCTTCGGTGAATTTCTCCTCCTGAAGAAGTGCACGGGTCTGTTCAAGAAGCTCCTCGATATGCCGTTCATCTTCGGTGACCTTTATGGGGGCATCCACGACCCGCTTGACCCTATTTCGCTCCTCAATCCGGTAGCGTTCTTCCTCGATCTGAGCGAGGAGCTGCTGGGCGCCGACATGCAGCGGGCGGATCCGGAATATCTCGTTGACCTCGTTTTCAGCGGCATCGAGCTGCCCTTCGGCAAAAAGTTCGTTAGCCTTTTGAAGGAAGTCCTGCAGCGTGCCCTCTTGTTCTTCGGCCGCCTTCTTGCGTTCGGTGTTGACCTTTTGCTGGGGGTCCAGTTGATAGATTTTATTTAATTCCGCTTCTGCCTCGCCTGTTTTGCCTTCCTCATAATACTTTTCCGCTTTTGCGTAATGCTCGGCAATTTCATTCTTTTGTTCTTCTTCTCTCTTTTCAAATCCCTGCTTGGCGAGCTGTTTTGCCTCTTCCACACGCGTGGCCTCGAGCGCCTCCTCTTTTTCCACCTTTTGCGCCATCTCTTCTTGATTATGAGCCAGCGTCTCTAATGCTTTGGCAGACGGGGTTGCGAATTCAACGATGCTGTCGATTAAGATTTCATAAACTTCTATCTGTTCCGGAATATTTTTCAATCGCTGGGGGCCGAGGGGAAATACGCGAAGAGGGATCTTATTGCGTATCTGCTGGTAAACATCCTGTGAAATCCAAATCCGGTTTGGGCCTGCCATCGCTTCAATTCGTGATGCGATGTTCACGCCGTCACCGATGATATCTTCATCCCGGATAATGACATCGCCGAGATGTATTCCCACACGTATTTCGATTTTATCGATTTCTGATTTTTTCTTATTGAAATGTGAGAACCGTTTCTGCGCTTCAATGGCGCAGCGTACGGCGTTCACGGCACTGGCAAAATCGATCATAAATGAATCGCCGATGGATTTAATGACCCGTCCATCAAATTTTGCAGCGAGCACCCGCAGCAGAGCGTCATGAGTCTTCAGCAACTCAAAGGCATTCGATTCGTTCTGAGCCATCTTTTTGGAGAATCCTTTGATGTCTGTGAACATAATCGCAGTGAGTTTGCGGGTTTCAATGTCGGTTGGAAACATCATTGCTCTGTGCGCTTTTTCGAATAATCGTTTGAGGTCGAATTTGACCGATAATTAAAGATAGGTGTGGAGAGATTGAATGTCAACCCATGGAAAAAAAAAGGTTCAAGGGATCAGTCAGACGCCAGGACATTCACCCACCACATTGATTTTGTTTGTCAAATACTGTAGTATTTCTGGACATATTCGCCCAGCATTCTATCCGAGCTGAATTGCGAAAGCAGCGTTTGCATCGCATTTCGAATGCGTTTTATCCATGCGTGCGGAATCCCCCGGTCATCACGGTCGTAAAATTCCGGAATAACCGATCCGGACAGAATTTGAACCAGGCTTTCGAAATCAAGTTCATCTTGCGATTCCAGATCGTTGACATGGTGGTCGTCGCCGATGCTCCAGCCGTTATTTCCGTTGTATCCTTCACGCCACCAGCCGTCCATGATGCTCAAATTGACACCTCCATGGATGGTGATTTTCATGCCGCTTGTTCCGCTTGCTTCAAACGGGCGTCGGGGAGTATTGAGCCATACATCGGCACCCGAAATGAGATGACGGGCGACATTAATGTCGTAGTTTTCAAGAAAAATGACTTTCCCGTTTAACTCCGACCGGTGCGATATTTCGATGATGCGTTGTATGAACCGTTTGCCTTCATGGTCGTGCGGGTGCGCTTTGCCGGCGAAGATAATTTGAAGCGGGCGCTTGGGATCTGTAAATAATGGAATGATTTTTTCCAGATGCCGGAACACCAACGGTGCCCGTTTATAGGTCGCGAACCGGCGGGCAAAACCGATCGTCAGCGCGTCCGGTGATAAAATATGGCTTGAGGCAAGAGAGGTGCCGCCCAGTTGAATAAATTTTTGCCTGCGGGCATAGTCCACCAAATCCCTGCGCAGTGAATAACGCAATGCCCAGAGTTCCTCATCGGTGGCAAGTTCATTGTCGGCGATTTTTTTCCAGAACTTCGGTTCCATCAGCTTATCGGTCCAGTCAATGCCGAGCCGTTTATTCCAGAAATCATGCGCATGAGCAGTCGCCCATCCTGGTGTATGAATGCCGTTTGTAATATATCCGATGGGTACTTGTTCCACCGGTTTGTCCTGGAATAATTCCTTCCACATCTCTCTGCTCACATGCCCATGCAGTTCGCTGACTCCGTTTGCAGCACGGGACATTTTGATGGCCAGGACGGTCATCGTAAACAGTTCATTCTTCTCCGCCGGATGAACACGGCCGTAGGACATCAATTCTTCATGTGACAATCCGAAGGAATTCCAGAACCTGCCGAGCGCATACGTCAATAATTCAGAATTGAATCGATCGTGGCCGGCCTGAACAGGGGTGTGCGTGGTGAAGACACACTTGGAACGGACTGCACGTTCCGCCTCCTCCAGAGACTTTCCGGTTTCCAATTCATTCTTGAGTAATTCAAGGACGAGAAATGCGGAATGGCCTTCATTCATATGATAGACCGCCGGTGTGATACCCAATGCTTGCAACAGGCGCGCTCCGCCGATTCCAAGAACTATTTCCTGTCCGATGCGTGTATCGATGTTGCCGCCGTATACGGTGGCCGTCAATTCCTGGAAATGCTGGTCATTCTCCGGAAGATTGGTATCAAGTAAATAGAGCATGACCCTTCCCACATGGACAGCCCAGGTCTGGAAATATACCGTGCTGTGTCCGATTTCGACGGAGTTCAACAGGCGGCCGCCTTCGGGCTGAAGGACGAGTTCCATGGGAAGATGGTCCGGGTTGTTTGCCGGATATAATTCTTCCTGCCATCCATCCGCATTGATATGCTGCTGGAAATATCCCCTGCGATAAAAGAGACCGATCCCGATGAAATGTAATCCGAGATCGCTTGCAGATTTTGTATGATCGCCGGAGAGTATCCCGAGTCCGCCGGAATAAATGGGCAGCGATTCATGAATGCCGAATTCAGCACTGAAATATGCTATCGGATTCTTCAGTGCGGAGGCATGGCTTTTTGCCCAGGTGGAGGGCTCCGCCATATAGGAATCGAATTCTTCAATCACATGATGTACCCGCCGGGAAAATTCGTGATCCCGCAGCCGGGATTCCAGTTCTTCATCAGAAATATCGCTCATCACTTCCACGGCACTATGATTGGAGTACCGCCAGAGGAGCGGAGAAAGTTCATTGAAAAGCGCCTGGGCTTCCGGATTCCATGTCCACCACATATTCATGGAGAGATCGCGAAGGCGTTGTGCAAGGGAATGGTGAATATGTTTTTTTGGTTTAAAAATTGTTGCCATGGGCCCTCTGCTTGTTGATTCAGTCACATCTCACAAAGAATGCAAAATTTTTGCAAATAATCCAGACGAAAAAGTTTCCATAAAAAAACAAAAAGCGCGAACCCGCAAGTCCGCGCTTCTTTGAAGATTTGAGACATCACTCGTTTCTATATTTTCCTCGGAACATCAAGAACACATCGAACGGTATCGCGCGCAATCAATAGTTCTTCATTGGTCGGGATGACGAAGACCTTGACACGGCTCTTCTTGGAATTGATTTCTCCTTCTTTCCCGCCCACCTTTTCAACATTAAGCTGTTCGTCGATTTCGATGCCGAGCCACTCGAGGTTGCTGCAGATGCGCTGCCGGATCACTGCGGAATTTTCGCCGATGCCTCCTGTGAAAATGATGGCATCCGCACCGTTTAATTCTGCCAGGTATGATCCGAGATATTTCTTTGCCCGTTGTGCGAAAATATTAATCGCGAGTGTCGCACGGCGATCCTGATGGTCTTTTGCCTCGTCCAGCAAATCCCGCATATCGTTGGTGAGCCCGGAAATGCCGAGCAGACCCGATTGTTTATTCAGCAGGGTGTCTATTTCACTCATCGACATCCCCTCTTTGTGCGAGAGAAACTCCAGGACTGCAGGATCAATGTCTCCGCTGCGCGTTCCCATGACAAAACCTTCCAATGGAGAAAGACCCATCGACGTATCGAACGACGCTCCGTTCTTAATCGCGCATGCAGAACAACCATTGCCCAGGTGAACGGTAATGATGTTGGTCTCTTCCCGGGTTTTGCCGGTCAATTGCCGGTACCGGAATGCGACATACCGGTGCGACGTGCCATGAAAACCATACCGTCGAATTTTATGCCGGCGGTAGAGCTGGTAAGGAATAGCATAGAGAAACGACGATTCGGGCATTGTCGAATGAAATGAGGTGTCGAAGACTGCGACGGCGGGAACGCCGGTACCGAGCAGTTCGCGCGATGCATTGATCCCTTTCAAGTTTGCAGGATTGTGCAGGGGAGCGAGATCGATGCAGTCTTCAATTCCGCGAATGACCGCGTTGTCGATGATGATGGATTTCGTGAATAACTCTGCACCATGAACGACACGATGACCCACTGCGTGAATGTCGGCAAGCGATTGAATGCCGGGAATGAGAGCATCGGCAGAAATAATCCATTTTACGATATGATCGAGCGCCGCCTTGTGGTCGCGCAACGGCGTCACATGTTTTACCGCGCTTTTGCCCGCAGCTTGAAATGACACCAGTGCCTGGCTGCCGATCCGTTCGATAATGCCTTTTGCAAGTTGTTTATCTGCATCTTTCTCAATCATCTCAAGATCAGTCTGAATAATCTGGAATTTGAGTGACGAGCTGCCGCAATTTAATACGAGGACATTCATAGTTCTATTCGAAAAGTAAGTGAACAGGAAAGAGCAGCAGTTCCGTGTTAAGACATGTTCTGCTCGGTTGACTTCAAAATTATCAATATAACGTACGGCTTTGTTGCTGAAAACTCAAGCTGGGTTTGTTTCATTTTTCGGGTTTTTTCCGCTATCTTCATGACAGTCCTTTATGATGAATAGATTCGATAGAACATTCAGAAACCCTTGAAAAAATTTACACTCAAACCGCTTCCCGGCAGTCATCTTCACCTCGTTCAACCGCAGAACCTTCGTATCCATTATCAGCAGGAATTGAATCCTGCGCAGTACGAAGCGGCAACATCGGTCAATGGTCCGCATCTCATCATTGCAGGTGCGGGAACGGGAAAAACGCGCACCATCGTCTATCGGGTTGCCTACCTCGTGGAGCTAGGCGTAAAACCGGATTCTGTTCTGCTCCTGACGTTTACACGGAAAGCGGCGCAGGAAATGCTGCGGAAGGCATCGATTTTATTAGACAGCCGATGCGACCAAATCGCCGGTGGAACATTCCATTCGTTTGCCAACAGCGTCCTGAGGAAGTATGCGAACCTGCTCGGGTATGAAAGTAATTTTACGATTCTTGATCAGACCGACGCCGAAGATGTCGTTAATCTTATTCGTACCCGGAATAAACTGGATACGAAGGAACGACGGTTCCCGCGCAAAGAGACACTCTACGATCTTTACAGCCGATCACTGAACACCATGACCGCGGTGAAGGAATTACTCGCGATGGATTATCCGCAGTACCTTGAGTTGGAAACCGATATCGCGGCGCTTCATGCGGCATACGTGACCTATAAGCATGAACACAACCTTATGGATTACGATGACCTTCTTTTGAATCTCGCATTCCTGCTTCGCCAGAACCAAACGGTCCGTGAAACACTTTCCGACCGGTACAAATATATTATGGTGGATGAATATCAGGATACAAACCGGCTTCAAGCAGAAATTGTGAAATTACTGGCACTCAAGCATCGGAACCTGATGGTCGTGGGCGATGACGCGCAATGCATTTATTCTTTTCGCGGCTCGACGATTCAAAATATTTTATCCTTTGGCGAAGAATTCAAGGATTGCAAAATTATTAAACTGGAAGAGAATTTCAGAAGTACGCAGCCGATTCTGAATCTCGCAAATGAAATCCTGCACAACGGCGGCGGGAGAGTGAATACCCCTGAAGGACCATAAGAAATCGCCCCTCTTGGAATGATG
>RPQN01000110.1 GCA_003819715.1 Ignavibacteriota bacterium | reverse complement strand
TTCGTTTTTCCGAACACGGTTTGGACATTCCCGTTTTGGATTCGTAACCTTTTTCGTGACCTTTTCAAGGTCCTTATGATATAGCCGAGCGACCTTGAAAAGGTTACGTGTTCTTTCCCTAATTCTACCTCAGAAAATATTTTGCTTCAACGAATTGTTTCCATACCGCTTCAAATTCCGCATTCGTTTTTCCGAACACACTTTGGACATTCCCGTTTTGTTTAATGAGCTCAATGACGGAAGCGAATCCCCATCGCGTTTTGATAAATTCGACAAGAAGATATCCGACCTGGTATATCTTTTGACTGCCCGCGTTAAAATCCAGGTTGAGCTCGTTCAGACTTGGATATTGACCGTCCAGGAGGTACTGGACATTCCTGGGATCAACAAATCCCCCTGATTCATAAAGAGCGACCGCTTCCCAGCACCATCGGGGATTATTCCCGAAATTCCCGTTGATCCTCAGCGATAGAGAATGGACATACTCGTGCACTGCATTATTCGCTGCCGTGGATACATTCAATAATCCCATGGCAGAAGGGCCCAGAACATAACCGGTAGAACCTGGATATCTTGTTCCGATAAGCTGCTGCTGCGCATCCAAATAGGAATCCGTGGACCCCCAGAGATAGACTCTGTAGGTATCAGCCTGAGCGACTTTAAAATCCGAGAGAATGCGCGGTGCCTGCTGCCGGAGTTTCAAATGAATAGGTGCTGCCGCTTCCGTCGAAAGCCCGTCGTAGAGGACAAATCCAAAAGCAGGGGTGTCGACAGGCAGAACAGCCTGTTCCGTTGGCGTTTCAACTGCAGAAGAATCGGCCGGTGATTTCTTACAACCGAAAGAGATCAAATTAAGAAGCGTAACGAGAGAAAGAATAATGAATTGAACATGGCGCATAAATTTTTCCCTGGGACAACGGATACTCTCCCACCGATCAAGATTGTTCCGAAATATGAAAACTCCTCTCCTGTTCCCATTTCATCATTACTTTTTCTTCTTCCCTTTCTTCCAAAATTCCGGCAGTTCATGATAGTAATGGGCTGTCGTTTTAATGCCGCCGAAGAAATTATCGAGAATAATGAATTCGTTGGGGGCGTGCGCGTTCTCTTCCGGAATTCCGAATCCGAGGAGGACCGAATCGATACCGAGTATTTTTTTAAAATCCACGATGATCGGGATGGAGGCGCCGTCCCGCTGGTAGAGCGGTTTCTTGCCGAATCCCTTTTCCAGCGCCGCAACTGCCGCCTGCACTCCCGGGCTGTCGATTGATGTAATCGCCGGTTCACCGCCATGGAGGTTGCGCACCTTGACGTCGACCGTTTTGGGGGCAATCGCTTTCAGATGTTTTTCAAACAGCTTCGCGATTTTCGCCGACGATTGATCCGGAACGATCCGCATCGATATTTTGGCAAATGCCTTCGATGGCAGGACGGTTTTTGCCCCTTCGCCTGTGTAGCCGCCCCAAATCCCGTTGCATTCAAGTGTGGGCCGCGCCCAGAGACGTTCGAGCGTGGTGAATCCTTTCTCGCCATAAAGTTTTTTTAGTCCGAGAGACTTTGCATACTTCTTATCGTTCCATGGAAGCTTCTTGAATGCCGCCCGTTCCGCTTTTGTCAGCGGTCGGACGTCGTCGTACATCCCCTTCACGGTAATGCGGCCGTTCTTATCGTGAAGCGAGGCGATCATTTCGGTCAGCGCCTGAATAGGATTGTGCATAACTCCGCCGAACGAGCCGGAATGCAAATCCGTATTGGGTCCCGTCACTTCCACCTCCATATACGTTATCCCGCGCAATGCATAGGTGATCGACGGGACGCCTTTGGCAAACATATCGGAATCGGAGATCACAATAAGGTCCGCTTTGAGCAGCTCCTTGTGTTCACTCACAAATTTGCTCAGATTGTCGCTCCCGATTTCCTCCTCTCCTTCGAAAATAATTTTGATATTGAGCGGCAAAACACCGCCGTTTTTCAGAAACGCCTCAATGGCTTTCAGGTGAATAAATATTTGTCCCTTATCATCCGCAGTGCCGCGTGCATAGAGATTGCCGTCACGCTCGGTCGATTCAAAGGGCGGTGTCATCCATAAATCGACCGGATCTTCCGGCTGGACATCATAATGACCGTAAACAAGGAGCGTGGGCTGGCCCTGTGCACCGAGCCAGTCCGCATAGACCACCGGATGACCTTCCGTTTCCATGATTTGTCCATTTTGAAGGCCTATATTCAACATATGGTTTTTCAGCCATTCCGCAGCGAGGCGCATATCCGGCTTGCGCTCGGTTTGCGAACTGACGCTGGGAATCGCAAGAAGTTCTTTCAGTTCTGCGAGGTACCGTTCGCGATTTGCATCGATGTACGATAAAATCTGTTCCATAGATTTATCCCTTTGAAAAATAAGTTTCTGTTGTGGAAGAATATAGGTATTGGATAAAGGAAAGGCAAGGTAGGACGTTCATACGTGAATGTACCCTCTGAGTGGACACCCAGGTCCCCAAGGGATGCCTTCGGCAAATAGGTGTCCCACCAGGCCGATTCGTAGGACAATCATTCTTGATTGTCCACCTGTATCGCAGGTGCACTCCCATCCGTACATTCCCGTTGATTCTCCAATTAATTTTAACTAAAATTTTTCAGGGAGATCCATCATCGTGCGACACTCCCGGGTTTGAAAGAGGTTTCTGATGGTTCGTCGTCAAAGCAAATCTATTGGCATTATGATCATCCTTTGCCTGGTCACAAACCTGCTCCCAGCCCTGAATAGTATTCAACAAGATACAAGCCGTAATCTCAAACATCTTTCTTCCAGGAGGCAGAACATGCAAACACCTCTCCAAGCACCGTACATCAAAAAAGTCGGCCAGCGCGGAAAAATTACCATCTGGGCAGTTGATGGAACGTATGTGCGCACCCACCTCGATGAAGAGTTTACCAACTACGGCGAACATTATGGGTTCACGTGCATTCCCAAAAACGAGTTCTGGCTTGATAAAGAAGCCGCAGAAGACGAACAGCAATTCTTCATCGACCATCTGCTCGTTGAATACCGGCTGGCAGAGAAAGGAGTGCCGTACGATGATGCACTGGAAAAAGCCGATAAAGCAGAGAAGTCAGAACGAAAGAAAGCCGGTGATATAGAAAAGTTAACTCAAGGCGGGAATCTTCCCGATCCGGCTAAAGTGCATGTGAGCCTCTGGAAACGACTCGAATCGGGCGTGAGCGTCTGGATTATCGACGGCAGAGAAGTACGGAGCGTCTTTGATATTGATTTTACAGAAGGCGGGCATGATCATGTGTACGAATTTGTCCCCCGGAATGAAGTCTGGATTGACAACGACCTTGAGGAATCCGAACGTCCGTATGTTCTCCTGCATGAATTGCACGAGCGGAACCTGATGGCAAAGGGCTGGACGTACAGTAAAGCACATGAAGATTCAAGCAAGCTCGAATATTTTTGCCGGCATCATCCCGAAGAACTGCATGCGATGCTCTCAAAAGAAGGCTGGGAATGATCACCGCGATCACACTCCCATTCACTTCCCTTTCAGAGCCAGGATCTTGTTGTACAGTTTTTTATTCTCCAGAATATGGATCGCGGTTTGCAGTTGTACATCGGCGGCAAAGGTCGATTCAAAGCGCGCTTTATCGCCCTTGATCCGTGACAGGATTTCAGTCCTGAGTGCCGCTCGGATATCTTCCTGATATCGATGAATCTGATCGTCTTTTCCGGCTTTCAATTCATTTTCCAATTTGCCGATTCCATCCAGGAAGGACTGGTCGTACCGGGCATTCGCTGCTATCGTGCGAAGCTCTTTCAGCTTCACTTCACCTTCATCCTGATATTCGAATCCTTTTACTTTAATAAACGACTCAAAATCCTCAATGATGGCATCGGTGACCTGAAACGTGTCGGGTATCGTTTTCTTCTCGATCGCAAAATGATTGGCATACTGAAACAGCATGGATTTGCGGTTGAGCTCTTCCAGATACAAATTGCGGATGGTGTCTGTGACGACCGTATCGGGGAGAATGCCTCCGCTTTCCCAGACGCGCCGGTTATGCGCCGTCCGGAATTCCCGCTTGAGGCTGTCCGGTTTCGTGGTCACATTGCCGTCACCGTCGCGATGCCAGTAATCGACTTCCTGGATACACCGCCCGCTCGGCGTATAGTAACGCGCGGTCGTGATCTTCAGCGAAGCAGTTTCAGATATTCTGGTAATGGTCTGCACCAATCCTTTGCCAAAGGTTCGGGTACCGACCAGGACGCCCCGATCCAGGTCCTGCAATGCACCGCCGACTATTTCACTTGCACTTGCACTAAACTTGTTCACGAGGACAGTCGTCGGGACATCTTTCAGCGTCTGAGTTTCATAAGAAAAATATTTTCGTTCCGAATCGATTTTGCGCCCGCGCGTGGAGACGACCAGGCTGCTCTCCGGAACAAAATTGGAGACCACTTCGACCGCGCTTTCGAGTAATCCGCCCGGATTATCCCGTAAATCCAGCACGAGACCCTTTAATTCTTCCTTTGCCTTCAGGTCCTTAATCGTATTGCGTAAATCATCCCCCGCCGTCCTTGAAAATCTTTCCAGACGGACATACCCTATACCATCCGCAACATATCCGGCGTAGGCAATATTATGGACGGATATTTCCTCGCGCATCAGGAGAAAATCAATGGGCTTCTTCTCCCCTTCCCGTTCAATCTTCATTTTTAATTCCGTACCGGGAGCGCCGCGTACGAGCTGGCGGATATCTTCCAGCGACATTCCTTTTGTCGATTTCGCTTCCACCTCAACTATTCTATCGCCGACTTCCACCCCCTGCTTGGCGGCAGAAAATCCTTCGAGTAAATTAATCACCGTCACATACCCATCGCGGAGTCCGATGGTCACGCCGACACCGCCATACTTGCCATTCGTGATGAGATCTATTTCATCATTCTCCTTCTCGCCGATGTAGACGGTATAGGGATCCAGGGTCCGGAGCATCCCATCGATGCCGGCGCGCATAAATCCCTCGGGATCGAGAGAATCGACATAATTGAGTGTCATTTCTTTATACACTTTGGTGAACGTGTCTATCCCGCGGTATATTTTCAGATAATACTCCGCATCACCGCCATCCGTTGTGAAACCGAAGAATGTGAACATTCCCATCAAGAGAGGAAGAAAGGCTGTTCGGTGCAATTTGTTCCGTACGTTCTTAGGTGTTTGCTTCATACCATGTCACTCCAATTTCATTTTTGCGGCACCAGGATTTCGGTCAGGTGGTGCCAGATGATGTCGTGCAGATCGTCGATGGGCTGCAACCCATCGATAATACAATATCGAGATTCAGTTTTTGCCAGCTGAAGGAACCCGTTCCGGACGCGCTCGTAAAATTCGATGCCGTTTGATTCCATCCGGTCTTTATTTGTTTTTGCAGAATGCATTCGTTTTTCAATTTCCCGAATCGGTATATCCAGGAAGAACGTCACATCGGGAGCCAGGCTTCCGGTCGCATACCGGTTGATTGCATGAATCACGTCGAGCGGGATCCCCCTGCCGTACCCTTGATAGGCAGTCGTGGAATCGTAATAGCGGTCGCAGATCACCACCATGCCACCGTCCAGTGCAGGGCGTACCACCTCTTGAATTAATTGCGAGCGGCTGGCAGAGAAGAGGAACAACTCGCTTGCTTCCGTCATCCCATCGTTGTTTTTATCGAGCAGCAACTTTCGGATTTTTTCTCCAATATCAGTGCCGCCGGGTTCGCGCAAAATCAGGACACGATGATCCTGGAGGGTAAGACGATCTGCAAGCAGCTGCACTTGCGTTGACTTGCCTGAATAATCAAGACCTTCAAAGGTGATAAACATGGGATTGGATGCGGTGGTGGTTGGTGAAATTGTTATTTGGTCGATGGATGTTAAAAATTATTGTTCTTTGCCGTCTGATATCTCATATGGTCTTTCTTTCTGTCCACGTTTTTAAATTACCCAAATTAGCGTTGTTAAGCAAACAACCAAATCGTCAGCGGCAGTTCCAAACGTTCTCGAGGTCCCCCTTCTGAAACGTATTGAAAAATCTCTCAGAATAAGCCAATATTTATACCATGATGATGATTATTTTATTATCATGGTAATAAGAGTGTCGAAGGATTTTGATTGCACGCTTCTGCAATCCCTTGGATGGAGTATTTCAACCATCATTTATGAAGACGGTAGTTCTATGGTTTATTGGTTTTTGTTGGCCGGCAGCGATGCAGAGAAATTGAAGACAAAATTCGTCAATTTTTACTCCGAGCATAAATTTCCCCCGGGAATCGCTTTATGGAAATGGAAAAAAACGTGCTGGATTTGTTCTCCGGTAAAATTCAAGGATGAAATCCTTGCCTCATTTGTTCAATATGGAATTATTGAATTTTCTTCGGCACCCTCTCCGTCCGATATCGAATTCCTGTACGGCGACGAAAACGCGCTCAAGTCGCTTTCTCAGTCTTCATAATCTTCATCGGACTCATCGCGCTTGACATTCTTGAACCTCATATTTTATTTCACTACCATAACATATAAACCGATGCGGTGACAGATCGTTCAGGATGCCTAAAGCACAAAAGAAACATACTCCGCCACCTCCTCCGATTTCAACTCCCAAAGCATTGAGTGTCCTTGAGCATAGGCGCTTGGAATCGCGCAAAGAGGACTCACTGCTTATCCGTCAGGCCATTGCCGGCGAGCAGAATGCATTCCGCAAGCTCCGGCTCAAATACTATGCTCCCATTTTCAAACTGGTCAGCCGGATGATCCGGAACCGCGAGGAAGTGGAAGATCTGACCCAGGAAGCATTCATCAAAGCGTTCACCTCCCTCGACAGTTTTAATGAAGAATATTCATTCTCGACTTGGCTCTACAAGATTGCGACGAACAATGCCATCGACCATGTCCGGAAACGGAAGCTTCAAACCTTTTCCATCAATAAACCTATTGAATCTGAAGAAAGTGATTATTCTTTTGAACTGCCGGATACGGAAATGGAACCCGACCAGGAGCTCATCGCCGCCCAACGGAAGAAAATGCTGGATGACGCAATGGATTCTCTCCCGGCAAAGTACCGTCAGGTTATCCTGATGCGTCACGTGGATGAAAAAGAATACCAGGAAATAGCGAAAACTCTTAAACTCCCTCTGGGAACAGTAAAAGCCCACATTTTCCGCGCTCGCGAACTCCTTTACAAACAACTCCGCGATAAAATGCGTCATTATTGAGTTTTACTGCAACTTCTGCAGCATTCCGGACGTAATAAATAAAGCAGACGGGTTTAATATGAAAATCTCCAAGAAATATCTGCTTTTGCTCCTGACGGGTGCCTGTTGTGCCACTGCAGCAATTGCACGCGACCTGGAAGACAAACACCGTGAGTTCAGCCTGACGAAAGAAAAAGAACTGCGGGTGGTCCTTGACGTCTCCTTCGGAAGCATCTCCATTCAACGCGGTGAACAAAGCAAAACCGCTTCCGTGGATTACGACGAAGAAGAGGATGCAAAACAAAAATTATATATCTCGTACGATGTTTCCAACGAAACCGGCACGCTTTATATCAAACTAAAAGAATCGACACATTTCTGGGGCGACGATGACCGGCACAACGGCCACAATCGTCATCTGGATATAAAACTCGGCAACACTATTCCGATATCCTTCGAATTAGAGCTCGGTGCGGGGAACGGCGATATCGATTTAACCGGCTTGCGGGTGAAAGATGTCAAGATATCGACAGGCGCCAGCAGTGTCACGATGAAGTGCAGTAAACCGAATCCGATTTACGCCGAAGATATCACCATTGAATCCGGTGTGAGCAAATTCACTGCCACCGATCTCAGCAATTTGAATTTCCACAATTTGAAGTTCAGCGGCGGGGTTGGTACGTATAAACTTGATTTCGACGGTAAACTCGCGCAAAGCGCCGATGTGCAGATTGAAGTCGGACTCGGCTCCATCCATGTCTATGTCCCCAATTCGATTCCTGCGAAACTCCTCTACGACGATAATTGGCTTTCCAGCTTCAAACTGGACCATGACTTCGAGAAAACCCGGACCGGTGTGTATGAAACCACCGATTTCCACGATGCTTCAAAACGGTTGACCATCCGAATGGAATCCGGTTTAGGCAGCGTACGGGTGGAAAGAAGGTAAAAGTGTAAACGCGTTGCCCCTGTCTTCCTTTCAGCAATAAGATCATCCCCGCCCTGCACAAACGAAAATCTATTCTTTCATCAGCCTTACACTGTTTTTTTAAACTGCGCGGTATGACGCCTGATTCCCATGTCAATTCTTATCAGGGCGCGTAGGTTCCCCGGACCAGGCGGGAAGAGGAAAAAGCATGAACAAGAAAAGGATTGTTCGGTTATCCGATGCCAAAGTGGAAGAACTGGCCCCATGAGCGCTGGTGACTTACTTCGCGTGTTCGGATGAGATTCAGGAGCGCTTGACGGTATGCATCCCCGGGCGCGAGGCCGTTCGCAAGATGAGTGAAAAAGTATTCGCTGAAAAATTTCGCTGCTTTCCTGTCTGCCGACCATTCATTTAAAAAAACATCGGGAGTCCCGTTGATGCGAAGCAGCAACGCGTGTTCGGCGGAGAGACCCATTCCCTGGCCGTAATGATTGGAGAGCACCATGGTGGGAACAGCCTCAAGCTCTGAGAGTTTTTCAAACGGAATGGCCGCCGATTGTTCCACCATCAGGCCGTTGGAGAGAATAATATTGCCGAGCGGAAATTCGACGTTCCTCGGTGTGATGTCGGTAGAAATCTGCAGCACGTCGGCTTTGATCGATTTTAAATTATCCCACGATGTTTCCAATCCCACCATAATTCGTGCGCCCTTAAAAAAGCTGCGGATATCCCGCAACTCATAATCCACCGACCAATTTTTACCGGTCGGATTTCCGAATGCAACAACATCCTGCAAATGTGCAGTCGACACCGTTCGATAGCGCAACGATCCCAGTGATGGGACATAATCCACGCTCGTTCCTTCGAGCACATACTTCACGTTGCCTTTTGAGTCCTGCCGTTCGATGGCGTGGAAGGGAAATCCCTCCATCTCTTTATTCTCAACGATTATGATATTCCGGTCAAACAAATCCTCAACCGGCCGAAGAAGAATATCATACATCTGCGTGGAGAGTCTTGCGAACCGGGTCATGGAAGCAATACTCGATTCTCCCGCTTCGCCGGAATAGACATTGGGATCTTGAAGCAGCTGACGATATTCAGTGATGAGCGACAGAAGATTTTCATGGCGGATAGCGGTCGATCGGATCGTGAGCTGCGTCGATGAAAGGGCAAAAATATAAAGTTCATCGTCCGTGGGCAGGAATTCTATTGCCAGTGAGCCGTACGGTATGTTCGACTGTAATACTTCGATTTCTACCGGGCTCGGGAGAACCAGCGCTTCGTAGTTCGGATACGCATCAATAATTTGATGCGATTCTTTAAAAAGCTGTTGTTTCGCATTCTCCACTTCGGCATGCAAGGGAATCACATCATGGTTGTCGTTTGAATGTTTTGTGCTGGCGAGACGTGCAGAGTATTCGGTCTCGAGTAATCTGGTCTGTTCAAGCAGCTGCCGCACATTTTTCGTTTGCTGCTTGAGCGGCGGGTATCGCAGTGAAACCGTTATATCCTGGAACAGACGAGCGAGCTGCCTCGTCCGTGCATACTCCATAATCTTCAACGCTTCTTTTATACGCTGCGCCTTCACCAGCAGGGCACTGAGACAGTTGTACCAATCCTGATGTGAGGGGTCGATGCCGAGCGCCTTCTGATACGGCAAATGCAGTTCATCACTGGAATATTCTGCGAGTGTATTTTGATCCAGGGTAACGGCTTTCAGGTATAATTCACGGGCTTTTGCGAAATCTCCGGCTTGTTCATATTCTTTTCCGAGCTGAATGAATAAATATCCTTGACCGCTGATATGACTGCATTCTTCAAAATTCTTTGAAATCTGTTCGTAGGAACGCTTCATGTCCTCTGATTTCCGTGTACGTTCTTCTGCGGACAAGAGGCTGTTCTCACAGCGGACGAGGAACAGGGAGAGATAATTTTCTGCAATTCGATCGCCTTCGGCATGGGCAAGTTCGGATGCTTCCCGGTAATATCGTTTCGCTTCGGTTCCACTGCCGTTTTGTTCGTAAAGATTTCCCAGTTGAAAGAGCAGAACTGTTTGAATATCTCTGCCCGTACGCGCACGCCGGAGAATATTTACGGCATCGCGAAAATCCCGGACCGCCGCGTTTTTGTTGTTTTGTGCAATATGAAGAAGGCCGAGTTCCGCCTGAAGCCGGGCCACGAGTAGAGGATTGCTTGTCTGGCTGATCGAAGCAACGGCCTGCATCAGCGAGTTTGCCGCCTCATCGTTTCGCTTCTGCATCCGGTAGATACTCCCGATTCCTCCCAGTGCCGCCGCGAGGTGCTGACGATTACCGGTGGCCTGCGAGAGTGTCAGCACGCCTCGGTAGACCAGTAATGCTTCTTCAAGGTCATTGCTTGCTTTTAAAATTGATCCGAGACGGAGTTCCGATTCCGCTTTCGCCGTTTTATCGTCAAAGGCCGTGGCTGAAGCTGCGGCAGTACGGTAAGAGACAATAGCCCGATTATTCATATGCATTGCTGCAGAGATGTCGCCTTCCAGGACCGCGAGCCGGACTTCTCCATGGACATCTCCTTCTTTCCGCGTCAGTACCAGGGCCTGCTCCGCTGCAGCCATCGCGGATCGGAATTCTCCCAGATTTAAATCGGTTTGCACGAGGAAGGTCAGCGCTTCTATCAGTTGATCGGTTTTCTTGAGGTCGCGAAACGAACGGACTGCATTTTCGAGAAGCGGTTTTGCCTGCTTAAATGACTGTTCATTGATGAGCTCGATAGATTTCTCGTACATCTCCGTAGGATCGGTCGCGACATGGCCGCCGATATCACAGGAGAGCAGCATGAGCGCAGGAAAAAATAATAGAACGGATATGCGTTTCACTATCGTTGAATTTCCCGTATCGTGGTGGAAGTGCTGCCCAATCAATTGGATCACGAGAAGAATATAACAAACAACAGTTTATGCTTCAACAAAAAGAATCACCGTCTGCCGCCGTGGCGGTTTACCACCGAGACGATATCATCAGCGTTATTGGAGAGAATACCGTCGACACCGTATGACAACATTCGCTGTGTGCTCTGTGCCGAGTTGAGTGTATAGACATAGACAGCGATGCCATGGGCATGGGCATCTTCCAGCATCCGGCGGTTCAATTCTCGTGTTGCGCATTTAAATACTTTCGCCCCAACGCGATCTGCGAGTTTTGAGGGCGACCGGCCGAAATCATGCACAAAATCAAAGAGGACGCCCGTTCTCGCCGTAGAATCGAGTTGTTTAATATTCAATAAGAGGCGGTGGTCGAAAGAAGAAAACAAGACGCGATCGCTCATGCCATACTGCTGAACCACCGCAAGCACTTTTTTTTCCAGCAGTCCTTGCGATTCCCGGTGCAGGAGATCCGATTTAATTTCTACATCCACCCACAGGCGGCTGCCCACATTCTGAAAGACTTCGGCAAGCGTGGGAATCCGCTGATCGGAAAACATCGGATGGAACCACGACCCGGCATCGAGCCGGCGGATTTCTTCCAGGGTATAGTTGCGCGCGGGACCGTTCCCGGTGGAGGTACGCTGCAGCGTCCGGTCGTGCAAAACGATGACTTCCTCATCCCTCGTCAGACGGACATCTAATTCGATCATATCGATGCCCGGGATGCCCGCCGCCCGTTCAAATGACGCGAGGGTGTTCTCCGGCGCTTTTGATGAAATACCACGGTGCGCCACGACATACGGCGGCGCACCCGGCAACGGCATCGGTTGAAACAATCTCATCGTACTCTGTTTTTATAAAGTGCGTCCAAAATAAGTTTGTGAACGTATCCGATTTCATCCATCCCATCGATGGGAACAAGCCGGTCGGTCTCGCGGTAATATTCGATGAGCGGCTTTGTCTGCTGCTGATAAACCTCAAGACGCCTGCGAACCGGTTCCGGTTTATCGTCATCCCGTTGATACAATTCTCCGCCGCATGAGGGGCATTTTTTAAGATCGGCGCCGATCCGGGCAACGGTATAAATCCGGCCGCAGCTCCGGCAAAGCCGCCGCTGATCGAGACGGTTGATGATTTCCTCGTTATTCACTTCAAGACTGATCACCGAATCAAGCTGAATCCCGATTTTTTCGAAGAGTGCATCGAGAGCGCGCGCCTGCGGAAGCGTTCGGGGAAAGCCATCGAGGATGAAATTGTCCCGCGCTTCCTCCGATTTGAGAACTTCTTCAATCAAACCGATCACGACCTCATCCGGGACAAGATTTCCGGCATCCATAAATGATTTTGCCTTCACACCGAGCGCTGTTTTATTCTTGACCGCTTCGCGCAGCAGGTCGCCGGTGGAGATGTGTGCGGAATGGAATTCTTCGACAAGTAATTTGGCCTGGGTTCCTTTTCCCACGCCGGGAGGTCCAAACAGTATGATTTTCATGTGCCCGTATACGTTCTTTGTTATGAATGATAGGTGAATTAACGGTAGTAAATATACGGGAAAAATAGTTCTCGACCAAAAACGAATCAAAACGAGACCCATGGACTGGTACGAAATTCAAGGTTGAAGGTGACGACAAGATGATGGGTTGGCGATCCATCCGCTGGATCACCGTTCTCGATTGTTTTTTGAGATGGAGATGTCCTCTCGACGGCAGGAGAGCGGAGCGGCGACGGTTCAGGAAAAGACGGTGGTGAGGCGGATGACAAAAATGGTTAACCCCGATTGCCGTGCGATCTCCGGTGTGACAATGACCAATGGCCCGCGCACAAGACGTGTTCCTACCGATAATCCGCAGCGCAATTTGAATTCGCTTCCTTTATTCGTCAGGAAAAAATTTGCGCCCAGGAGCGGTTGGAAGAAAAATACTTTCCAGTTTCCCGTTCTGCTTTGAGCCGTTACTCCGAGGTTCCATGAATTGATGGCCGCTTCATTGGTCCGTTCGTACGACCGCCATGAGATGACGGCTGAATCCGGAACGATCACCGTTGCAGATGTTTTCGACAGGTAACGGCTGAAGCCAAGGGAGATGCCGAGTGTCGGAATATTTTCCGCATCCTCCTGCTTGACCGGATAAATGGTGATGATCGGCGAAAGAACTCCGCCTTGAACATGGCCTCCGTTCGCTTTTGAATATTTCAGCGATGCATCAAGAACGCCGCGGAAGGAGTAGCCGGCAACAAGAGCGAGACTGTTTTTTTCATGATCAGAGCTTATTTCCAGGCCGCCGCCGATGCCGCTCCGGCCCCGGAGAAGATATTCACTTTGGGCTTGAGACCATTGTATCAAACCGAACGTCAGGAAAAATGCCAGGGCACATCGTTCCATCTCTTATACCCTCTCCTTATTTCCTGAACGGGCTTTTGATTCGGTCACCGCAAGTTGTCCGCAAGCCGCGTTGATATCCTGGCCGGAACTTCCGCGCACCATAACGGTGATATCGGATTTTCGTAATGCATCGGCAAATGCTTCAATGCGCGGGGCCGGCGTTGGTTTGAGCGAAGCGCCAATTCCCGAAGGATGCATAAACGAAATAGAATGAAACGGGATAAGATTCACCTTGCAGGGAATCCTCCGGCTCAACTTCACAAATGATTTGATGTCTGCCGCCGTATCGTTAAATCCGTCGAAGAGGATATATTCGAAAGTCGGGCGGCGGCGCGTCTTATGGTAATAATACTCCAGGGCATGGATCAGCTCCTCCACCGGATATTTCTTGGTGATGGGCATGAGCTTCGTCCGTTTCTCGTTATCCAGCGAATGAAGGGATAGCGCCAATTTTACAGGGCGTTCTTCATCCGCAAGCTGGCGGATTTTATCTGCATAACCGGCGGTGGAAATGGTGATATGTCTGGCTCCAATATTGAGCCCGCCATCGTCGTTCATAATGTCGATGGACTGCATGACATTATCGTAATTGAGCATCGGTTCACCCATTCCCATAAAAACGATATTGGTAATTCGGTTCGGAATATTCCGCTGGACCTGAATCACCTGATCGACGATTTCCCCTGCGGTGAGATTCCGGGTAAAGCCCATCGTTCCGGTCGCGCAGAATTTACAGTCGAGCGGGCAGCCGACCTGTGTGGAGACGCAAAGCGTCAGCCGT
>RPQN01000109.1 GCA_003819715.1 Ignavibacteriota bacterium | reverse complement strand
TCTTCGCCGTCGGCATTGATGATGGAACGATCAGCGAAGACCTTGATCTGTGACGGCTCTTTTGTTGTTGCGATCTGTTTCGAAATTATTTCCAAACCTTTCCTATAGCCGTGCGCGGCGATGATGCCCGATTCGTATTTCACCGGCCATTCCAGGTGGGAATTCTTCAGCATCGTCTTTCGTCCAAGACTTTTTGCATTGAGGAAAAGTTCGACCTCATCGCAATTGCTATAGGCCCAGACGATTATGGTGTCTCCTTCTTTCCCCTTCCAATTCCAATGCGGAGCAAGGTGCAGCACCGGTTCATCCGTCCACCATGATTTGAGATAGTAGAACATGTCTTTCGGAAATCCGCAAAGGTCGACAATGCCGGATTGAGAACTCACTTGAGGCCAGCCGTAAGGGTTCGGTTCGCCGCGATAATCGAATCCTGTCCAGAAAAACAATCCCGACAGAAATGGACGGGCAGCATAGAATTTGAGCCCTTCTTCAGCCCCGTGCCCGGGCGGCTTTCTATCAATGGGTGCGAGATAGGCGTTCAGCGAATCATCCGCATATATTCCCCGTGTACTTCTCGACGTCGTTTCCTCTGTACCCATACTCGGCTGATCGGGGCGGCGCTCATGCTGTTTATCTATATCTCCATTAAAAATGTAATTGAATCCCATCACATCCTGAACCATGGAGATGCCTTTTTCTCCCCAGCCGCTGTGCGCGTACGTCACGCGGCGTGTCGGATCGATTTTCTTTACATACTCCTGCATCGTCGATGCGATGCGCTCGCCCGTACTGTTCCCTTCGATCGCCCATTCTTCGTTCCCGATGGACCAGACAAAGACGCATGGATGATTTCTGTCCCGGCGAATCATGCGCTTCAGCAGATCAAGATGTTGCGCGTTTATTCCCATTAGCCGGTTCTCATCGATGACGAGCATCCCCAGCCGGTCGCACACATCCAGCAGTTCAGGCGTCGGCGGATTATGAGAACAGCGGTAGGCGTTCGATCCCATCTCTTTTAACCGCTTGATGCGAAATTCCTGCAGGGCGTCGGGAATCGCCGTTCCTACTCCCGCATGATCCTGATGGACATTGGTGCCCTTGAGAGAGAGATGCTTGCCGTTCAGGAAGAAGCCTTCCCTGGCGTCAAATCGGATCGTGCGGATGCCGAACGAAGTCTCTGTGATATCAACAATTTTTCTGTCTGTTTTAATGCTTGTGATCAATTTATAGAGAGAGGGCGTCTCAATGGACCAGAGATTTGGATTCGATACATTGAGCGCGCACACAAATTCCTGCGATGCCCCAGATGGCAAAGATATTCTTTTTAATTCCTTCCTGGAAACGACTGCACCATGCGAATCGTAAATGACTTGCTCAAGAGCAAATCCTTTTCCCATCCTGCTTTCATTCGCCACTTCTGTGCTGACGGTGACGGTAGCAGATTTTTCATTGACGATTGAAGAGACAAATGTTCCGTGATGGGCAACATGGAGCGGTTCTGTTTTCGTCAGCCACGTATGGCGATAGATCCCTGCCCCCTCATAATACCACCCTTCTTCCATGGTCGCATCCACGCGGACAGCGACCACATTATCACCGCCGTAGTTCAAATAATCGGTCACATCATACGAAAACCCGCTGTATCCGCTCTGTTCCTCACCCAGGTAAAATCCATTGAGCCATACAAGAGAATGACGATGGACGCCGTCAAATTCAATGCTGATTTTTTTTCCCAGGTCAGTCGCAGGAATCGCAAATGTTTTTCTGTACCACCCAATGCTGGTCTCGGGATAATTTCGTCCGACCGTTTTGTACCCATGGCTGTAGCTTGCGTTCATATCAAAGGGAAGTTCCACGGCCCAGTCATGCGGAAGATTCAGCAGGCGCCATGATCGGTCGTCAAAGTTTTTCGCTGCAGCGCCGTCGCCGAACCCTGCCTTGGTGACATAAGAAAAATACCCCGTTCCGGTTTTAAAATCTTTTTCGGCGCTCACGGCATTCCCGAAGGCAAACCTCCAGTTGAAATCCAGAAGCAGACGTTCACGCCCGCCCGTCACACGGGACGCTGGCTGTGCGGCGACAAATGAAATGACGGAGAGAAGAACAACGACGGGCGTAAGGATGAACGTGTGCACAATATTTTTATATTGATTTTTATGCACGAAGTCGTAATTTCTCATTTCTTCTCCCACGATTTGCCGGCGAGGGCCTGCTTGAAAAACTCTCCGCTCTCCGTCAACGTAAAGTTCTCCCACGACTGGAGCAAATTCGGCTTCCACAACGGATCGAAGATCCAGCATACCCAGCTGATCCCTTTGCTTTCGAGGTAGGAAATAATTTCATTTCCGTATTCCCCGTTATCGGCGAGCCCCATACTGCCGAGTCCAAAGCTGAATTCTGTAGCCATCACCGGATACTGTCCGGCGGCAAAGCCAAAATCTTCGTCCCATTTGGGGACATAGGGTTTACTCCGTTTATACGGATACGGATGCGTCACATATCCAATCCCTTCAGCTTCAATGGGTTCGATATGGAGCGGCGTCAGATCGTACGCCCAATCGAGGCCAGCGACGAGTGGAATCCGTTCACGGTCATAGGAGCGGACCAGACGGATCATTTTTTCGTTGATTTTTTTCCATTCGCTCCACGACATACTGCCGAGTTGCCCGTTGAACAGCGTCGGTTCATTGAAGAGTTCATAGAATGCAACCGTGTTATTGCCCCGGAAGTGCAGGGCAATGGTCCGCCAGAACTCGTAAGTTTCCTGTTTCGTGGTGACGTATTCGGGATTCTGAAACAGTTCCATTCCAAGATTGCCGATACAGTGCCAATCAATGATCACATACATCCCCAGTTCCGTACTCCAATCAACGGCCTGATCAAGAAGCGGAAGATATTTGAGCGGTGTACGCATCCGCCATGGTACCGGATGAACCGGGATCCGGACCAATGTCGCGCCGTACTCTTTCAGCTTGACGAACAGATTCCTGTTCCACTTCCCTTCCTGTTCAAGCTTATCCGGATCGGCAACGGCAACTCCGCGGAACAGAATGGTATCACCCAAAACATTAACAAATTTATTCCCTTTCACCATGATCAATGGAAGTTTTTTTGCATTCGGATTGTTGACCGGCTGATGTTCCGGGTCAAAATTATTGTTCCAATCAAATAAGTTTTTCTGCTTTTTAGTCTGCTGCGCATCGCCCAAATAGAATGCACAAACCAATGCCGCTGCAAGCGAGATGATCATCGTTTTTTTATTCATCACAACTCCCTCGTTTTAGAAATTGGGGTGATTAGGATTTCAAAAACATCGAATTTATTTGAATTGACCCTTGGCAAACAAGTCAATTGTTCTCACGGTCGATAAAGGTCGACACTCACGACACCAGAGCGCGCCTTTAACGGCAAAGTACTACTCTATGAATACGTTGAACAGGTCAGAAAAAGCAACACTGCAAACTTTGCCAAGACGATGACGATCGAACAACAAAAAGAAACGGAAGAATAGATTTTCTGGAGCAGGATTCTGCGCTATACTGCGTTTCTCATGGAGATCATAATAGTCAAAAAAATTCGGCTGATCCTGGGTGACGGTTCTTCGAATAACTGCTGCAAAACAGCCGCACTTTGCAAACGTTTGCATACCAATTTATTAAAAAACTGCATATATTATTGGCATAATATCTTAATCAAATTAGTTTTTCAATGCAACCGAAGATAGAGAAAATCTGATAAGGCATTTCCTTGAACTTGCTCCTCTGTACCGCCCGGTTCTTTATTACGATCTTCTTACTCATCGTAATCTCCAGCGGCGCCTCGTTCTCTCAATACGGCTCCGCTCAGGATGATACGGTAATCGCTTATTCCATGTCCCGCCCGCCCGTCATTGACGGCCGCGGAGATGAGAGCTCCTGGCAGGAGATGCCCTGGCAGCCGATTGCACAGGTTTGGCTGCCTTACGGAACTCCATGTGATTCCTCTGATTTCTCCGGACGGTACAAAGTAGGTTGGTCCGCAACCACCAATCTCCTTTATTTTCTGGTTGAAGTGACCGACAATATTTTTGTTGACGGCTTTATTCCCGGCACCACCGCCGAAGTCTATAATTATGATATTGTCGAGGTGTTCATTGATGAAGATAAATCAGGCGGGCCTCACGTATTTGATGCGGTGGACCGCTCAAGCATTGACATGGGAAAGAATGCCGAAAATGCATTTGCTTACCATATTTATGCGCCTTTTCCCAAGAAAGGATCAGTCACCACTGAGCATTTTGCAGGAGATATTGCCGGTTCCAGCTGGACAAATATCAGGAGAGTGAACTATGGCGCCCATATTCCGGAATTCGCATTGCGCAGATCAGGGACAAAAGCCGTATGGGAATTTTCACTGATCGTCTATCATGATACATATATCGATACGTTAAAGAATAACGATGCAGCACGATCGCTGTTAAAGCCCGGTAAAGTGATGGGATTATCGCTCGCGTATTGCGATAACGACCACCCCGGGAAAGAACCCAAGGTCCGTGAAAAATTTTACGGTTCGGTCCGGGTTCCGGCCGCCGCATGGAATGAGCATTGGAAGAATGCGGATTATTTCGGGACAGTGAAACTGATATTCATTCCAATAAACCAAATAGACAAAAAACATTGAGACTGATATGAAGAAATTATTTCCACTATTGTTATTCGTTTTCATTTCCTTCCCCAGTGCCCAGGCAAAATCCCGGTATACTCTTCAGAGTCCCGATAAGAATATTTCGATTCATGTACTGCTGACCGCTCAAAAAACCGTCTGCTATACTATAGAATACACCGGTACCGCTATTATTGAAGAATCAAAGCTGGGACTCATACGGGAAGACTGCGATTTCAGCCGGGACCTCGCACTCGACTCGGTCTCGCGTATGAAAGAAGTCACAGACCATTATAAAATTTTAAGCCGGGTGTGTGCATACAACGCCAACCGGCAGATATTCCACTTCTCGACCCCTTCAGGCAATAAAATCGATATCATTTTTCAGGTTTCGAACGATGGCGCTGCGTTCCGTTATTCCTTTCCCGATTCTTCCCGAAAGGTCTTCTCGATAAAAAAAGAAATAACCTCGTTTTATTTTCTCCATGGAACGCGTACCTGGATTCAACCGATGGCCGAAGCAAAATCAGGCTGGTGCCAGGTCAATCCTTCCTATGAAGAACATTATCAGCAGAATGTGGAAGTCGGGAAGCTGATGGCCCATAAACCGGGTTGGGTATTCCCGGCCTTATTCCAATACGACAAGTATTGGATGCTGATCACCGAAACCGCGCCCAATCGGAATTACTGCGGATGCCGTCTTCTTCATGATTCTTCCAGCAGTGAAATGGTGATCGGTTTTCCGGATCCCCGTGAATGCTTCCCCGGCGAACCGGTCAATCCGGAATCGACACTCCCCTGGTCCACTCCGTGGCGGATCATTGCCATTGGGAACAATTTGAAAACCATTGCCGAGTCCACCTTAGGTACCGATTTAGCGGAACCCAATGTGCTTGGCGATATCTCCTATGTGAAACCGGGCCGGGCATCCTGGAGCTGGCCGATGCTCAAAGACGACTCAACGATCGCCAGCGTTCAGAAACGATTCATCGACTATGCTTCAGATATGAAGTGGGAATATTGCCTCATCGATGCAAACTGGGATACCATGATCGGCTACGAAAAAGCAAAAGAACTCGCCGATTATGCGCGGCAGAAGAATGTCGGAATTTTATTGTGGTATAACTCATCAGGTGACTGGAACTCAACAACGTACCATCCAAAAAGTAAATTGCTCACACACGAAAGCCGGTTGAAGGAATTTACTCGGCTGAAAGAAATGGGGATCAAAGAGATCAAAGTCGATTTCTTCGGCGGCGACGGGCAGTCGATGATGGCGTATTATCAGGACATTTTAGAAGATGCCGCTACATTCGGATTGATGGTGAATTGCCATGGCTCCACCTTCCCTCGCGGGTGGCATCGCACTTATCCAAATTTAATTACGATGGAAGGGGTGAAGGGATTTGAATTCATTACCTTCGATCAATACAATGCCGAACAGGAAGCGAATCATTGCTGCGTCCTCCCGTTTACACGGAACCTCTATGATCCGATGGATTTCACGCCCATGGCTTTTTCCGAAATACCCAATATCAAAAGGAAGACCACCAACGGATTCGAACTCGCACTCTCTGTGGTGTTCTGGTCCGGGATTCAGCATTATGCTGAAATCCCTGAAGGGATGGCGGCAATCCCTGAGTATGTGAAGGAATTCCTCCGCGGCATGCCTCCATCCTGGGAAGAAACCCGTTTCATCGATGGGTTTCCTGGGAAGCTTGTTGTTCTCGCCCGGCGTACAGGAACAACATGGTACGTTGCCGGGATCAACGGCGAACAAATCGAGAAACAGGTTCGAGTGACTCTCCCATTTTTAACAAAACCGGCAACCGGCATACAAATTTCAGACGGCAGTACCGACCGATCCTTCACCATGACGCCAATCACCTACACACGTGAACAACCCTTCATCATCACCGTGAAGGGAAATGGCGGATTTGTCTTAAAGTTTTCCGAATAGAAATTCGTTGTCAAATATCACTCTCCGCATTTTGCATGAAAGGTTCGTACTATGAACGTATCGCGCTGGCAATCATTGGTTCTCCTCCTATCGTTTCTCTTTATCACTATGCTTTCATTTGCTTTTAAAAAGCTGCCGGATGGAGTTCTGTTTGAGTTAAAGAAACAGAAAGAGACCGATCCGCAATGGCTGAAAATCCAAATCTGCACCGACCAGATCATCCGGATTATGGCATCTCCGGAAAAATCGTTTTCCTCGCGGCCAAGCCTCATGGTGGCACAGACCGCCTGGAAGCCGGTTCCGTGGACAATGAAGGAAGACGGTCCATGGACGGAATTATCGACCGCGGCAGTGACCGTTCGCGTCAATTCCACCACCGGCGAAATTTCTTTTCTGGATTCCAAGGGGCAGGTTCTTCTGAAAGAAATGGACGGCGGCGGAAAAGTGATCACCCCCGCCGAGGTGATGGAGGAAAAGACGTTCCATATTCAGCAGCTTTTTAATTCGCCCGATGACGAAGCGTTTTACGGACTGGGCGGCCATCAGAATGCGCTGATGAATTACAAGGGCCATGATGTCGACCTCTGGCAGCACAATATGGTGGAATCGGTGCCGTTCCTCGTCTCCAATAAAAATTATGGAATTCTCTGGGACAATAATTCCCATACAAAATTTGGCGACATCCGGGAGTTTCAATCGCTCTCCACACTCCTCCTCAATGGCAGCGACAGCGCTGAAGGATCTCTGAGCGCGGAATATTTTAAGGATACAAAATTTGAATCTCTCTTCACCTCACGCAGGGAATCGAGGATCGAGCACGAATTTGACGATGTCAACGATCCGTATCCGGACGGCTTTCGTCAGCAGGTTGCCGCGGTTCGCTGGAGCGGGACCATCGCAAGCAAAGAATCGGGCATCCACAAATTCCAGCTCTACTGCAGCGGCTACACGAAATTATGGCTGGACGGCAAACTCGTCGTCGACTCGTGGCGGCAAAACTGGAACCCGTGGAAGCATTTTCCTCAATTGGAAATGCAGGCGGGGAAAAAATACGACATCAAACTGGAATGGATTCATTCCGGCGGCTATATCGGGTTGAAATGTTTGACTCCGGAAAATGAAGCGACAAAAAACAAGGTTTCTCTTTATTCAGAAGTGGCCGACCAGATCGATTATTATTTTGTTCATGGGAACAACCTCGACCAGGTGATCAGCGGCTACCGCACGATCACCGGCAAAGCGCCCATGATGCCGAAATGGGCGATGGGATTCTGGCAGTCGCGCGAACACTATAATTCTCAGGATGACATCCTTTCGACCGTAAAAGAATTCCGCAATCGCAAGATTCCACTCGACAACGTCGTGCAGGATTGGTTTTACTGGAAGGAAGACCAATGGGGCAGTCATGAATTCGATCCCGCACGCTATGCCGATCCAAAAGGAATGATTCAATCATTACATGCCGATTTTCATACACAGCTCATGATCTCTGTCTGGCCGAAATTTTATGCTGGACTGAAGAACTACGATCTCTTCAATGAGCACGGCTGGCTCTATAAACGCAATGTGGAAAAAGGGCAGAAGGATTGGGTCGGACCCGGTTATGTTTCAACATTTTACGACGCCTACAATGCAGATGCACGAAAGTTATTCTGGAATCTCATGAATGAAAAACTCTTCAGCATCGGCCTGGATGCGTGGTGGCTGGATTGCACGGAACCGGATATTTGCTCCAATCTCTCCCGGACGGAAACGATCCTTCGTCAGCATCCGACGGCGCTCGGTTCGGCCTCCCGGTACTTGAATGCGTTTTCATTGATGAATGCCAAAGCGGTGTACGAAGGCCAGCGATCGACCAACAATAATCAGCGTGTCTATATCCTGACCCGTTCTGCATTTGCGGGACAGCAGCGGTACGCGGCAACCACATGGAGCGGCGACGTTGCTTCGCGCTGGTTCGATCTCAAGGCTCAAATTTCTTCAGGAATGAATTTTACACTCTCCGGTCTGCCCTACTGGTCGATGGATATCGGCGGATTTTCTGTCGAGCCGCGCTATGAGCGCCCGACGGAAGCCGATCTGGATGAATGGCGTGAGCTGAATACGCGATGGTATCAATTTGGTGCCTTTGCACCGGTCTTTCGTGTCCATGGTCAGTTTCCGCTTCGCGAAGTTTACAACATCGCGCCTGAAGGTCATCCCGCATATCAATCGATGCTGGCGTATAACAAACTGCGCTACCGGTTGATGCCGTATATCTATTCGCTCGCCGGGATGGTCACGCAGCAGGATTACACGATCATGCGCGGATTGGTCATGGATTTTGAGAATGACAAAAATGTGCTCGCGATTAATGATCAATTTATGTTCGGTCCGGCATTGTTGGTGAATCCTGTTTATGAATACAAATCACGCGCGCGGAGTGTCTATCTGCCTTCCGGGAGCGATTGGTACGAATTGAATTCCGGAAAATATCTCACCGGCGGACAAACCGTCATTGCCGATGCGCCTTATACAGAGATTCCACTCTATGTGAAAGCGGGCTCCATTCTTCCATGCGGCCCGGAGATTCAATACACATCGGAAAAACCGGCAGATCCGATCCGCCTATTCGTTTATACCGGCAGCGATGGTTCGTTTACGCTTTATGAAGATGAGAATACGAACTATAATTGCGAAAAAGGAGAATTTTCTCTTGTGACATTTTCGTACAGCGAAAAGAACAAAACCCTCACGGTCGGACCGCGTCAGGGCTCGTTTGCAGGGATGCTCATGAAACGTACATTTGAAATTGTCTTTATCAGCAGTCAAAAACCATCCGGCCTTGATTTCCTGTCAACACCGGACGCCCAAGTGACCTATACCGGAGAGCAGCAGTCCGTCAAGATGAATTAATTGAGGTGGATGGAGTAGACCGATGAAACTGTTCAGTGTCCCCTTAGTTTTTATCCTCTGCACCGCCGTGTACAGTCAGCAGCCGGCATATAAATATTCGTCGCTGCCTGTTGCACAACGGGTGGAAGATCTGCTGCAGCGCATGACGCTCGAAGAGCAGGTCGCTCAGCTTCACGGGTATCTCTCCAGCGATACTCTTGCCTATGATGTGAACGGGAATTTTATCGGAGTGCAGGATACGGCATTGCTCAATCGCGGCATCGGAAGTTTCGGAACATGGTCGCTTCGCCGCATGCGCTCCCCGCGCCAGCGTACGCTCTGCATCAACGGTCTTCAACGCTATATGATCACAAAATCCCGCTTAGGCATCCCGGTATTTGTCTTCAACGAGGGCCTGCACGGATTTATGGCTGACGGTGCCACATCGTTTCCGCAAGCCATCGCATTGGGATGTACTTGGGACACGGCATTAATTGAGCAAGTGTTCACCGCGACCGCACTGGAAGCAAGTACGCGCGGGACGAGACAGGTGCTTTCGCCGGTCGTGGATCTTGCCCGCGACCCGCGCTGGGGACGGACCGAAGAATGCTATGGCGAGGATCCCTATTTAGTCTCACGGCTTGGAATGGCTGCTGTTTTCGGTTTTCAGGGGCGTGATGCGAAGATCGATAATCACCATGTCGCCGTCACACTCAAACATTTTGCCGGACATGGACAGGCGGAAGGCGGACGCAACATTGCCCCGGTTGTTTTTTCAGACCGTGAATTTCGCGAGAGCCATCTCACCCCGTTCGAGATGGCGGTCACCAAAGCAAATGCCCGTTCCGTGATGGTATCCTATAACGAATGGGATGGCGTTCCCAATCACGCCAATCACAAACTTCTCACCGAAATCCTCCGGGGAGAATGGGGATTCAACGGCTTCGTCATGAGCGATGGCGGCGGTATCGATGTGACGTATCGCGAGCATCTCGCTGCCGCTGATTCGATAGAGGCCGGAATTCTCGCTCTCAACGCCGGAATCGATTATGAACTCGGCAGAGGGAATTGCTTCGGGACTCTTGCCGAAGAAATGAAAAAAGGAAGGGTTGCCGAGTCGGCAATCCGCAGAGCGGCATCAAATGTGCTTCGGGTAAAATTTGAATGCGGCCTTTTCGATGCGCCGTACGCCGACGTGGAATTGATGGAGCGGGTGACCAATTCAAAAGAACATAAAGCACTCGCTCTTAAAGCAGCGCATGAATCGATGATTCTCCTGAAAAATGAACATGGCACGCTCCCCTTCGATGCCCAAAAAATTAAAACCCTGGCGGTCATCGGGCCGAATGCCGCAGATATACATCTCGGCGGTTATTCTGATTTTCCCATGAAGGGCGTCAGCATCCTGCAGGGATTACGTGAATATGCAAAAGGGAAATTTCAGGTCATGTATTCCGAGGGATGCACACTGACGCTCAACAAGGAATGCCACTGGCAGGTAAACGAAAATCCTATCCTGGGAGACCCGGAAACCGATAAGACGCTTATCGCCAAAGCAGTGCAAACCGCGCAGCACAGTGACGTCGTTGTGCTGGTCCTGGGTGAAAACGAATTGATCTGCCGCGAAGCCTGGTCGGAAAACCATCTGGGTGACCGCGATAATCTGGATCTCGTCGGGCGTCAAAACGATCTGGCCAATGCTATTCTGAAGACCGGAAAACCGGTCGTCGTCCTTCTGATAAACGGCAGACCGATCACGATCAATGAAATCAGAAAAAACGCACCGGCGATTATCGAATGCTGGTACCTCGGGCAGGAAACAGGCAATGCGGTTGCCGATGTACTCTTCGGCCGCGTCAATCCCTCCGGGAAACTGACGGTGACCTTCCCCCGTTCCGTCGGGCAATTGCCATGCTATTACGACCACAAGCCGTCCCGCTTCCGGAATTACGTCCTGGCAGATTCTTCTCCCCTCTTTCCATTTGGATTCGGTTTGAGTTATACTCAATTTAAGTATTCCCACCTTCGTATTGAAAAGAAGAACATCCCTGCAATCGGGAAAACTGATGTCCTGGTTGATGTAAAAAATATCGGGACCAGCGCAGGCGATGAAATAGTTCAGCTCTATATCCACGACCTCATCAGTCTCCCGGTGAGGCCGGTTCTGGAATTGAAAGATTTTACACGCATCAACCTCGATCCGGGTGAAGTGAAGACCGTAAAATTTACTCTGACACCTGACAAACTTGCTGCAATAGGTTTGGATATGAAGCGAACCGTGCCGGCGGGCGACTACGAAATCATGGTCGGAAAAAATTCAGTGGATGGTCTGCGAGATACCTTGACGGTTTATTAGTATACCGAGTCGTGACCGTCACTATCGCTGATTAAGCATGGAGAGTGACGGTCACAATTCAGGCGTCACTATCGCTGATTAAGCACGGAGAGTGACGGTCAGGATAGGCGGTCACAATGCAGTGACATTAGCAGGATGCTAAAAACCATTTAAGAAGTCATTGCGAGGCGTTTCTTGCCGAAGTAATCTCGTTTTTCAGTCTGGATTCTGAACTGAGATTGCTTCGCTTCGCTCGCAATGACCGATCAATACTTTTGTTAGCAACTTGATAGAATCGTGATTCACATAATTCAAAGAGGATAAACTATGAAAATGGTTACCGCTGTACTGTTCTCATTTGCAGCATTGATCTCAACCGCACTCTCTCAAACAACCACCGTCGTCGTAGACGCATCGAATCTGCGGCTTAAAATTAACAAGAACCTCTACGGCCAATTCTCAGAACATCTGGGCAATTGCATTTACGGCGGCATCTGGGTCGGCGAGCAATCGACGATCCCCAACACCAACGGTATCAGGAACGACGTGGTCGAAGCATTGAAACGCATTAAAGTCCCCGTCCTGCGCTGGCCGGGCGGATGTTTTGCCGACGAATATCACTGGAAGGATGGGATCGGTCCCCGCGAAAAACGTCCGACGATGATCAATACAAACTGGGGCGGCGTCACGGAAGACAACAGTTTCGGCACGCATGAATTTCTGGATCTCTGCAGTCAAATCGGGTGCGAACCGTACTTCAGCGGCAACGTCGGCAGCGGAACGGTACAGGAATTATCCCAGTGGGTGGAATATGTCAACTCCGACAACGTCAGTCCCATGACCACACTCCGGAAACAAAACGGTCACGAGAAATCGTGGGGTGTGAAGTATTGGGGGATCGGCAATGAGAGCTGGGGGTGCGGCGGGAATATGCGCCCTGAATTTTGTGCCGACCAGACGAGACGGTATGGAACGTATATGCGGGATTACGGCCACAACAGGCTGTTCAAAATCGCATGCGGCGCTTCCAGCGGCGACTATCAATGGACCGAAACCATGATGAAAAACGCTCTCGGGTTTATGTCCGGGTTATCGCTCCACCACTATGCATTTCAAAACGGCAGGACCGCTGCGGATTTCGACGAGAGCGGCTGGTTCAGCATGATGAAGAATACACTCTTGATCGAAGAATTCATTACGAAGCACAGCGCCATTATGGACATCTACGATCCGAATAAAAAAGTTGCGATGATGGTGGATGAATGGGGAACGTGGTATAAAGTCGAACCCGGCACCAATCCGGGATTCCTGTTCCAGCAGAATACCATGCGCGATGCAATCACCGCTGCCTGTAATTTAAATATTTTCAACAATCACTGCGACCGGGTGCGTATGGCAAACATTGCACAAATGGTCAATGTCCTGCAGGCAATGATTTTGACAAAAGACGATAAAATGCTTCTCACCCCGACCTATCACGTCTTCGATTTATTTAAAGTACATCAGAATGCATTATGGGTGAAAACATCATTCCAGTCTCCTGAGTATACTTATCAAAATGAAAAGCTTCCTGCCATAAATTGTTCTGCTTCGATCGATGGCACCGGGAAACTCCATATTTCACTTTGCAACATTGATCCTAAATCGTCCCAGAAAATCACATGCGAATTGAAGAAATATAGTCCACGTGGTGTCACCGGACAAATTCTCACCGCAAACGCCATGAACGCATATAATTCGTTTGATAAACCGGCGGAAGTCGTTCCTCAGAAGTTTTCGGATTATACATTTAGTAAAAACGGATTATCCGTTTCGCTTCCACCGATGTCGGTGGTTGTACTGGAACTGGACGGCTCGGTCGAATTGCCCTCTCCCCTCGAACTCAAGAATCCAATGCCCGGCATCACCTGCATGTATTTTGAGGGGATCTGGAAAAACCTTCCCGGATTTAACGGACTGACGCCGGTCAGGACCGAAACGATGGGACAAATTGCCATTCCGGAGAAGAATTCATCCGAGAATTTTGCTGCCTGCTACGTCGGATACATTAAAATCCCGGCAGACGGTTCGTATACCTTTTATGTGAATTCCGACGACGGCGCCGATATCGTGATCGATGATAACGTGGTCGTCGATAACGACGGCCAGCATGCGCCGGTGGAACTGTCCGGAACCGAGGTTCTGAAAACGGGGTACCATAAAATCAAAGTAGGATTTTTCCAGGCGGGCGGAGGAAAAGTTCTGGATGTTGCCTTGGAAGGCCCGGGGCTGCCAAAACAAATTATCCCCAAAGGAATGTTATTCCATGAATAATCAAGGAAATGTAATCCGGTGCGATATGGTTCAGAGGAAATTCGATGTCATCTTTGCCATTGTGCTGCTTCTCCTTAGCGTTCCCTCACCGCTTCTTTGTGGAGATGCGAAAACGCAGGAATCCAAATCAAATGTCCTCTGGTATCAACAACCGGCAAAGAACTGGAACGAAGCACTGCCTGTGGGCAACGGACGTCTGGGAGGCATGGTTTTTGGAATGCCATCTGTGGAACGAATCCAGCTCAACGAAGAATCTCTTTGGAGCGGTTCAAAAATACCGAACAATAATCCCGGTGCATTAGAACACCTTTCAGAAATAAGACAATTAATTTTAAAAGGAGAAATACCTAAAGCGTTTGAAATTTCTGAAAAATATATTTCCGGAATTCCCGGCAAAATCAGATCATACCAAGTGCTGGCCAATCTCTTCTTTTTATTTGATGATACTCTTGG
>RPQN01000108.1 GCA_003819715.1 Ignavibacteriota bacterium | reverse complement strand
TATTGTCCGACTTCCAGTAACTCCATCGACCTGTTAAAATCTCGGTTCAATATAGATTCCTTCTTTGAGATGGCATGTGATGCAGAGGACATCCCGCCGGCAGTGCTGTTTATCAGCTGTTTCAGCGGGAATGGGTCCCGGGAGATGAAGGAAATGATTTAGCGATGAGGCGAGAACGGATGGGTGTTTCCCTTATAATTCCATCAACTTCTATTTTTCATAATAAATCGGATATGATGATGGGGACGATTCACGGACGGCAATTCATTGTTTTTCAATACACTAATGGAACCATCAATTTCCAGAACCGCAATGCCTACGTCTGCCATGGCTGCAACACCGTGTTCACGCAACGCCTGCTCCAGTTCTTCATGTGCGATGTGTTCTTTTTCCAGATTTAATTTGACGACCTTCCCTTTCTGAATAAGCACCGTTGGCGTACCTTCAAGTACTTTACGCAACTTATGCGAACGGGCCGCGAGACGGGTGACAATGACATTACTGAGTAACAGTGTCGTTGCCGCGATGACGCCGCCGGCAAGAGAAGTGTCGGGACCGGTCATTGCGTTCTGAACCGCATTCGCCAGGAGCAAGATGAGGACTAATTCAAACGATGCCATCTGCCCAACTTCACGTTTTCCTGTGAGGCGAATGCCCAACAACACGACGATATAAACAATAACCGTCCTGAATACAATATCAATGAGCGAATTGTTGAATGACCACATGGCGGCGAACCTTTCCCGGCAACGGTATTGATCGTTACAAATTCAATGTTGTTGCTGCTGTCTTACTAATCCAAATTGAGCAATCAGAAGCGTACCCAAATCCGTTTCAAGAGACCGGGACGTCAGTAATTGGATTGAAGCGTTTGCGGAATACCATATTGTTGGAGCGGTACTCCTGGCTGATTCAGAGGGTGGAACTTCGGCGAATAAATTTGCCGCGCGCAAACCATCATCTGCCGGCATGTTTCCGGCAACAATAATCAGCTGGTGATCGGGATCGGGATTCATGGCCGCAATCAATTTTGAGCACTGCGCCAGTTCGGATGCCGTTGCTTTGGACGGCAGCTGAGTGGTGACAAACATGAGTGAACGCGATCCGACATCCACCGTGGTGTGCAATGCCGCTTCAAAACTCGAAGGTTTGACGTTTTCCCAGGAAACGTTTTGGTGGTTCAGAATGGGATAGACACTGAATATGGCGTTCCCGGTTTGTTTGCCGGAAACGTTCAGCATTTCTCCGAAGGCATTGCGCCAGTCGGTCCTGGCCGTCACTTCATTCACAAAATCAACCCGTGATGCGATGCCCGGATAACGTGAAATTCCCTGAACCGCAAGAATTTCAATTTGCTCGCTCTTCAGGATTTTCACCAATTCTTGAATATGATTCCGGTCCATCCGCTTGTTGAAGCCGGAGAGATTGATGCTGGCGATCTGAATAAAACTTTCAGGTTTATTCGGCACCGCTTCCTTTTCGATTTTCGGCGGCGTCGAACAACTGCACAACAGAAGAATGGCGAGTATCAGGTAAAATTCAAGTTTCGAAATTACATTCATGAGATTTTTCTTCATAACAGTTCAATGAATAATTTTCTTTCGCATCATCAGCAACCGCTGATGGGGCGGCAGTGATTTATTGTTGTTTGGATTTGAGATACAGACTCAATGGTTCGAAGACAAATTCCGACCAGCCATCCTTGTGACTTTGCATTTCACCGTCGTTCGGAAATCCAGAATGTTTTAACGTAAGCTTCGTCCCTGTTTTTGTCGGTTTGAAGAGGCATGTGACAATGGATGCCTGATGTTCTTTTGGCCATTCAGAAGGTTTCCACGTAAAGGCAAGCCGTTTGCTCGATTCGTACGCCAGGACCACCCCTGTGACCCAGCCGTCGAACAGTTCGATTTTTCCGCCGATGGCCGGTTGAACTTTTCCTTTCTGACCGCTCCATGCCGCGATGCGCCGCCCATTCGTCAGAGCAGCAAAGACCAAGTCGGGGTCAGCAGGGAACGAGGTTGAGAGGGTAAACGAATTTGATTTCATGATATCTCCCTGTTCATCTTGTTAAACGTGATTATGAATTGATCCACCTGCCGGCGATCCCGGCCTTGCATTTAAAACATGTTCCATCGACGATCCGGTTTTGTATGACATGAAATCCACGGCGTTCAATCAGCAATTCGCTGCATGAAGGACAATAGGTATTCTCGAAATTGCGCGTCTGGCCGGGACGATTGCCGGCATAGACAAAGTGTAATCCTTCTTTGAGCCCGATTTCCGCCGCCCGAAACAGCGAGGAAAGGGGAGTGGACTCTTCACCTGTCATTTTATAATCCTGGTGATAGGCGGTCACGTGCCAGGGGATATCCGGCGAGACGGATTGGATAAACCTGGCCATATCGGTGAATTCTTCGTCCGAATCATTTATTCCAGGAACAATGAGCGTCACGACTTCGACCCATTTTCCCCGTTTCACCAGCGATGGAATAGTCTCGAGTACATTTTGCAGGACTCCGCCCATCTGTGCATATGCCTTTTGACGGAATGATTTCAAATCGACTTTATAAAGGTCAATCCACGGTTGAAGATAGTCGAGTACCTCCGGCGTGCCGTTTCCGTTCGAGACATAAGAAGTAATGAGACCGGCACTTTTCGCACGCTTGAATATTTCCACTGCCCATTCGGTCGTGATGAGCGGTTCGTTGTACGTGCTGGTGATGACCGGCGTATGATGCCGGCGCGCAAGATCGACGATTTCTTCTGCCGTGACGATTTGAATGGAAGAAACCGCGAGCGGATCGCGCAGAGTTTGCGACGTAAGCCAATTCTGACAAAACGAGCAATGGAAATCACACCCCAGCATTCCAAAACTCAATGCCCGGGAACCCGGATAGGCATGAAAGAACGGTTTCTTCTCGATCGGGTCAATTGCAATACAGGAAACATAGCCCTGAGGAACCATGAGTATTCCCTCCCGGTTGAATCGAATCTTGCAAATACCGTCTTTCCCCGGGGGAATTTTACATCGATGCCCGCACGCAAAACACTGTACCCAGTGGTTCGGCAGACTCGTGTAAAGTTCGCCTTCCTTCGTCTGTGCAGCAAGAATATCTTTCAGTGAGGGTTCCAGCATGGTTCATTCATCAGTAAAGTAGGAAGAATGACAGGCGTTGTCAAGCGAAGTGCAGAGAACCATTTCTTGTATTGCTGCCGCAGTGAGGCTCTCTTATGAAAAACGATTACCTGTGGAATGCCGGCTTATATCCCTGGTGTTTCAATAATGCTCCGGAACCATGGTGCGTATAATAACAGCAAACTTAAGCTTCCTGGTTTTTCCAAAATCAGGTAATTCGATATAGGCGATATACATTCCTCCAGCGACTGAAAAATTACTCTCATTCGTAAGATTCCAGCGCATGGTCGACGAAGGATCGTCTTTGACCAAAGTCCTGATCAACCAGCCGCTGAGAGTGAAAATTCGAATCACCGCTCGCCGGGGAAGATGCGTAAAAGTGATGAATTGATCATACGAGCTCGTTTCCAAACCTTGTAATCCAAAGTAGGGATTTGGAAAAACATTGATACGATCGATGTCCTGAATGGCCTGCTCGACAGTGTTTGTCGATGCTGGCGTTTGAAATATATAAATATCATTGACGGTAAAGGGATAAAAAGGAATGATTTCGATTGCGTCGCCGGATTTGTAAGGATCTTCCAACCGGCGTGTCACAGTCCCCATCCACATGATCGGCATGGCATTTTGTACAATGTTCTTTTGAAGTGCAGGATCGGGGGTTGCGTCGGTATACGGTTTATTGAAAATGAAAAACCATTCTTGCGGGCCCGATGCTCTCGTATTGCCTTGCCCATTCACGCCCACAGGCGGCCAATATCTGCCGTCCACTAATCCGCCGGCGGTATTGTTTTCGGAAAAACCAATCGCTAATCGCATCGGCGGAGTGGTTTCCATGTCCCAGGCTGAGAACGGAACGGCTCCCTTTTTGTAATCTAAAAATTCCCAACTTTCTTGTGTCTTTCCGACAAGATAGGGTGTGAACTCGGGCCGGGCCGGGAGGTTCCCTCCAGCAACATATCTATAGCCGTAAGAAAAACTATCATCAGGAACTGAATTTGGCTTCCATCCTGCATAGAAATTATACCCGTTATTTGCGGTATCAGATCGAGCATCTGCAAATTTGATTTGCACTCTATGTATATCGAATGATTTCAATGTTTTTTGCGAGTTCACATGAAATATCACCGATGGTTCGTTCCATCCCATGGCTCCGCCAAATCCCTCAAGTCTGAGACTATCAGCATTAGTCCATGTCCACCGGCGCGTTCCGGTGCTCGACCAGTCTTTCATTCCGGCAGTCGTTCTTCCATTAAAACGTAATTGTACTCCATCGACAATGGGATAGTCAAGTGCATTGGAAAAATTTGTTTGATTCGTTAAGACCGTTCGCGGCGGATTCACCGTGGTATCCTGCAGCACCCATGAGGTGTGATCTCCCGTTGTGTCGAATGTAATTTTATATGCATGCCCGGTTACCGTTGTCGGATCAATCACAAGGGATGTCACGAGCCCATCACTTTTTCCTGAAAGATGACGGACACTGACCGTATCGCCGTACGATGTTCCCCAATGGACTCCCGGATTGGGCGGCCTCGGTGTGACAGCAACGATGGTCGGGTCGCTCTCCAGTGACCTCGGCCGTGCATCCTGCTGTGTCGCAGTGTAATATGCGGAAACAGCAAAATAGTAGGTATGATAATTTGCGATGAATTTTTTTGCAATAGAATCTGTGGTCATTTCGTAATGACGACAAAGGCCCTCATCGGTTCCCCACTGGACCGTGGCTTCGATAAAGTCGTTTCGCGTCTCATCGAAGATCATGTCCCTGATATACCCGATACCATCCTTCAGGTCGTATGTGGCAAGCCGAACCGGATCTTTGAATTCCGGACCAGGTAAGGCATAGACATTATACCCCTCAAACCGATATCCGTCCTGATTGAACGATTCAATTTCTGTTGTTTTTACAGTATCCGACCATGTCAGTACAATCTCTTCATTGAGTGATGGAGCCGAGACGTGGGGAGCAATGGGTGTAATTGGTTCAAATCGCGAGCGGTATAAGGTCCGAATTTCATCGACGGACAGTCGAAGGTACGAAATACTTGATAATCGATCGCCGGCTTGAGCTATGACTGCTGCTATGATGACATCCTGTGTATCGTTGGGCATCATCGTGAAAGGTCCCGATACATCCATCATTCGTCTATCGCCCGGCGGAGCTATTGCTCCATCGAGCCATCCCTGTTTTGTCACCGGATCACCGGTAAATGCAAAAGGAGTAGGTTCTCCTGTGATTGGATTAATATATGGTGCTCCGGTGTTGGATATTGTTCCATTTAAAAGACGGTACATCATAATCGTTCCGATATATGCACCCTGGGTCGGGTCGGTATACATTGCACTGGCGCCGAGGAAAAAATTGAACGCCGTCATCCGTTGATTACGATACCCTGCAATCTTCCTGCCGCAAAAGAAAGCGGTATCGGTCGGTGTTCCGGCAATAATCGGCCCCTGTAATAATTGATATCCAAATGACGGCACACGTGTGCCAAAATAGCTGTCGCTGTTGCGTCCATTATAAATAAAACCCAGGTCTCGACTGGTGTCGCAACCGCAAAGATCATCACCAGCATCGCCGAGATCCGGATCTGACCACTCTGCAACATACATGCTGTCTAACCGGAGACCGCTTTTGTTAATCAGCAGATTCCTTACAAAGATCGTGTTGTCGAGAACTCCCTTGCGTTTATATGCCCAGATGGTCCGCTGAAATTCCAGACCGATCGGCAGAGAGCCGTACATATATTTCGTTTTATTGGAATCGAGATCGTTGCTGACGTGCCACAACGTCTGGCTTGCACCCTTGACGCCGGGAATATCAATCGCAGGATCGTACGTGTTATTGTGGTTGTTATCTATGAAAGGCGCTCCTTGATCTGCCGGCCATTCATTCCAATCTTTGATGTATTGATCGTAGAGCGAAGAAGCGGTCACTGTTTCATATCGCCCCATGAGAGGCACTTCCTCGTCTGTAAGAATTTCTTGCACATCGGCAAGCGTTTTTACCGGATTGATGTCCGGTCGAACACGGTATAATCGGTACCGTGGATCTGAGGGGTTTGCTGCAACGGGTTTTACCAGTAAAGATCCCGGAGTAATGATCGGGCCCGCTTGCAATCCATGTCGATATGCTGAGCCGCCGACTTTTATTTCACCATTCTGATAACATCCCCACACAAAACCATCTTCAAACGAGGCTGTGAGCCCGCTTCCCTTCGGATATTCAAATCCGCTCCCGCCAGTGTATATGTTGTAGGATCCATCCCCGTTGTTGCTGTAGAAATTGAAGATGTTATTAATAAGGATCGCGGTGTAGTGATCGTTGGTTGCTGTTTTATAGAGGCTTGGCTTTGTCACATATGGTTTTTGTCCATAGAGGAGCAATGAAGAAGGAAGAAAAAGGACAGCGCATACAAGACAGTGAACAGATCGAATTGAGAGCATAGAAGTCCTCCTGTCGTAATCATCAGCCTTGATAGAGCAAAATCTCATCGATCTCCGATGTGAGCGATGAGTTGTCTCAGGCCACGCTGATCATACAATGCAAATAAATAATGTCAATTTCAATATGAGGACTTTTAGTCCATCTCCCCTCTGTGTTGTGGATTTTCGCATTTAAAAAAATCCTGCATACCCAGGTTGTTTATTTCGTGAATAGTCCTTTCAGTGTCCACCACAGAGCTCTTATGTGAGGAACGGGCTTAATTATCGGCACAATTCTTTTAGAATTTTCAGATTCTCCACATCTTCCCGCATCTCTTCTCCCTTTGGTGTCTCAAGAATCTTGGGAATTTGATCAAAGCGGATATCATTCATCAACAATCGAAATCCTTCCAGTCCAATATTCCCTTTACCAATATGTTCATGTCTGTCGATATGCGAACCGAGCTCCCGTTTCGAATCGTTGACATGAAAAGCGACAAGCCGGTTGAGTCCTACAATGTCATCGAATTCGTTGAACGTTTTCTCCCATCCGCTCTCTGTATTGATTGGATATCCTGCCGCAAATATATGGCACGTATCGATACAGACCGCCATCCGATCCTTTTCTTCGACACGATCAATAATCGCGCGGAGCTGTTCAAACCGGTGCCCCATTGCAGTTCCCTGTCCGGCGGTCGTTTCCAGGACACTCTTCACTTTGAATTCTTTTGTTTGCTCGTGTATCAGGTTGAGAGATTCCGCAATGAGCTCTATTCCAGCCAATTCGCCCTGGCCCATGTGCGAGCCGGGATGGAAATTAAGATATTCTATTCCGAGTTGTTCACATCGTTCGAATTCATCTTTTAAGGTCTTACGAGACTTCTCGAGGATTTCTTTGTTTACCGCACACAGGTTTATCAGATACGTGTCGTGTGCCATCACCGGATGGATATTTGATTTCGCCTGAAGTTCTTTGTAGGTTGAAACATCAATGTCGGTGAGAGGTTTCCCTTGCCACTGATTATTGTTCTTGACAAAAACCTGCATAGTGGTACATCCGATACTCAACGCTCGTTCGACGGCTGTGTGTATTCCGCCGGCAATGGACATATGAGCACCGAGCAACAGGTGCTTTTGTGTTTTTTGTTCTGACATCATATGCGGCAGCTGTAAGATAAGAAAAGAATCAGGAAAAACAGGATAGGGGCGGGAACTATTATCGCACGGCGATGTGTTGAATGTGTAGTTCAAATTGAAACTATCAGGGTATCGTGAAAAAAGAAAAGATAATCGTTCTGCTCTCTGTTCTTACCGACGTTATCGGATTCGGCATTGTCATTCCCATCCTGCCGTTCTACGTTACTGAATTCGGTGCTTCCGCAGTCATGGTGACGCTGTTATTTGCTGTATTTTCATTTTTTTCGTTCCTGAGCGCGCCTTTGCTCGGAGCGTGGTCGGACAGAATTGGACGAAGGCCGGTCTTTCTGATAAGTGTTGCCAGCACGGCAATAGGCTAGTTCGTGTTTGCAAGCGCAAATTCTCTTTGGATGCTTTTCCTTGGACGTATCATAGACGGGTGTGCTGCGGGCAACTTCACGACGGCACAAAGTTATATGGTAGATCTCGCGAAAGATGAGAAGGAACGCACTGCAAATATTGGACTCATTGGAGCAGCATTCGGAGTGGGATTTATTTTGGGTCCGTTGATTGGCGGTGCGTTAAGCAAAGTATCCCATTCATTCCCGTTTTGGTTCGCAGGCGGACTTGCGACTGTAAATGCGGTATCCGCATTCTTCTTCCTGCCGGAAACGCATCTGAATCGCGATGGCCGCCACCCCATGAACTTTAATCCTCTCGCACCGTTGGTACGGGCTGCCCGCGATAAAAAAATGCGCCCGCTTTATCTCACCTGGTCATTCTTTGCCTTCGCGATCGTGACGAGCCAGACGGTGTTCGGCCTGTTTGTGAAGGATGTCTTTGGATTCAACGCGTTTCAAACCGGGATGGTGTTCACGATTGTCGGGGTCATTGTGGTGCTGAACCAGGGATTTCTTCTGAAGAAGTTTTGGCTGGAAAAATTTACCGGGGCGAGACTGGAAATTATTATGCTGGTCGCGCTGGCGGTTTCCTCTCTCCTGGTCTCGACAGAAATCCTCTCATTGTTTTATCTCAGTCTTCTTGGTTCGGGGACCGGTCAGGCCATTCTTCGAGTGGTGATTACCAGTCAGGCGGCCGCGGCGTCCGATCCGGCAAAGAAGGGAGAAACCATGGGTATTCTTTCTGCGCTGATGTCCGCGTATATGGTTATCGCTCCGGTGCTCTCAGGATATCTGTACGAAATCCGGTTTTCTCTTCCTTACATTCTTTCATCGTTTTTTTTACTGCTCGGCGTTTATTTTGCTCTGATGTTCAAACGGCGACGCTCTCGGAATCCCATGGAATAAACAATCCTCCGGCGGTCTTCCTAAAAAATATTCTAAGATTATTCATAATTATCTCGTATCATTAGAGTAGTCCTGGTGTATCAACTCAGCGTCTGTTTTATCATCCTCAAAAAAGTATTCATCCTAAAGGAAAATTATGAGCGGATTTTTCGGCAGTATTTCAAAACAATCCTGTGTTTCTGATGTCTTCTACGGTACAGATTATCATTCACATCTTGGTACCAGGAGAGCTGGTCTGGCATTTTTTGATCCGGACAAGGGCTTTCAGCGCGCAATCCACACACTCGAAGACGGGTATTTTAGAAACAAATTTGAAGCGAATCTTGCAAATTTTACGGGAAATCTTGGAATCGGAGTCATCAGCGATACGGAAGCGCAGCCGATTCTTGTCACGTCCCATTTGGGACGCTATGCCGTTGCAACGGTCAGCCGAATAGTTAATATCGCTGAACTGGAAAAGCGCTGCCTGCAGCAGCGCCACACATTTTCTGAAACCAGCCATGGGGCGATCAATCCGACTGAGCTGGTTGCGATGCTGATTTCAGAAGGAGATGATTTTACTTCCGGTATTCAAAATGTTTTCAACCTGGTCAAAGGATCCTGCTCCATATTGATTTTGACGGAAGAGAGCATCATTGCGGCGCGTGACAACCTGGGCAGAACCCCGATTGTGCTGGGGAAAAAAGAAAACGCGTTCGCGGTTGCCTTTGAAACGTGTTCATTTCCCAACCTCAATTATGAGGTGGATCGGTACCTGGGACCGGGCGAGATCGTCCGGATCACCGGCGAGGGATTTGAACAATTACGAAGACCCAATGAGAAGATGCAGATCTGTGCATTCCTGTGGGTCTACTTTGGTTATCCGCCGTCGTTCTATGAAGGCATTAATGTCGATGAATGCCGTTATCGATGCGGTGCGGCTCTGGCAAAACGTGATTCGGTGAACGCCGACTTTGTTGCCGGCATTCCGGATTCCGGCATCGGTCATGCGATGGGATACAGCAACGAACGGAAAATTCCGTTAAAACGTCCCTATGCAAAATATACACCCACCTGGCCGCGCAGTTTCATGCCGCAAAGCCAGCAAATGCGCGATCTCGTTGCCAAAATGAAATTAATCCCCAATGAGTCGGTGATTAAAGACAAATGCGGTGTCTTTCTTGACGATTCTATTGTTCGCGGGACCCAGTTAAAAGATAATGTGCGTGATTTGCATGATGCGGGAATTAAGGAAGTGCATATGCGCATTGCATGTCCGCCCCTGACGTTCCCATGCGAGTTCCTGAACTTCAGCCGGTCAAGGTCCAACATGGATCTTGCGACCCATACCGCAGTGAAAGAACTTACCGGCAGCGAGGATTTTGATATAAAGGAATATACCGACCAGCACAGCGATAAACACGAGGCCATGGTCGAACAGATACGAAAGCGGCTGGATTTTACATCTCTTCAATATCAGAAACTTGACGACCTGGTCGATGCGATCGGGTTGCCGAAAGAAAAACTCTGTACACATTGCTGGGACGGTTCAAGTCATTTCTAAAAATGAGGTGCCGGAGGTAACGGCGCGCCGGGTGGAGAGTCCTGATGGATTTTCTTCCGGGCGAGCCGGAAACGGAAACGAAGCCGCTGTTATAAATTCATGTGGATGATTTTGGCTCCATCGAATCCGTTAAATTTTGTAGATGAGGCTGTACTGTACGCGCCGATATTTTCGGTGAAGAGACAATCACCGACTTCAAGGTTTGCAGGCAGTTCCGCCGACAATGTAATTTTGTCAAAACTGTCGCACGTCGGTCCGACCACTGCGCATATTTCTTTTTCGCCCTCTTTCACAGCACTGAAGTTCGGGATCCAATGGTCGTACACGACTCCGGAAAATGTGTGGTACACTCCGTCATTAATATGGTAGAAGACTTTTCCTTCTCTGCGGGCCTTGCCGATAATTTCAGAAATGAGTGTTGCGGCTGTCGCGACCATGAACCGTCCGGGCTCTGCAAGAATTTCAATATCATCAGGGAAGAGCCGTTTAAATTCTGAATTCAATAATCCGGCAAGAATTTTAAATTCCGGCACCTGCGGGTCGTACGGAACCGGAAATCCGCCGCCGATATCCACGAGATTGAGATTGAATCCTTTTCTCCGCGCGTCATTAAAAATTTCTGATGTGATTGCTAGCGCCGACGTAAAGTTATCGAAATTGGTACACTGACTGCCGACATGGAAGCTGATGCCTTCCACTTTTAATCCCATATCGAATGCCTGCTGTATCAGGTTCTGGGCTTCGGCCGGTTCGGCGCCGAACTTTGAACTCATTTCAACCTGCGAACCGGTATCCGGAACTTTCAAACGGACCACCAATCCGGCGGTATCGCAATGATCCTTTAACTTTTTCAGTTCGGCCATGTTGTCGTACGTGACCAGCGGCCTGTACTGTTTGATCTTGCTCAGGGTCGACCGGTCTTTGATCGTGTTGGAAAATATTATCTTATCCCAGACAAAATGTTTTTTGTCTTTTTTGTCGAAATGTTTGATGTACTGATAGACCTGCATAAACTCATTGTACGAGGCGACATCAAAACTTGAACCTTCGTTGAACAGGGTCTCAATAATTTGCTGAGTGGAATTCGCTTTGACCGCATAATAACATTGGACTCTCGGCAAATGCTTTTTAAATGTCCGGTAATTTTCACGGATGACGTTGTGATCAAGAATGAATAAAGGAGTGCCATGCGGTTCTACGAGTTTTAACAATTCTTTGTTCATCTCGGACTCTTTCCTGTTAAAAAATAAAACCGCGTGGGGCGGGGAGAGGATACTCCGCGTCCTGTGCGGTTTATTGAAGTTGAATGAAATTACGCAGAAAGTTTTTTAATGAGAGATTTTAATTCCTCTACTTCTTTATTGTTCTCAAGATACGATTTGATCAGTTTCTGCCGGAGTTCGTCGCCGCGCTCATACAGCCTTTTCAGTTTTTTGGGCTTGGTCGTCTGCAGGACGTAGGCGACCATCAGCGGAAAGGCAACGGTGGAATCGATATATCCCGTGACTGTTTCCTCCAGTTTGGTGGGATCAATTTTACCCCAGCTTGCCGCCTCGCTTGGCGGTGCACCGGAAAGACCGCCCGTGTCAGGGCGCGCATCCGTAATATTGATATCGTAATCCTGCCCGGCTTCGGGAATCATGAGCACTTCCTGGATTTGCGGTTCGGTTTGAAGGACAAAGTTTTTGGGGCTTCCGCCGCCGATCAGGATAACGCCTGTTTTGCCTTTTTCGTATTGTTTGGCGTTCAGGATAATGGCGGTCGATTCATTGACGTCGATACTGGGATTGATTTTCAGCTTGAACCGGTCCTGCAATCCGGAGGCTTCCGCCAGGAGTTCCAATCCCGCAATATTCATTCCAATGGTTGAATCGCCGGGGGAGGATGTAAACACGGGAATACCGTTGCGGTATGCTGCCGCTAAAACACTGACTTCGCCCAGGTTGTTTTTCTTTTCGAATTCATTGACCACTTTTCCCAGATGGTGATAAAATTCCCGGGTCCCCATTTCTTTTTGGAATTCAGGCTGCAGCATTATTTTCCGCAGAATTTTATCCGTCTCCATTAACACATCCTGATAATCGAACAGGATGTCATAAATTCGGGTCACGCCTTTATCGCGAAGATCGGCATCATCCACGTTATGGGTGCCGCGATACAGAGGCATATTGAATGCAAAATGCAAATCGTGGTACATATTCGCACCGGTGGCGGTCAGCCAGTCCACAAACCCATGGTTCATCAGGGGGATGATGGTGGAGGGTCCGAGTCCTGCCGGAGTCATTGCACCGGCCAGGCTCACGCCGATGGTCACATCTTCCTGCGAATATTTATCGCGCAGCAGTTGACAGGCGGCTCTCAGTCTCCCGCCGTTGTACGCGTCCAGATTGTCAATAACGGACACGATGGTGCTGTCTTTGGTTGATGCTTGTGGAAGAACACGTTTGCCGGTGAGATATTTATCTTTCCCCGGGCAGTCTTTTTTATGATCCATAATTTTCCTCAGATGATAATTGGTGCCGTTTACTTCTCTTTGATGGTTTCCAGCAGCTCCGCCGCGTCTTTTCTGAAGACATCATCATCTTCGTCTTCTTTTGAAAGCGTTGCGATCTTGTTCAGCTGTTCCCGTGCTTTTTCATATTCATCCATTTCCACGAACGCGCGCGCGCAATCGAGTCGGTACATAATAAATGTGGGCCTGAGTTCTATCGCTTTTTCATAATTTTTTATTGCATCATCCATGTTTGCCCAGCCCAGGCCCAGCGGCCAACGGACAAATTTCGGCTTTTCACAGACCTTGACATTGGTTCTGCCCAAGAGGTAGTACGCTGCCGGTCCCGTCGCATCAAGCGCGATCGCTTTTTCGCAATCCGCTTTCACCTGTTTGACGAGGCTTAACGATTCCCAAATTCCGCGGAACAATGCGATCCGCCCGTTTGCAATGGCTTCCCTGGTATATCCCATGGCGCCGTTGGGATTTACCGCAACGGCTTTCTTTGCATAATCCAGCGATTTCTCGTACATCTCCATCTGTTTTTGCTTTTCCGCATCTGATTTGCTCGAAAGATGCTCACCGATATCTACATAGGTGCGGCTGAGACGCCAGAGGATGTCGTAATTATTCGGTGAAAGCGAAAGCGCTTCATCAAATTTTTCAAGAGCCTTCTTGTTGTCAAACACCTTTTCTGAAAAGTTGTCCCCGTCGGCAATAAGCTGCCGGACTTTGTCGTTATCGTCGAAAACAGCTGCAGTGCAAAGTGTGACGGCGGATGCAGACACGCCGAAGAATAGTAGAAGTACGATAAAATACGAAACCTGTTTCAAGGTGCGACCCTCCTTGATGGTTGATGGAAGACGATCGTTTGATGAATGACAATGAGATGATAAGGAAATTTGTTATGAATCTCGCCCCTGGAGCTTTTTAAGTTCATCGCGGAGCAATGCCGCTTTTTCATAATCTTCTTTGGCAATGGCATCCGCGAGCCGTTTTTCTAATTGTTCGAGTTTGGAGAGTTGAGGACCGGGCGTTTCGTCTTGTTCCGGTTTTGCGTCATGCGGAACGGTTTTATCTTCCTCGCTGCCTTCGGAGACGAATGAGGCCTCCGACATGACTTTTTCCGCAACATAAATGGGCGCTCCGTACCGTACCGCGATAGCGATGGCATCGCTGGGCCGCGAATCGATTTCCTGAGAGTCCAGATTGATGCGGGCAAAGAACGTCCCATCCTTGAGTTCGCTGATCAGGACGTCGATCAGTTCGCCGCCGAGCAAATCGATGAGGTTCTTCATGAGATCGTGTGTCAGCGGCCGCGGAGGCTTGATGCCTTCCATTTCCAAGGCAATGGATTGTGCTTCGAATGCGCCGATGATGATCGGCAGCCGCCGCGCGCCGTTGGTTTCCTTTAAAATTAACGCGTAGGCCCCGCCGCTTGCCTGGCTGCTCGATAATCCTAAAATCTCGACTTGAACTCTATCCTCTGCAGACATTTTATTTCCCGAGAAGCTTCTTCGTTTCCTGTGTTATTGCGGGGACGATCTCGAAGGCATCGCCGACGATTCCGTAATCTGCAATCTGAAAAATTGGCGCGTCTTTGTCTTTGTTGACGGCAACAATATATTTTGACGAAGACATACCGGCGACATGCTGTATTGATCCTGATACTGCAACCGCAATATAGAGAGATGGGGAGACTGTTTTTCCAGTTTGCCCAACCTGTTCGGTATGCGGGCGCCAGCCGGCATCGACGACGGCGCGCGAGGCCCCGACCGCCCCGCCCAGTACTCCGGCCAGGTCTTCGATCATTTTAAAATTTTCCGGACCTTTCATGCCGCGTCCGCCGGTCACGATCGTATCCGCTTCTGCAACGTCTATTTTCCCCGAAGCTTGCGTTGTTTCCACCGTGCGCGATGCAAAATCTGATTCGG
>RPQN01000107.1 GCA_003819715.1 Ignavibacteriota bacterium | reverse complement strand
GTGTATCCGGCAATTGCGCTGGACAGGAACGGAGCTCCGCACATCAGTTACCTGGATGACAATGACCATTATGTCAAATATGCTGTCAAAAACGGTTCACGGTGGACGATCCAATCTGTCGGGCTTGCCGCGAAATCCAGCGGCACTATTGCGAATGGGGGATTAAGCTCTATCGCTGTCGATAGGTCGAACAATGCACATATTTCTTATTATGATTACGGAACCGGTACATTCAAATATGCAAAGAAGAGCGGCGCATCCTGGGGAATAACATCGCTCGCGCTGCCCAACGATCCGCTGATCACCACGTATGCCAGTCCGTCTATTCCCTGGGCGGAGAGTTCCATCGGCGTTGATACGCTGTCGAATGTCACGCATATTGCGATACAGATGCTCGGCGGCAGGAGCGGGTGTGTGCTTGGATATTGGCGCACGGGCATGACTTCTGCGATCATCGTCGATGCGAGTGACGATGCCGGTTACCATAATAATTTGAAACTGGATGCCAGTGGAAATCCATGTATCAGCTATGAAGCGAGAGGGGCGGGCCGATTGAAATTTGCACGCTGGAATGGTTCTTCATTTACCATCGAATCTCTCGATACGATACCCGGAATTTACTGGGAGGACCACTTAACTTCGCTCGCACTCGACCGCAGCGGCGCGCCGCGAATCGCTTATGTCGGCGTTGCGTACGGGTACAAGTACGCATCCAAGAGCGGCGGTTCATGGACCGTATCGTCTTATGCAAAAAATTCAGGGTATCCCAGCATATCTCTCGCCCTCGACGGTTCGGATAATCCGCACGTGGTGCTGGTCGATTCCAAGCTGAGATATGGTACGTTGAGCGGTACGACATGGACGTTTACAGACATGGAGAGCGATGTTAATCGCTGTGCCATCGCCGCAGGCAAATCAGGAAAAATACACATCGCCTATGATTATGGAAATGTTGGATCGATCATCAAATATGCGAGCAATTAAGAGTAAGTACCGATGAGATGGATAGCAGAATGAAAAAGCAGTAAGCAGTAAGCAGTTACCAGTTACCAGTAGCCGGATAGTGCGTAGTTCGTAGTTCTTGGTTCGTTGTTCTTTGTTCTACTTCTAACAACGAACGACGCACGAAACAACTAACATCATCTCACTTACTCATATGCTCATTGGCTTAATGGCTCAAAGGCTCATTTGCTCATCGGCTCATCGGTTCATTTCATAAACATCATTTTCCGTGTTTGTGAAGAATTCCCGGCGGCAAGAGTGTAGAAATACACCCCTGAAGCGAGAGACAGTGGATTTGCAGAAAAGCTCGTGCAATACGTCCCGGGAGATTTGTATTCATCAACCAGCGTCATGATTGATCGCCCCAACGCATCGGATACTCTTAACGTCACGTGAGTGCCCACAGGAACCTCCCAGCGTATTGATGTTTCCGGATTGAACGGATTGGGATAATTCTGATCCAGACGGAACGATTCCGGCTTTCCCTGCGGTTGTTGAACAGAAGTCGGATCATTGATGGTATTGTACTTCATCACCCGATTATAAAAAGCCCCGCTTGAGTTTACACCTCCAATGGCATAAATAATACCTCCTGTCTCAACAACGGCATTTCTCCACTGGGAGATATTGGGAAGAGACGCCTGACTGTTTGTCGCAGGATCGTATTTAAACACCTTGTTCGAATAATTCATCGCTGTTACCGGATGGCCGCCCACCAAATATAATTGGTCGTGATAGACCACCTTCCCGAAATCCATTACAGGCGACAGCATCTGAGATTTCTCAATCCACGTGCCGAGCGCCGGATCGTATTCACCAATCACCGCTTTTGTAAAAGCGCCCGATGACGTGATATCAGATGACAGCGTATAGATTTTTCCGTTCATGGCGACCGCCTGGCATTGACCGTCAAAGCCGTTCGTGAACGCTGTTTTCATCGTCCACATATTCGAAGCAGGATCAAATTCTTCAATCGTATTTTCACCCGAAAGCGGGATACCGTTATTGCCGCCGATAGCATAAATTTTGTGATTGATCGCCACTGCATCGGACCACGATCGTTGTTTCTGCATGCTTGCCCGTTCAGTCCATGTATCGGTTTCCGGAGTGTACTCGAATAACCGGTTGCTGGTGCTGTCCAACCGGGAGCCATTGTTCGTCGTTTTGCTGTTGCCGCCGATGACATAAATTTTGCCATCCATCGATACGAGGCCGAAGACGTATAACGATTTTGGCATACTCCTTTTCAGCTGCCATAGTCCCGTTGAAATATCATACGCTTCAACGTCGGCGAGAGTCACAAACGCGGCATAGGTATTATTTGAAATGCCGCCCAGGACATATATCTTCCCATTGAGTTCGATCATTCCAAAATTGGTTCTCATGGTGTTCATCGATCCTTTTTTTGTCCAGACATTCACTCCCGGGTCATATTCATACATGGAAGAAGGTTCCGTAAGGGATGCGCTGTAAAAATCGCTTCCTTTCACTGCATATATTGTTCCATTGACGGCCACCGCTGAAGGCGCCATCGGCTCGGGTAACGAACTGCATTGCTGCCAGGACTGTCCCCGCGTTGAACTCGTCACGAGTCCGAGTGCGATAATATTCATGAGAATTATTCGAACCGGCATTATTGTCTTCATTTGTTCTCCATTTTTAAAAGCACTGTATTGAATTCGAATTTATTATTGAATGCGTTTCAATGAACCCAAGTATTTTAGCAGACTGCAGGATAAACATACTCCATCGGATGGAGGAATTCGACCGAATTTATAAATAAGGACAAAAATGATAGAATGAACGAGGGGTGATGGTATGAATCGGTTTGAAATTATGCGGCTTTACATCTTTTATACTCTTTGGGAGTTATTCCGGTATGCCGTTTGAATGCGCTGTTAAAAGAGGATTTTGAATAGAATCCGACCGCAAAGGCGATTTCCAGTATATTCATCTTGTTATCCTGGAGCTGCGACAGGTATTGCTTGCTTTCTTCAATCCGGTACCGGTTTATAAAATCCGGAAAGCTGAGATTGAAGGTTTCGTTGACGATCTGCGAGAGGTGAGGGACAGGGATCGATAATCTTTTGGAGAGGGATGTCAATGTGCAGGCCGGCGCCAAATAGGCCTTGTCTTGCTCCATTGCCTCGATGATCCTGCGTTTATATGATTCCCGGTCTGAATCCTTCAGTACCGATTTTTGATAGCGGACAATAAACGAAAACAATTCCGGTTTCAGAAGGGCAATCAATGCGGTGGCATTGAAAAAGATAAAAATAAAGAACATATGGATAAGCCGGCTGATGATAAACAATTCATAGGATTCCCAGACGACACTGAGAGTAACAAATATTCTGGTGCAAAGTATTACGATATATGCGAGAAAGAGGAATTTAAGCCAGGCAAGCCGGATGTCGTCCACAGGTGAAAAGGGAGACTTTATTCTTGACCGGACACTGTATATTGAGACACCAATATAAATGGCAAGATGAATAATAACAGCCTGCTGGTTGGCCCACAAGAACCAGTTGAGATTATAGATTTTAAAAATAACTCCGGCGGCAACCGCTGCGGTCGCAAGGCACGGAATAAAATGGACCGTATCCCTGAGACGATATTGAAACGAATCACCGGCTGCAGACCGAGTATAGAAATAGAGCAGCGGGCCAAAACAATAGTTGAATTCAAAGAGCAGCCATAACGCTGGAATCCTGGATAAAATGAGGCTCCCTTCATGCGAACTCGCGAGCATGAGAAAGATTAAATAAAAACCGTAAAAACTTAATAGTGTGCCAAGAATCCGGTTGCTCGACCGCAATCCTTTTTTATTTAAGAAGAAAAATGTCGACATCAGGAATGCCTGAAATATGGCGATGCCGTAAAATATCGTATAGAAATCTACTTTCATAATAATGAATAATTCAAAATTATTAATTGAATGTCAACGAATACGCACCGGGCTTACGTCGGAAAATGAGAAGTTGGAGAAATCACTCCTTTGAGAGATGATGCCGGGTGGCACTCTTTCATAAAATTCTCATTCTCTCTTTTTTAACTATTGAATAATTATCTTACCTTATTACCGATAATAATATTTACCAACGATCACTCGTAACGCATTCCTCGCAACTTCTTTTAATATGAAATCACGCGAACGATATGAAGATAGTTTTTCCGTTGTCTCCTACGAAGCGGATTATTTAGGAAGAGTGACTCTTTTTTCACTATTCAACAGGTTCCAGGATATCGCAGGCCTCCACGCGGCATATCTGCACGTTGGATATGATGAACTTCAAAAGGCGAATCTCGCATGGGTGCTCTCCAGGATGAAAGTGCAGATTCAGAGACTCCCGCGCCGGGGTGAACAAGTCCGTTTGGCAACGTGGCCTAAAGGGATCGAACGGCTCTTTGCGATGCGTGATTTTTGCCTGACCAGCGAAGAAGGGAAAACCTTCGTCACCGCAACCTCTGCCTGGTTGTTAGTCGACAGGGAAAAAGGCCGCCCGCGGCGAATAGAAACGCTGCCCATCGATTTGCAGTTTCCCGAAGCAGCGCATGCGCTTCAGGATCCGCTGAATAAAATAATCGTACCGGAAGGAGCGATACCGGTCTTTGAAAAGCCGATATGGCTGAGTGATATCGATACCAACCGGCACGTCAATAATGCCCAGTATGCGAAATGGATCACGGACAGCTTCCCGCAGGATCAATTCAGCACCCGGGGCATCACTTCCGTTCAGATCAACTATCTGGAAGAAACTCTGCTGGGCGATACGATAACGATTTTTAAAACTCCGGATAATAGTGAAGCGGATGATTATTTTCTTGAAGGAGTGAGCCGCTCAAAAGGAATGAAGGTGGTTCAAGCAGCTGTTTCATGGGGATAACTATTATTTTATACGCAGGTTATGACACCTCCTCCACCCAGATCCATCGGGGATCGGACTCTCGTGAAACTCGCCATCAGAATCCATGTATTCTACATTCTTCAATCATCATTCTTCATTTGTTCCTCCTATCACCCTTTTTTCTGTTTCAGCAGGGCTGCGTATCGACGGCTCATGGTTAAGGGCGTTTCGATCCCCTTGAGGGTGACCTGATAGGAATTGCCGAACCATTCATCGATTTTATTAATGTATTCGATATTGACGATGGTTGACCTGTGGATGCGGCAGAAAAATTTTTCGGGGAGGCGCTGCTCCCATGCAAACATCGATTTCTGGACCAACCCCTTTTTGTTGTCGTCCGTGACCACTTCCGTGTAATCACCCGCCGATTGAATATAGACAATGGATTTCAGGCGAAGAAATTTCAGGTGAGTGTTGATCGTCAGGAGCATCGCATCGTCATAATCGAGAGTGTGGTGATTGTCGAAGGTGGTGCTTTCCACATGATCGAGGCGTTCGATCGCCGTCTTCAGCCGTTCAGGATTTACAGGCTTCAGCAGATAGTCCACCGCGTTCACCTCGAACGCCCGGAGAGCGTATTCGTCAAACGCAGTAACAAATATCACTCGCGTGTGGAGGTCGATCTTTTCGAGCAGATCGAAACCCGTTTCTCCCGGCATCTGAATATCGAGGAAGAGAAGATCGGGATCCTGCTCCCGGATGAGTTCAAGTGCATTGCGCACATTGTCGGCTTCGCTGACGACCTCGATGTGAGGATATTCGGAAAGCATCGATCGCAGGTCGTTCCGGGCGAGGCGTTCGTCATCGATAATAATTGCCCGCAGTTTTTTCTTCATGCAATTCTCCGTTGGTGAGGGCCAGCTCCAAATTCAATGACGCTTCTCCGACATCCTGGGTCGATGTGAGCTGATAACGATTCGGGAAGTGATCCCGCAGCCGCGCTTCCGCCTGACCGAGCCCCGACTCCAGGATTTCATTCGCACCATTCCCGTTGCTGATGAGGTGTTCGCCGGAGTGTGTGACCCTGATCCTCAGGCGGTGATCCCTCAGGAGTGTCTGAATTTTCAGCCGAAGCGGCATGGCACTCGTCTGCATCCCGCACCGGAGCGCATCTTCGATAAGGGGATGAATGACGAAACTCGGAATGAAGATATTGTCGGTTTCCGGATCGATCTCGGTGATCACCTGCAGTTTGTCCTCGTACCGCTGCTGTTCGATAGAGAGGTACAGGCGGACTGCATCCAGTTCTTCCTTCAAGGTCACGAGCGGCTTATTCCGGCTGACGAGGGAGTACCTCAGGAATTCGGACAGTTCGGTAACCATCAGTTTGGCGCTGCGGGTATCTTCATCCACCAGAGCGCGCACAGAATTCAGCGCGTTAAACAGGAAATGCGGGTTGAGCTGATAACGCAGCATCTGAAGCTGGGCACGCTGCACTTCCTCGTTCGCCCGGTCGGTTTGTTCGCGTTCCTCCAGCCAGTTCCGCCAGAGTTTTATGCCGAAATACAATGTACACCATGCAAGTTTGTCGGGATAGGCATACGCAATGGTGCCCAGGACGTTGAGAGGTTTGAAGAACGCTGCAAGAAATTTTTCTCCAAAAAGAGCGTATTCGATCGTGACGAAGAATCCGAACCATACCAGTGTCACACCGAAAGATCCGGCGGCGATCCAGAGGGTCATGGAGAGGAGAGAAAGATTTTCATACCGGATCCGCCGATAGAGTAACCGCAGCATGCTCGTCAGAAAGAAACACGCTGCCACCTGCAGCATAATGCTGATCATTACCTCATTGCTCCAGCCCTTTGCAATGATCGTGACGAAGACTTGAAAAAGGGCCATGGAAGACCAGCCGGCAATCTGATAATGCCAGAAGGAGAGATCCCGAATACGTGTTGGGAAGAGCCGAGATTTCATCATCGTTCTCCTGTGGGGCGATGGATCTCAAGGGCGGCTTCCACCCAGCCGTCAAGTTCTCTCGTCTCGAGGTGATAGTTGTTTTTGTAAGCATTTTCCAGCCGGGCGCGAACATTTTCCAGGCCGGTCCCTGTTCCATGAACGGAACGTTCCGCTGCAGTCAACCCCTTGAGCCACGTCCCGGTATTGGAGATCAAGAGCTGCAGTGTGTCATCCATGACCGATGCCTGGATACGGATTCGGAGCGGCATGGGACTGGTCTTCATGCCGTACTTGATTGCGTTCTCCACGAAAGGATGAATGAGAAAGCTGAGCAGCGGAACCTGCATCGCCCGTTCATCAATATCGAACGAAATATCTAGGTTGTCTTCAAAGCGTTTTTTTTCGATGGAGAGGTAATGGCGTATCGCCTCCAGTTCATGCTCGAGCGTGACTTCTCCATGGTCGCGCGTGACGAGTGAATACCGGAGGAACTCTGAAAGCTCGGTAATCATCGTCTTCGCATTTTTTTTATCTTCATCGATGAGTGCCCGCACGGAATTGAGGGCATTGAAAAGGAAATGGGGGTTCACCTGGTACCGCAGCATCTGGAGTTGTGCGCGGTGCGCAAGTGAGATCGCCTGCCGTGCCCGTTTTTTTTCGGCGTCCAGATCTTTCCAGTATTTAATCCCGAAATAAAGAGCACTCCACCCAAACCAGATGGGCATCGTCAGGCTCAGCCATCGGGCGGTGAAATTTATCTCCCAAAGATAGAGTGCAATCTTCGGACTGATCAAAAAATACCTGGTGGTGGTCATGACCGCGTGCCATGCGAATGTAAAGACGATCGACCAGAAGAGGATGTAGGCGAGCAGCCTCAGGATCGAAATATTTTTGTAATCGGTCCGGAGGTAGATCTGGCGAAGTCCGAGCGCAAGCGTGAACCCCAGGGGAGCATCCAGAGACTGGGCGATAATCTCGCCCCGGTCGATGTGCTGCAGCCAGATAAAAAAAATGTCTCCACACCAGAAGAATAACCAGCCGGTGATCTGAAAATGCCAGAAGGTAAGGTTTTGAAGCGTCGGAACATCTTCGAGGAAACGGCGTTTCATTCTGTTCTCATGGGTTCGTTGGATGCATGAATGTCGGATTTTCTTCTGTGAGAGTAAAGCCTCTGTCGTCCAGCGGAGTAAATTCCCGTTAAGCGGTATGCCAGTCCGCCGGGAGGAACCTCGAAGAGCGATCCGAAATTCTCATTCTTCTCCCGGCAGTGAGAGCCGAATGGGAGACAGATAAACGACTTTCCTTCCGGCGAATATTGATGCCGCTCATCGAATTTTACGTTTCTTTTTGAACATTGTTGCGTAAATCTCTGCTGTCGAATTCAATCGCTGACCAGAAGAGAGAAGGAATATTTTATGGCCCGATGGTTTTACTGTATTTTTCTCGTCACTGCCGCCCAACTTTATATTCCTGAGTCTCTCGTATCGGCGGAAAATCAATCGATCACCGTCGTGCGTACCGCAGAATCGGTGAAGATTGATGGAGTGCTCTCAGAGCAAATATGGCAGCGGCCCGGGTTCACCGGCATCAGTCAGGCGGATCCGGATCAGGGAGAACCATGCACTCAAAAAAGCGAAATCTGGTTTGCCTATGATGACGGTGCGATCTATTTTGCCGCAAAGTATTACGATACCAATCCCGATTCGATTATGGCCCGTCTTGTCCGCCGCGATTTCATTTGGGGCGATCCATCCGATGGCTGCGTCCTGTATCTTGATCCCTACCATGACCATCGGAATGGTTACTTCTTCTATGTCTCTGCCGCCGGAACGCTTGCCGACGGAATTATTGAAAATGATGTAAAGCAGCCAAACGATATTACCTGGGATGCGGTCTGGGACGGCGCATCTCATCTCGATCCGGACGGGTGGACGATTGAAATGAAAATACCGTTCTCGCAGCTCCGATTCAAAGAAGGAGCGTCACAGGTCTGGGGAGTGGACGTGGAACGGTACATCAGCAGAAGAAATGAAACCGATATGATTGCCTACACGCCGAGGAATGACAGCCGGTTCGTCTCGCGGTTTCCCGATCTTGTCGGGCTTGAAGGCATGACGCCTTCGGCACGGTTCGAAGCGCTGCCGTATGTGACGGCACGAACCGAGCGCATCGGAAATGACCATCGGGATCCGTTCAGACACCGGGAACGGTACATTCCGGGGGCAGGGCTCGATCTCAAAGCAGGGCTCGGCAGCAGCCTCACGCTCGATGGAACGATCAACCCGGATTTCTGTCAGGTGGAAGTGGATCCGGCAAATGTCAATCTCACGGACGTTGAAACACTCTACGAAGAGAAACGACCGTTCTTCATCGAAGGAGTCGGCATCTTCAGATTCGGGCAGGGAGGATCGAATAATATCGTCAGCTTCAACTGGAACGAACCGAATATATTTTACAGCCGGAGAATAGGCCGCACACCCCAGCGTGGGATTTCAGGGAGCGATCCCGCCTCTCATTACTTTACGGATATCCCGGGCATAACGAGAATTCTTGGAGCCGGAAAAATTTCCGGCCGGCTCGGAAGCGATTGGAAGATCGGTGCTCTTCTCGCTCTCACCAACCGCGAGCATGCCGAGATCGATGAAAACGGCGCACGATCAAACATCGAAATAGAACCGTTGACGTATTATGGGGTTTTTCGTGCCCAGCGGGATTACCATTCCGGAATGCAGGGTCTCGGAGTATTGTCCACCTACACGCGCAGAGTATACGATGATGAAGCCCTCCGCAATTTTACGAATAAGGATGCACTCGTTGCGGCGATTGACGGATTCACATTCCTCGACGATGAGAAAACTTACGTAGTATCAGGATGGTCCGCGGTCTCGAATGTGAGCGGGAATCAAACGCGATTGACCGCTCTTCAGAGAAACAGCGGACATTATTTTCAACGCCCCGACGTCGGTTACCTTGGCGTTGATAGTACCGCGACTTCTCTGACCGGATATGCAGGACGGGTCATGCTGAACAAGAACCGCGGCCAATGGATATTTAACACGGCAGCTGGTTTCATCAATCCAAAATTTGAGGTGAACGATCTCGGCAGCAGTGTTTACAGCGACGTCATCAATCTCCATTTCTACACCAGTTACCGCTGGAATACGCCGACGAAGTATTATCAGTATACCGGATTGAATGCAGCGGCATACGCGAATTTTGATTTCGGCGGGAATAACACACTTCAAGGATATTACTTCAGCAGTTATCTTACGCTTCCATCATACTACGGCGCGAATTTTTCGGTGACGTATTATCCCGCATCCATGAACGCGCGGCTGACGCGGGGCGGCCCTCTCACACGCAACCCGAAGAGCCGGCAGGTGAACATCAGTATGTTCACGGATCTGCGCGATTGGTGGGTCTTACAAGCCGGGGGGTCAATTCGGACGGGTGACGCCGCGGTCATCAATACGGCCTTCGCCTCTCTCGAACTGAAGGCAACTGAAACACTGACTCTTTCAGTCGGCCCAACACTGACCGAAGAGGTCAACCGGGCGCAATACATGAATTCCTATCCGGAAGCATCGGCACTTGAAACATACGGAAGGCAGTACCTGTTTGCCCGGCTTGACCGTTATACACTGGCCGCGGATATTCGTGCCGACTGGATCATCAGCCCGAAGCTCAGTTTCCAGGTCTACATTCAGCCCTATATCACGACGGGACAATATTCGGATTTCAAAACGCTGGTCCGCCCAAGATCATTTTCGTTTGCTTCATTTCAGTATTCCGGAAATCCCGACTTCAATTATATATCGCTCCAGGGAAATGCGGTCCTGCGGTGGGAATATCTTCCGGGATCAGTATTGTATGTGGTCTGGACGCAAAGCCGTCTGGACGACCGGTATTACGGCGATTTCCAATTTGGAAATTCTATGGACCGGATGCTCCGGGTCAGGCCGGATAATATTCTTATGCTGAAACTCTCTTATTGGTTCGGTATGTAAGGTGTTTTGTTGATGGAGTTCTCATGGAACGGTTGTCCACTGATTGCCGTCGCTACGCAATCCTTGAGTGTACAACCCGTCTGATATGATACCCCGCAAGGAGATAGCATGAAACAAAATGCGATACAGGATGAAAAGAAGGATGTTTTACGGGAGAATGTCGAAAAAGGAAAGAGGCAGCGGGTGATATTGGTCCTGTTCCTGCTGGCAGTCATATCCGTCGTCGCATTTTTCGTCCTGCGATTAGCGCTGGACCGGATCCCGTAAAATAATCTTTGAACGGTGGAACATCCTGGAGGTCGTTCCGTATGCCTCTATTATTATAGAGGCAGGAAGTGATCGAGAGGTAAAACTTCATGCACGTGCATTATCGTTTCTCTAACCAGGAGGACCGTAGTATGAAATATTCTTCAACCATGCTGCAGACGTGGTGTCTGATGATTGTTGTACTCTCGATGCTGTCGCTCAACGATCTCAATGCCGTCCCGATGAGAGCGGCCGTTTTTGCTGAACCTGAAGAGCAGGTGAAGACCCCGGTCGTCACATTGGATGACTTTACCAAAGAGGAAGTGAAAGGAATCGGCATCACGCTTGACAAAGATCTTCGTGTGGATATTTCAGGAGCGGGAGGAGGGGACCGGTCATTCTGGAGTGATTGGAAAATGACCGACGATGATCAAAGCAGCGAGATGTTCGCTGCCGGGTGGATTATTGATGCGACCACACGAACCATGGTCTGGCAAATGACGATGGAGAACACGTCGGGAAAAACCGCAAACCGGATTTGCCATGAAACGATCGAGCTGAAGCGCGGCTCGTACGAAGTGTACTATGCAGCGTACGGATATGTGAGCCGTTCGCCGTTCAGCAGTTTCATCGGCAATATTGACCGTCGTGAGCATCGCCCATCGGACCATGAATCTTCCGGCTCAACGATCGGAAAGATCTTTAAAGAAATTATAACCGGATCGGATGATCTTCAGGAAGAATTTATGGATCATGCCAAAAATGACTGGCATCTGATACTGGGAGTGGATCAGCAGGATGCCCGTTCCGTGGCGACGTTTGCAGCCCCCCGGCCTTCGTCCGACGTATTGATTTCGGCGGCAAAACTGGGAGACGGGGCAGTGGTGAAGAAAGGAATCACGGTCGCCCGGGAGGCCATTCTCCGATTATATGCGGAAGGAGAAGGACGGAACCGCGATGAGATATTCGATTATGGATGGATCGAAAACCGGGAAACGCGCGAACGGTTGTGGGAAATGAAATATCAGAATTCGGAATATGGCGGGGGGGCACGTAAGAATCTTGTCTATCGGGGAGAGGTGAAACTACCGAAGGGGACGTACGATCTCGTGTTCTGTACCGATGGTTCCCATTCGTGCGATGATTGGAACGCCATGCCGCCTGCGGATCCGTTCAATTACGGGGTGACGGTGAGCTTGGCCAATCCGAAAGACCGTTCCATGGTGAATGTCATCGATCCGGAGGATCTCTCAAAGAACGCAATCGTTCAGCTGACGAAGGTCCGTGACAGCGATATGAAAAGCCAGGGATTCTCACTCGCTGCACCCGCGACGCTCCATGTGTACGCACTCGGCGAATCAATCGATGGGCGTGAGTTCGCAGACTATGGATGGATTACGAATACGAAAACCCATGAACGCGTCTGGACAATGGAGGGGCATGAGTCCTCCCATGCAGGCGGTGCGACGAAGAACCGTCTGGTCGATGAACTGATCACGCTCCCCAAAGGAAATTATATCGCCGCGTATCAGACTGATGATTCTCATGCGTATCGATCATGGAATGCAGATCCCCCTTTCGACGTGGATCATTGGGGATTAACGATCTGCGGGCGGGGAAAAGATTTTGATCCGGCGAAGGTCAAATTATTTTCTGAAGAGTTTGAAGAAGGTGTGCTGGCCCAGCTTATCCGCGTGCGGGACGGCAGACACGTTGAGAAATCGTTTACCGTCAAAGCACCGGCGAAAATTCGTGTCTATGCACTCGGCGAGAGTGATGGACGCGAGATGGCAGATTACGGATGGATTCAGAATGCAACGACAGGCGATCTGGTCTGGGAGATGACATACTCCATGAGCACGGCAGCGGGCGGTGCACATAAAAATCGAATGGTCAATAGAACCGTTCACCTTGATGCCGGCGAATACAAGCTCCATTATAAAACGGATGGCTCCCATGCCTTCGGCGACTGGAATGATGATCCGCCGGAGGATCAGATCCATTGGGGCATTACATTATATAATGAGGAATAACTCTTCACCTGAGGATGAGGTGCAGCGAGGTCCGTTTCGAATTATGTTGTACTTGCCGCTGGACGGTAAAACTCTTGGCGGATGAAAAAGAATTCACAATACCATGATTGATATTACTGGATGAAGGATTATCAGAACAGAACGGCCGAACCTCCTGCGGGGAATCTCGTACTTCCGCAGAATTATTCGAAGAATCACTCCGCTGGAAATGGCCGGGGGGAAAAGCTCCGCATTGCAATTGTCGATGATGAAGCGCTGGCGCGCAGAGCGTTGAAACGCGCCATGGAGCGGCGTTCCGATATTGAAATTGTTGGAGAGTGTTCGAATGGGTCGGAAGCGGTCATGATGATTGAAGAATCACATCCCGATCTGATCTTCCTCGACGTGGAAATGCCCCAGCTGAACGGTTTTGAAGTCGTTGAACGGATGAATCCTCATGACGTTCCGCAAATCGTTTTTGTGACCGCACACGAACAGTACGCGCTTGATGCGTTTAAGGTGCATGCGGTCGATTTCCTGGTGAAGCCCATCCGGGAAGAAAAAATCGATGATGTACTCCGGCGGGCGTCCCGTATGATCGAACAGACTCGGATCAAAGAAATGGACTTACGGCTTCACTCCATTCTCCAGATACTGGGAACACGGGAATCGAGCGAGCTCCGGCATGAGCCGTTGGAGAGGATCCCGGTCAAAAATAAAGGGAGAATTTATTTTGTTGAGACCTCCTCCGTCGATTGGATCCAGGCAGATGGTAATTATATCACCCTGCATACCGGTTTCTCCAAGCACCTGATCCGGATGAAAATGAACTGCATGGAAGAGCGGCTCGATCCTAAAATATTTTTGCGGATTCACCGCTCGACGATCGTCAACATCCATTCGATAAAAGAATTGCGCCCGTACTTCAGCGGGGCATACACCATCCTCCTGCAGGACGATACGAAGATTTATTCGAGCCGGGGTCACCGGAAACAGGTGGAACATATCCTGAATTATTTGACCTAGGCAGTCACCGCGTTCCTGTTCTTTGAGAGGTGAACATCTCATCGAGTTCACTTCTCCGACGTTCTACGCCTGTCTCTCCGTACGGACTATCCGTCACGGGAAACCCGTCATTCATCCCATTACTCTTTTTATTCTCTTTCCACATCCCTAAGTTGATTCCAGAAGGAGTTGAACTCACTCAACTTTATTCATGGAGGTCGTTATGAAGAATTTCAGGATTGTTCCGTTGTTCGTTCTCAGCAGTATGTGCGCAGGATTGCTCCTGTCGCAGGAAGCAAGTTTGAAGAACGAAACGAATAAGGAGCTCATTGAAGAGAACTACCTTGTCGGGCTTCAGTCGGAGAACGCCGGACTGCAGCGCAGCTGCGCATTGATGCTCGGACAGATGCGCTCGAGCCGTGCGGTGGTCCCGCTCATACACATACTCAAGGAGAATACTCATCCGGAATTAAAGATCGCCGCGGCATGGGCCCTGTGCACGATCGGTGATTCGCGGGGTACCTTTGCGGTCAAACAGGCGGTCGAATTTAACGATTGCTGCGAAACCCAGCTGGCGTGCGCGTGGTATTACGAGAATCTCGTGCAACCGGGCACGTTCTACTTTAAGGTTGTCGGAGAAACAGCTCTGGCGGAAATTGAAAAGGGAAAAAACAAATAACCGTTCGTCATGGCAGAATGACAGTTCATCACAAGAAACCGGCCGCTTGAACCATAGGAATAGGATAGGAGGATATCGAGTACAATATTGTGCATGAAATGGCTGGCAACCGCCATGCCGTCAAGCACATGAAATCCGGGACGAACAGTATTGAATAAGAGATAGAATATCTGCTGCGGCACTTGAGTCGTTCAACACGTAGGCCACCTCCTTCTTAGGACTACCGAGCGGACAAGCATTTCAACTGCAGCAGATATTTTTTTTATCAAAAAACGAATTCACCAGCATGAGATCTCAACCGTTTATGATAGACCGCCGTCATTCTCTTCAATCCGATAAACCCATAAAACAAAATTTGACATGCCATTACTGCAATGGAGGAAATATGAAGTTATTCCTGAAGTGTAGATTGATGCTGTTCTGGAGTGTTGCTGTTGCGCTCTCTCTC
>RPQN01000106.1 GCA_003819715.1 Ignavibacteriota bacterium | reverse complement strand
TCTGCAAATCGGCAGCGCTGCGAGAATTTTGTATCTTCCAGATAGCTTGCGCCAGATTGCTGCAATCGCCCCAGAAACAAAACCATATCGGGCGGGAATCCGGCTTGTCGACAATGTTGACGATGGCGTTCGAAGCCTCGCTCTCCTTGTTAGCACCAATATTATTACTGACCGATTTGTCCCATGTGCCTGAGCGGCCCTGGAAGGTGACCGCGCGCAACGCGTCAGCAGTGGGGTACCGAGAGTTATGCTTCCGCAGGTTCTCATCCACGTGATCGTATAGGGCTATGATGTCCAGCATATTTTGTTTCTTCGCTATGTTGGCAAAGGTGCCTGACGAAGCAATCATCCCCTCGACGTCGAATTCATTGGCGTACATGAGAAAGCGGACCATCGACTGCACATCGTCCGGGTCGCTGGTATGATCCGACGCGCAGCCGCTCATACAGACATCCAGGGGTGGAAAGTCCGATGAGATGACCACCCGAGTCTGCGCAAGTAAAAATTCGCTCAACAAAAAACAACCGGGGAAAAAATAAAATATTATAAAGCGTTTTATTTTCTCTTTTTTTAAAAATAATGGAATATTTCGCATATAAAATTCCTTACAGTTTATTTCTGACAATCATATAAAGACAAACATTTTATCGAAACGATCGAAACAATGATCCGATTATTTGACGATAGCGCTGACATTCCCTTATCCATTCTTTTAAACAAAAAGAACGTAATCTTTTATTCCAACGACAGGAGCGATCACGTTGGATTACAACAGTAAACGAATCACTGAATCCGTATCGTCCGGTTCATTCTCAATATCGTAAAAATAATTGCCCCTTGTCTTTTATAATATAATGCGCGATGAAAGTGCGCAATGATTAATCCCAAATTATGCATTAGACTAAGGACAATCAAAATAACTCTTTGATTATCAATGTGCTTATGGAATTCTGAAGAAATCCATTTTCTAATGCATTGCATTAGAGACCAATTTCTGTAAGTTCCTTAGGAAAAAGGGCTTACAGCGTTTCAAAGTGGTGAGGAAATCTTTATCGCATAATTTGGGTTAATCAATGAGAAAGAATAAGAGAAAAGGGAATTCTCATATCATTTATGCTCAAAATTATTAAATAATCAAAATATCCCTGAATATATTTATTGAGCCATACACATAACGAAAAAGCCGAGCCACCGCCGAATTGCAACAGGAACCGAGGAGGAAAGACCGGAACGCGCAAACGGCGGTTGGCTCCAGCGACTTGCTAGGCATCATTTCATGATCTTACTTACTCTCAACAAATGTTCATTGGCTTTTGCATCGATACCTGCCCACCGTAGTGAATCTTCTCGATGTGCGAATTCGCGCAGATAAGTCGCGCGGTCATTGTGGAAAGTCCAGACGTCCGCTGGCCAGCTCTCACTCCACACTTTGCTGACTGTGCACCGAATCCCTGCACAAACTCGGATCACGATCTTTTCGCCAACATGGAGGAAGCACTCCGGTTCGAAGGCGCCTTCCTCCCAACCGTCGCATGATTGCCTGAGATAAGCCTTTAAGGCATCAAGCCCACGATACACACTTCCAATTGGATAATTCATAGGATTAATGTCAGGATCGAGTCTATGATGTCATGACTATATGCGGCGTATACGTCGCGAAGATTCTTGGTCGGTGATAATTTTATTGACGTCATCGGTGTGTAAGTGGTGAACAAAGTACCAGCGAAAAGCGCAAAACAAAATGTGTGAAACCGCACAAGGCACAAATGATGCCTCTCGATTAGTGAATAAGACACTGGTAATTTTATTACCATGGAACATCAACCGTATCGGAATTCAGCCGTGCGGTCGAACGACACCCAAGAGAAGCTGAAGGTGAATATTTACAACTCCGAATTGTAAGCCTGTATTTTCATGGAAATAGAAGGACAAATGTCCTTATTTTATCAGGACCATCTTCTTCATATCCGTGAAGTTGCCGCTGGATAATTTATAGAAGTATACTCCAGAATTATAATTCGCTGCATTGAACTGGACTTCGTGGATGCCTGATGCTGTAAAACCATTCACCAGGACCGCTATTTCACGCCCAATCACGTCAAAAACCTTCAAGCTCGTATTGGCAGACTGAGGCAAAGTGAAAGTAATTTTCGTACTCGGGTTGAACGGATTGGGGAAGTTTTGAGCAAGATGAAAATTATTTGGGAGAGCAGCATTATTCTCAACACCGGTAATACCGGTGGTTGCATTCGTAATCCTGATTTCGTCAACCATTAACCACCCCCAGCCGCCGGCAAAGGCATCCACGACCTCAATAATCACTTCCCGACCTGCAAAAGCCGAAAGATCGAGCTTGAACTCCTTCGGCGTGTTAACATTGGCACCTTCGGCTGCAACCAGCAGATTCGCCAGTAGCGAGCGATTTGCGGCGGACAGTAATGCTATGCCGCCGGAGCCCGAGGCGTATCCTTGTGTAGTATCCGTATCAAATACCGGTGCAATCCTTGTACCGGCCCAACTCTGAGTTGTATTGCCGACAGCCCAGACTGTCAACTCGGCTCCCTGTTCTAATAAAACCTTGGGAGAAGTGGCAATCTGATCATTCGTTTCAATATTGAGTCCGTCTCCCCATTCGTTCAGCTGGTAGGTACCGAGGTAACCGGATTGACCGCGGCCGTTCGTAAAGTTGAATGGTGGAGTGCCCACTGCGGCACCAAACGGATCGTTGCAAGAACCATAGAGGAGCTCACCAGTCTCAGCATGACAACCCTCAACAACCGGGGGGCCTTGACCGTCATACTTGTTGGGGGGTCCGATGGTCCACGCCACACCGGCATCCGGCAAGCCTTTTTGTCCGCCGAACCCTGTTATTGATTCATCACCAGCATAGTCGGGAAGATCGGCAGCGGGAGTCGCGGGTAATAAACTACGCAAGGTAAAGCCATGGTTTTTTTCGTTCTCAAAGTCCCAGGAAATTGAATCCTTAACGGCCGATGTGTAATAGACGAATACAGATTTATCCTGTGCATCAAGAATGATTGATGAAAAACAAAGAATCAAGAAAACAGCAACGCCCGAATATTTCATCTCAAGCTCCTTTCTTTTGCTTTATATTGGTCCATTAAACGGCACAGCGTTAATTATATTTGTAAATATTCCATCAAAATTTAACCGCTTCGGTAAACACGTCTCCAACCTTTTTATGTGCAAGAAGAAACGATTGAGACAGCTCAACTCTTCTTTTTTATTCAGTCTAAAAATAATCCAGTAACCAATGATATCCCTGAAAGGAGTGATCTGATTTCTGGATTGTATTATATGAATCTAGATGGTTCTAACATCCGAATTTATCGAGAAGTGTAATTCTTATAGGAGAATGATGATACTTCCCATTTTAAATTGCTCGATTTTAAAAAAAGGCATCCGAATCTTTCCCAACGCACCAAGCACTTAAAAAGAATCCTCATCAACGAAATTTGGTAAGGATTTTTTGTCAATGGGCAAATTATGATTTACATTTTTCATAATTTTATACCTCTTGACTCCCGCACTCCCGGGCCGGATAAGAAAATCGTGATCCGAATTGTACACCCTTCGCACTGAGAATGTTTTCAGAGATTATATTCGAATCTCATATTGATTCTTTCGTTCTAATTAATCGGATAACCCAAAGTCTGCTGCAAGAAAGAGTCCACGATCTTTCAATGGTTTGTCACCGAAGATGTCCAGGATGCTGATGTTGACCTTCATCGCTACCGGAGACGGCACCTCATCCCTGTGCCCGTGCACAGGGATGATCATGCCATGGAACTTAGAAACCGACCGCTAGTGACAACCGATTCACCCCGCCAAATAATTCCACTTTGGAATAAGAGAAATCCACTTCCAAATTCATGTCACTGATATTCTGGACAATCCCGGCACCGAGAGACCAAGAAAGAAGATCATGGTTCGATTCGTATCCAGCGCGAACAATGAACATTTTTGAAAAAGTGGCTTCCAATCCCGAATTAATTCGTGCAGAATGATTATTGGGATGTGAATATTCTGTTGAAAGCAGGACACTAGTATTCTCAGCTGAAGATGGAGCGAAAACCTCCATAACGTCCAAACCGAGTCCAATATTATAGACTATAGGAAGTGAGAAGCTTTGACTTTGGTACCGAACGAACGTAGAGAAGTTCCTCATCGTCATTGCAAAGCTCAAGGATTTCCATGGATAATATCGTAGCCCCAAATCAAAAGCAACTTTTCCCTGGTTGTTATCGATTGTTGAGCCATCGGTATTTGTTAATTGACCAAGCTGCTGGGCGACATATTTCACCGTTCCGCCCATTGCAAACTTAGGATTAATCTGTTTTGTATATGACAACCCAAGTGAGTATGCACCTACATTTTTTACGTCACCAGTGAGTATATAGTTCTCGGTACCAACATTGGGATCGGTAAGAGCAGCACCTTTAATTGAACCATAATCTACTGTCAAAAAATGTAACCCGAACACGCCATACTCCTCGGTATTCCAGGCAATAGCTCCCGCTAAGTACTTGATATCAGCAAACCATTGTGTGGATGAAACGAATGCTTCATACGTTGATGACATTTCCGATAATCCTGCCGGATTACCGAAAATACTTTGTGCACCTTTGCCAATTGCAGTATAGACATTGCCACGTCCAGCAATAGCAGGTGATGCGCCGATTTGCAAAAAATTCATGGATGTTTGTCCAGCACGGTCCATCGTACTACCCTGGCCATATTCATCCATACTTTGCGCAACAGCCATAGAGCATACTGCTGTTGCGAGCAACATTATCTTAATAATTTTTTTCATACACTCAATCTCCTGTATGTCTGAATTGTTTTAAATTCATGATTAACGCGCAACAACAAATTTCTGATATGAGAAACCACCGTCGGGAGTTTCATAAACGACAATGTAGACACCGCTCGCGATTGCTTGCCCTTTATCATTTACCATTTTCATCTTATATTCGCCGGTACCACTATTACTTACGCTTTTTACAAGATCGCCATATTCCGTATAAAGCTTAATAGTAACATCTTTCGGCAATTTAAAAAAAGTAACAGTAAGATTTTTGGGGTTTTGAAAAGAATACCTCGCCAACATCGGATCATTATAATTAAATGGATTGGGCGCTATCACGATTTGATCTAAACCATCTACACTTGGTGCCGTATTGGAACTGGTGCCTATTGAATTATATTTCCAGAATCGACTACTCCAAATTGTGTCCGTACCAGCAACTACTCCTGCTTGTGTGTAATAAAAATATTTTGGCGATGGGCGTACCTGCGTATCAAAAAATGAGGTATCGGTACCTTGATACACAATTTTATATAATACTGTGTCGTAGGTCGACATTTTCTTGAAAAGACGGTAACCCACGAAGCCAGGTTTACTCTTATCAGCAGAACTCAGCCATGAGATTTTAATTCCGCCGACAACTGGTTTCACAGCTGACCTAAGTGGCGGAGCCGTCGTAACAGGAGCATTATAACCACTCAAGAAATTCCATTTTGCACGGCTCACTGTTTCGTGAAGTTCTTTAATTCCCACGCTAATCCACCGATCTTTTATTTTATCTTTTGCGGTTGCATCAACCGGGAACACAAAATTGCTCGGGAAATATCCGGTTGTCGCATTCGGTAGACCTGGTGCTTCAGTGAGCGTGTTATTCATCCACTTTCTCCCAACTTCCATAGCGAGCTCACGACTTATACCAGCGAATCCTGATATTTTGACAATACGAATTCTCGTGCCAGGAGCGAACGTATACGGTCCATAGCTATAACACATATTACCCCAAGTAGTACTTGTAGGGTCCATGGCAGCTTCACCGCCTGGCGCTGCTTTGCCTAGTTCATCCTGGCTTTTGCGATGATGACCGGGTCGAGAACCGGGTAAATCATCGGAGGCTGTTGTCAATCCACTTGCCAAGTCATAATAACCCGGATCACTGGCCGGTGTATAAGCAGGCCCCCAGAGCGTCAGTGCAAGAACTGATTGCATGTTAGCGTAAGTCGTTACCCTAGGTTGATTGTCATCGTTGACATCATTTGCATCTTTGGCAGGGAATGCAGTTCCTGCCGGTACAAATGGTGCTTGAGAAGCATGTAACGTTGCTGCAAAGAAGTAGTCTTTTCTAAATAATCTTCCCTGCTGCTCAGTAAGCGGTTGTCCCATGTTAGAACCGACTCTTTCGGGATCATCCGCCATATACTCGTAAAATATTCTCAATGAATCAGTTGGGCGATCGCCATAATAATGGTACCATCTGCGATATCCAAGCGCCGTATTGACAAAATTATCAACAGCCGCAATTGTATTAACACTGCCATCGGCAGTTACATTGTAGTAGTCTCCTTCGTGCAAGAAAATATAGAAACCCTTCAATGTATCGTTGGTAGCCGGGTTATCGAACGTGAGGTCCGTAACCACATAATTATCATGTTTCTGTTGACCCCATGCAAGTATTCTGCGAGTCATGAGAACATTATTATAGAATTTGTTGGTCACTGTAATAGTTTGATCGGATGTGCCAACACAATTTGCAGGATTGACCACCGGAGAGGCTCCAAAATTCGGAGACGGCAATTTGCTTCCCGTTCCTTGATAAAAGACGCTGTCTGCAGGGCTTGCATAGCGCACATAATTTGTCATAGCCGTTACCACCGGAAGTCCATTAGGATTTCGATTAGATTGCGGCGGGAAAAATGCTTTGGGTCTCATAGTGACAATCCCACCAGTTGTATCTCTCCAATTTGTAGAGGCAAGCGCAATAAAACCGCCGAACATGCATTCATCGCCCATCAAACGAGCTCCAATTGCACCCTGATCTGCAAATAAATTTAGATCATTTGCTGAATAGGAAGACGAAGTATTAATCGCAAAATCATTTACCGTGCCCCAAAATTTATTCACTCGTACGATAGCAGTTTTTGCGGTTTGCGATGAGACATATGAAACGGCAAAGAGCAGTATTAATAACACTTTTGCTGCTATTACCGCTTTATTGTTGTTATAAAAAGTTTGTTGTTTCATTGTTGCTCCAAAGATTATGTTTTGGATAAAATGTTATTTTCAGAAATCGAGTTTCAATCCGAACCAAATAGACCGAGGATTGCCATACGTGAAAATGTCAACATTGGGATCGTTAATACCCGGTTTATCGCTTGACCGCATATCGCCAACCTTATCTTCACCGACTGTAGTTCCATCCATACGGACATAACCGGGATAAAGATATCTATCTTCTGTTCCAACGGTACCATTTACACCAGGTTTCCCTTTTTCCATACGAATCGGATCGTAATAGGCATCTTTGTATGCATTTAAATGGAGTGAGTTCATATAGTTCTGAAAATCCGTTGTTGGACTGGTTACACCACCTAGCCCTTGAGCAAAAGCATATTGGTATGTAAATACTTTGGTGTTGAGAAGATTTCGCACGTTAAAGGAAATCGTTGCATTGACGTATTTTAAGTCAAAGGTTTTACTCAACCCCATATTAACCAACAATAAGCTTGGCCAGCGGAATTCATTATTCACATCAAGATTACGCGGATTATAACGGAAAATTTGTCCTTGTCTCCAATCAGGCATTATACTCATCCGCAAACCGCCTAACAAGCTACCCCAAGAAGAGGGGCTTTTGAATGTTAGATTTGCAGAAGCTTGTGGAACTGGATCCGGACGTGTCGGATCTTGATAAAACATCGTCAATTCATCGTTCATATTTGATAAGGAATCCTGATACACGGTTGAGCGTCCACCAGAGCCACTGCTCACATAGACATATTGCGCTTTTATCCATCCAGTAAATATTTCACCAACAGATTTTGTAATTTGCATTTCAACACCTTCAATATCTCTATATGCATCGTTTGTTCGGTAGGAGTACGGTTCTGCTCCAGATCTAGGTCTCATGGTAATCGAACGTACTTCACCGGTAATATCCTTATAATAACCTGCAACATGGATGAGGTACTCGTCTAATAAATTATAATCCACACCTAATTCATATTGTATAGTGCGTGACGGTTCCAGGTTGGGATTGCCAAGATTGTATAACCCGCCTTTGGTACCATAACGATAATTATACATATACATTTCGCTGTATGCCGGCATCGCCCGGAAATGTCCGTAGTTAAAATAAAACTTAGCGCGATCAGTAATCGGAAACGCAATACCGAGGCGTGGGCTAAATGTTAATTGTGACTTCACCGGCTGTAATAACGGTGCTTGTCCGGCAGCAATATACGCTGCATCCAACGAATCCCAACGTGACCATGGTAACGACCATCCTTGATCAAGTTTTACTGCCCAATCAGCAGGAACTGGTGCATTATAACCAAAAGCTGCATTATCGAATGCCCTTCCAGTAGGCCATTTAAGCCCGCTTGATTCACCAAAGTAGTCCACACGCATACCTATATTGACAACCATTTCTTCGAATGAGATTTCATCTTGCAGATAAGCTGCAAATGTCATGGGTTTTACTTTGAAGTTGTATTCATATGTACTGCCAAAATCTTGCGCCCAATAACCAAAACGACGGTTATCCAAGTTCATGGAAAAGTATTCTACGCCGGCTTTTACAAAATTATTCTTGTTTATTTGTGTGGCAAAATTAACTTTTGCTCTTAACTGTTCTGTAGTTGATCGATCGAATAGTACACCACCTTTACCGCCGAAACGATGGCCGTTTAATCCAGGCACACTATAGAACTGATCGAATATCCACCCACCAACTGTATCAACAGTCTGTCCAATAGGAAGCATACGCTTGCCAACAGGCATTTCATTGAGCGGTAAAATTCCGCCTAAACGATAGAGAATCTCTGGATTTCTATTGTTTACAGGTTTAATTTCATCCTTCATGCTTTGATAGCTTACATTGACATCAAGATATGATTTTTCACTAAATGCATGCGTCACGTTGGCACTAACCATTTTATTCTTCTGTATCCAAGGGTCTAGATCAGATACATACCACCACATGGGGGGACCAAAGGCACCGCTCCAACCCTGATTAGTATAGATTGCGATGTTATCTTCCGGTAAAAACGATCCGCGATCAAGTCCGGAAGGAGTCCAGACACCGGAGCCAAATGTGAGACCTGATGCGAACATAAGGCTCGGTATTTCGCTATCACCGCCGTGCGTTGGTGAAAGTCCATCATGGTAGTTGTAAACACCTGTCAGTTTAAGAGTCGTATTATTATCGATATTGGACCTCAGGGTAAGCATCGTGGTCGTGTTAAAGTCGGAATCCTTCGCCTTCGGCTCAATGTAAGCGGTACGTGCGGTCACATTGGACACATAGAACGTCGCATCTCCAAGTGCCTTACTAAAAAACGGAATAGGTCCGCCGAATCCACCGTCGAAATTATAGTCGAACTCTTTTCCTTCTTTATTTCCATGGTTTTTAAATAGATCAATAAGACTCTGATCGGTCACTGGTTTCCCAACCGAATCGGCTGAAGTCAATGCACTGGCATTGAGTTTATTAATGACACCGTTGAGTTTATCAAAGTCCGGCACCACCTGATGTATCCATGCATCAAAAAGAAACAAATCTACTGGTGAAAGAGCTTTTTGTTGCTGGGCTGCTGTCGTATACCCCAAATTTGTAAGACTGGTCTTCCAGGTTGCTGGCAGGTTACTTCCAGTAAATTTTTTGAATCCTGTAAATGCGTTATCCCAAAAGAACTGCTGTACATCATACGCTGAAACAATTCCTTGAGCTTGTGCAGCAGCAACACCGATAAAAGCTATATCGGGATCCAGATGCGGACGCAATATAGTATTCATAGGGTCATACAACGACTTTCCAAAACGTTTCATTTGCGCTGTATTTTGCGTGTATGAGAAAGAACCGTGATATGCTTCTTTTGTTCCAGACTTTGTAGTTACGTCGATTATTCCAGAACGAAACTCACCATATTCAGCCGTCATACCGCCTGAACGTAATGATACTTGTTCAACGGAAGACGTAGGAATAAAAGATTGTGTCATCCCTTGTCGCGCATTGACAAAAGCAATACCATTAATGAGAGTGCCTGTTTCCTGAGGATTACCGCCACGGATATTCAGGTAATTAGTCGGCGAAGCTGTTCCAGCCATCGAACCAGTATTAGTAGTTGATGGTGTTATACCTGCTTGAGTTGACAAAAATTCCGATAAGGTATTTACACCTGCGGCTTCAGATATTTGTTGTGCTTCAATTACCGTTTGGCTGCTCGAGATTTCCTTATGCATAATATTCCGCTCTGCCACAATTGTAACAGCACCCGTCTCTACCACTGTTTCATCTAGCGTAAAATCCACTTGAGCTATTTGTCCTTGTGAAACGATAACTCCGGTTTTATTAACTTTCGTATAACCGATGTTACTTGCTTGCACGGCGTATGTTCCCACGGGGACGTTCACAATTGTAAAATCACCTTCTATGTCTGTTGCCGTGCCTAACGAGGTATTGAGGATCACAATATTCACACCAATGAGCGCCTCTCCTGTTTTCTTATCTTTCACATGACCAGCAATTTTCCCTTGTGCCAAGGATGCCTCTGAGAAGAGGAACAAACCCAGCACAGAAAGCGTCCATATAAAACAATATGGTTTTTTCATAGTGACCTCATAAGTTATTGTGGTGGATGATGTTTGTTTATTGCACACTCCGAATTAACAGACAATGATATATTTATTAAAAATCATACCTGCGATTGGATAGACCGACTTTGTAAATGAATCACTTTTTTAATAGATTATACTCAGCAATAAAAAAGGGAACACTCCGCAGAGCTATCAATACTTCTGTTAAGTGATTCGCTAGACCTTCTTCATTGCTGTTTCATGGAAGAAATCAGGTGGCTCTGATTTCTTCCTTTTTTTATCTGATTAAGCTTTTTTCATTTTTTACCTCCATTCACACAATAGTTTTTTCCTTTGGAAGCCGGAACAGAGTCTGTTGATCATGTTGTTCAGCAATTTCGAGATGCTGTATCATAGCCTCTCGTGCAGCATTTGCATCTCTCTGAAGTATTGCAGTCAGGATTTTTTCATGTCCTTCCACAGCTATTTGCTTCGCATTTGTAACCGTGGCATATACTGAAGATTTAATTGCTGGAGTAAGTCTCTGAATGGGTTCTAAGAGTAACGGAATGATAGAATTCTCTGAAGCTTTAGCAATATCCAAATGAAAGAGCATATCGAGCCTTGAAAGCTCTTCATAATCTCCTTCACTTTGTACTAAATCGTTCTGATCTTTTCTCAATATTTTAGCATCCTCTTTTGTGTAATGAAGCGCCGCCGACGCTGCAATAGGAGGTTCAATAATTTGTCGGGCATGCACCACATCAAGAACATAACTACGCTTATGCTGCATCTCCAGGTAAAGAGATATAGGATCAGTCACTGTTTCGGACGATATGTTTTGAACAAATATCCCTTTGCCCTTCATCGTTGTTATCAAACCCCGTGCACTTAATGAACGGAGTGCTTCACGAAGCGCTGTTCGGCTTACTCCAAATTGCTGGCAAAGCACCAATTCCGATGAAAGCTTTGTACCTGGCAATAACACCTTCGATCGAATAGCTTTTTCAATTTGAGATACGACGATGTTGCTTAAAAGGCCTTTATTTTCAATAGATCGAAACATCTTTTTGGTTGTCATAGAGATGATATATTACATCCTGAATATTTTATTAAATGAATTTATACGCTGTGGTATAAATGCCTTTGTTCTCCATTCCTCCAAGGACTTGTAGCACATATTCAATTCCTTTTACATTCTCTTTTGTTATGAAGTATATTTTATTCTATGTGATCATTTTCTAAAAATGCGTTGGTTGAATCCAGCAATCAGTTGTTCATGGCAACACTTCAAAATGATATACGCCGCTACCGATATCGAACACCGCGCAATTCTTCTCCACCCTCACAAATTTTACTCCGTTAGCTCGGGCAGCAGGTAATCCGCTTTCCTTAACTCTATCAGCATTCGCCGCTGGTAAGGAAATCGTCGCAGTCGTGTTCGGTGGAATCGAGATCCGCCATTCAAATTTTCCCGGATTATTCTGCCATTCGCTTGTAATTTCTCCATATATCGAATGATAAAAAGCGTGAATTCTTTTTAGATCTCCAACCAGATGGGGCTTCATTATAAGGTGTTTAAAGCCCGGCTGAACAGGATCAGATTTGATGCCGGCAAGATACTCATAAAGCCAAATGACGAAATCCCCGACAAGCATTACATGATTTCCTGAATTCATCCATGGATCCGCCGAGTCTCCATTCCATAACTCCCAAATAGTTGTTGCTCCCTTCGAAATCATATATCCGTATCCCGGATAATCGGCTTGTGTAGCGATGGTATATGCCAAATCTGTTCGTCCGTTGTCAGAAAGCACACGGTAAAGATATTGACTCCCGACAACTCCACAGCCAACATGACTGTGTGTTAACTCTGTAATGTTTTTTACCAGGTTATTGAATACCCGGGTACGCTGATCATCGGATACCATGCCAAATGCGAGTGGTAAAATGAAGGAAGTCTGCGTACCGTTATCGTATTGAGCAAGATCAGAGTTGTAATATTTTTTGTTGAATGCGTCCTTGAGCGTGTCGGCGAGTGCAGCGAAATACGTTGCGTCTTTTGAATAGCCAAGCATATTTGCGAAACGTTCCATCAGTCGAGCATCATGGTAATAATACGTTGTAGCTAAAATCCCTTTGCTCGTAATATGTTGAGGGTCAACAGAATGAATTAATGTCAAATCTTGCGGTGGGACACACCAATCACCCCACTTGTCCCTTGATATAATACCGTTCTTCAGGTATCTCCTCATGTAGTTCATCCATTTTTTTGCACATTCATAATTCCTAGCAATTATCTCAGTATCAGCATACTGTTCATAGAGTGCATTGGGAACGATTAAACTGCTGCTGGGCCATGAAACGTCGTCCGGATAACCAGGCCAATGGGCGGGAGCTATATCCGGTAAGCTGCCCTCATCTGTCTGAACATCGCGGATGTCCTGCATCCATTTCGAATAAAATGCTGCTATATCGAACATGTATGCTTCTCCGCGGCATTCCTCCGAGTGATCTCCCAACCAACCCTGGCGTTCATCGCGCTGTGGACAGTCCATGGGAATACTTTTATAATTACCCCGTAACCCCCATTTGATATTGCGATTGATATTATTGAGAAGAGGGTTCGAGGAGATAAATTCACCTGTCGGACGCATATCGTCATTGACCATCCGGCCTTCAATTGTCTGTAAATCGGGTTTCCCAGGAAAACCCCGGATTTCGACATATCGGAATCCATGTGTAGCAAAACGCGGTTCCCATGTTTCGATATCCTGTCCTTTCAACGTATAGGTATCTGTTACCTCTGCGCTGCGCATATTGGCAAGAGAGAGTGTACCATCGGGCAACAAAGTCTCTGCATGCCGTAAAGTCACAACCGTTCCTGCTGTACCGGATACCATCAACCGACACCAGCCTACAATATTTTGCCCCAGATCGAACACAAATCTTCCTGGTTTTGGTTCTGTCAGAGCGATCGGTTTGAGTGTTTCTGTTACACGGATAGGTTCGATCATCTGCGCAGTAAGTTTTCCTGACGGTGCTGGAACAATCTCGGCAGACTTCCATGCGGAATCATCATAGTGAGCATTTGACCAGTCACCTAATTCCTTGCGCGCATCGTATTTTTCGCCATCATAATCATTGTTCTCGACAATAGGCCCATCAGCAGTGACCTTCCATGTCTCGTCACTGACAACTGTGGAGACTGAGCCGTCTTTGTATTCGATGTGAAGACACAATTGCAGTTTGGGAAATCCGAATGTCGGCATTGATGCATACACGATACTGCGAGGGCTGTAAAATCTTCCATTGCCGAGTATTGCACCGATCGCATTGGGTCCTTCCCGTATACTCGAGGTAACATCGAATGCAACATAGAATACTCGCTTGGGATATTCTGTCATGCCCGGCGAGAGAACATGATCGCCGATTTTTTTACCATTGAGATAAATCTCCGACCAACCGAGACCGGAATAAAAAACTGTCGCCCGTTGAACAGTCCGGGGCACATTAAACTCTTTGCGCAGCCATCGTGCGGGCAACCGGCGATCTTCAGCTATTTTCACCTCTCCCCAGGGTTCCGGACCAACGGGGCCAAGATTTTTAGCTGCGATCCATAACGAATCGTTAAAACCGGGGTCATTCCATCCAGGAACTAATGTGTCGGCAACTTTCCATCGTTCATCAGTCGGAATAAGCATTGACTCGCCTTCCATGAATTCGATTTCGAGAAGACCGACGACTCCCCCAGATTTTACTGTGTTTCCGGGTGCAACACCAATGAGTGCTATGACATTTGTATCTGCGGTCAGCCGGAACGTAAGATCCTGATCCTTGATGCGGTGATGGTCGTTGCGCGAACCAAGTCCCCGTCCGTTTATCCAACCCGAGCAAGCATCGTCACCGGTATAAAGAAAGCGGCTGCGTTTTACTTCTCGGTTCGGTGGAAGCACCACGACGCGCCGATAATAACGCTGCACTGATTGTGTCGAAGGAATATTATGGTCGGGTGGAAAAACAATCCAATTGGTTCCGCGTAAATATTTTGGGATATTTTTTCCCTCCAGCCCTATCCATTTCCCGGTCCAGTCGCTCTCTTGCAAAAGACCCATCGTCCAGTTCGAAACCTCACTCCATGCTGAAACGATTCCATTATTATCCCAAACACGAACTTTCCAAAAAACTTTTTGAGTTGATGTCAACTTCAGACCTGCATAGCGAATATGCGCAGTGTTATTGGAAATGATTTTGGGACTTTTCCAAAGATCGGCTTTGCCCCTGTGAAGCAACTCGGGAGAAGAAGCGACAAATATTTGATAGGCGGATTGCTGTTGATTCCGACCGTTGCCTGTGAGCTCCCATGAAAGACGAGGAGAGGGGGCGTCTATTCCTATTGGATGAATGAGGTATTCACACCGTAAATTGAGAACCGTCATGCTTTCATTGGATTTCGCGGTCGACATCAACACAGTTATGCCAGCAAAAGCCGAAAGACAGACTAGAATTATGAATGAACCAAAATAATTTCTCATAACGATCGAATATCAGCTTTCAAAAAAACTTTAAAAGGCACCAATTCCCCTCGGCCTTGCCGGGGATTATTGATAAGCCTTTTGATGTTACAGTTATTTCTTCATTTCAGTAATTTGCAATGCTATGTACGGCTTCAGAGGAAGCCGTACCGTCTTAAAATCCTTATCATAGAACCGGTAATCGACTTCATTTGTAGTTTCAAATGTCTGTGGATATTCCTTTATCGTCATATTCCATGTATCAATAATTTCAACCTTGAATCTCGTTCCAGGTGTTACGCTTTGATATTTAACATTCCGAACAGGAAGATTAAACATCCATACATCCTGCATTTCTTTGGCAAAATAAACGATGTAGTAACCATCGCCAGCTGTCGAGGTATAGTTATCCTTGCTCACGTCTGATATTAACAGCGGATTTGGACATTCCTCCACAATTTTCCTTAAAAAAGCTATCCGCTTCCAGCTTGTTCCTTTAAACTCTCCTCCCTTTGCCCAGAAGATGGTATCCTTTTCGTTCTTGAACATAAAGGATTCTCCATGGGTCACATAGGTGCCGGCAATGACTCCCATCCACACCGCATACGTCATTTCTTCG
>RPQN01000105.1 GCA_003819715.1 Ignavibacteriota bacterium | reverse complement strand
CTCCACCGCGCCAAGCCCGGCGCCAAGATGGCCGCCGGTCTTCGAAACACAGTCGATGAGATATTCCCGCACTTCGGCACAGAATGCCCGGAGCTCCTGAACCTCCAGTTGACGCAGTTCTTCCGGAAAATTTATCGAATCAAGAAATTGATAATGAACTTCGCTCATACGTCATCAGGCTCATGTAATGAAAATTGTCCATCGATATCTTTTGAGAGTTTCTGGATCCTTAACTCAACGGCCTTCAGCCTCTCCGCACACTCTTTTGAAATTTGCACGCCTTCTTCATACAATATCACCGCATCGTCGAGAGAGGTTTCTCCACGTTCGAGCGTCTCAACAATATCCTCGAGGCGTTTAAGGGAATGTTCCAGCGAATTCTTTGCGCCTTTTTTTACCGTCATGATGAATGTCCTTTTTCAACCTTCACTTCGACTGTCCCGTCATGAAATTGAATATCTGCTGCATCGCCAAGGATGAGCCCATGAGCGCTCGAAACGATGCGTCCATCCTTCCGCACCATGGCATATCCCCGTTTGAGTACTCTGCCCGGATTTAATGCCTGCAATTGCTGTTGAAGAAAATTAATTTTCTGATGTTCTTTCTGAGCCCTGTGCGTAAACGAATATCCAAGACTGCGCTCAAGTTCATCGATACGCTGGGAAAATTCCCTGACCATATCTTTGGGGCGATTAAAAGAATAACTGGAGACCAGGCTCGCCGTGCGTTCCCGAAGGTCCGATGCCTGACGATTGACTGCCCCGCGCATAGTATAGCACAAGTTGCGAATATCTTCAAGAAGTTCCATGCGGTCGCGGACCACCAATTCCGCCGCCGCGGACGGTGTGGGGGCGCGCAAGTCCGCCGCAAAATCTGCAATACTGAAATCTATCTCATGTCCCACAGCACTGATGACAGGAATTTTCGAAGCATAAATAGCCCGGGCAACTCCTTCTTCATTGAAAGGCCACAAATCTTCCAGTGAACCTCCTCCCCGGCCGACGATCATCACGTCGATTCCGCTCAAACGATTCAAGGTTTGAATCGCCTCCACGATTTCTTCTGCCGCTCCCGTTCCCTGAACCCGCACGGGAGCAAGTATCACTCTCACCGAAGGCTGCCGGCGCGAAATCACGCTCCGAATATCCTGCAGTGCAGCTCCGGTTTCCGAGGTCACCAGGCCGATGCATTCGGGGAATTCCGGTATCGGCTGTTTATGCCCGGCATCAAATAATCCTTCCTTTTCCAACTTTTGTTTTAGACGCTCAAATGCAAGCTGAAGTTCGCCAAGCCCAATCGGCTGCAACTGATCGGCATCCAGCTGGTAATTCCCGCGCGGCGGATAGACGGTTATGGAACCCCGGGCGATGACTTTCATCCCGTCTTCCGGTTGAAAGGTCAGATTCGCAACCCGGCTTCGCCACATGAGCGCGGAAAGCTGCGCACCTTCATCTTTTAATGTAAAGTATAAATGTCCCGATGTATGCTGCTTGAAATTGGATATTTCCCCTTCGACCCACACCCGAGGGAAACTCGATTCCATTGAGAATTTAATCTGTCTGGTGAGTTCGGTAATGGATAGTACGTTTTTTTCGAGTGCCATGCAGTAACTCCAATCACAAATTACCGAATGTTGGCGCCACTTTCAACTATGGTTAATCGAATTAAGATTAGAGCAGATGAGCCATTGAGCCGATAAGCAGATAAGCCAATGAGCCGTTGTGCCGATGAGCCATTGAGCCGATGAGCCGTTGAGATTATGAGATACTGAGAAGAGGTTAGATTTAAAATCCGCATACGCTTTTTTTCATTTTTCTTGTTTATATTACATCAACAAATTGAGGATTCACTTATGCAAATCGACGTTTTAGCCATTGGCGCACATCCTGACGACATCGAATTAGCTTGCGGCGGAACTATAGCGAAATTAGTCCAGCAGGGGTACAAGGTCGGTCTCTGCGATTTGACGCAGGGCGAGCTGGGCACACGCGGCACAAAGGAAATTCGGGCGAAAGAAGCTCAACAGGCGGCAAAAATCCTTGGCGTTTTAACACGGAGGAACCTTCATATCCCAGACGGCAATGTCGAAATCAACAAAGCAAATCTTTTAAAAATTATTACGCTTATCCGTGAGCTTCGTCCTTCGATTCTCATAATTCCTTATGGTATAGAGAGGCACCCGGACCATGTGCATACGAGCGAACTCTGCCGTGAGGCATGGTACTACAGCGGTCTCGAGAAACTGAAAACAAAACTAAACGGAAAATTGCAGGAACGCCACCGGCCGCACCACTATTTTGAGTTCATGCAATGGATGGAATTTGAGCCGTCATTTATTATTGATATCAGTGCTTCGTTCGATTTAAAAATGCAGTCGGTGCGCGCTCATGCTTCGCAATTTTTTAATCCGGAGAGCAAGGAAAGCGAGACCAAATTAAGCAGGCCCGACTTTCTCGAAGTGATTGAAACCCGATGCCGGTATTTTGGTTCCAAGATTGGCGTGAAATACGGAGAACCGTTCATCTCAAAATGGTCGCTCGGAATCGACAACCTCTTTACCATCATCGTAAATAGAGGCTGAACACATTTACCGATCCGGCTCATCTCTCAACCAGATTCCACACAATACGCCATATGAGCAACGAGGAAAATAGGATGTCACATTCGCCATGGTGGCATGGAGCACATGGTGAGTGGTTTGTTGTGATCCAAATCATTTTAATGCTTCTGATATTCCTCGGACCTCAAAACACGGCGGGATGGCCGATCTGGACATTTCCTTCCCCATTCTTCTGGAGTATGGGAGGGGGGATTCTTTTTTTAGCGGGATGTTCGCTGCTCCTCACCGGATTATTCCGGCTGGGAACAAATCTCACTCCGGTGCCCTACCCAAAAGAAAATGCAACGCTGATCGAAAATGGTCCCTATAAACTCGTGAGACATCCGATGTACTGCGGCGGGATTATTATGGCTTTAGGCTGGGCGTTTTTCGTCCAGGGCTGGCTCACCCTCGGCTATACCATTCTCCTGGGCATATTGTTCGACATCAAATCGCGGCGCGAGGAAAAATGGCTTTCAGAAAAATTTGGGGGCTATGCGCTCTATCAACAACGCGTGCGTAAACTGATTCCCTTTGTCTATTAAGAGTATACTCTGACGGAAGAAGAAATTGGATTGAAATGTATTTACAGGAATAGCAGATTTTATGAGGCAATTCTCTTGTAGAGACGTTCAATTGAACGTCTCTACGAAAGATCATCAAGATTGTTTCTTCATCGGACCGGATTTCCCTTCGTACTTCGAGGGACATTTTGTCAGAACATCAGTGGCATGGAAATAATGATCCATGTACTTCCCCTTAATGACGACGCTCGTCGCCAAGTCGAAGTTATTTGGCTTGGCCCCGTCCAGGACCACCTTCAGAATCTCGCCGCTATCGTCTTTCATGAAGAATGAATATTGGATTTTTTCCGCATCGAAAGAACTCTCGCGCTCCTTCACCCACTCACCTTTGACCTGAATTTTTTTGTGCGTCGTTCTTGCCAGTGCAAAGTCGCCATATTCGACATTCGATTCGAAAAAATTTATGGTCCCAAGCACAAGACCCAAAACAATCACGGCTCCGCCGATGACGAGTTTCATATTCATGTTATTCATCCTTCTTCATCTTTTTTTCAAGCTGTTTCACTTTGTTATCGAGCCGCACCAAATACCAGACAATGCCCGACCAGATCAGGAAGGTGATGACCAGGACGATGAACATTTGGTTTTGATTTAAAAAATCGTACATACGTTCCTCATTTCTCTTGTGAAAGTTGATATTCTATCCGGGCCGCTCGAACCCGCACATGGAGAAGCCATACGAAGAAGAGACTGAAACCGATGATCCCGATAATGAACACCAGAAGCATATTCGGCGGCATGTGGAGCTGGGCAACAGGGGCAGATCCCGCAGAATCCCCCTTTGCACCGGGATGTAATCCTCCGACAATGCGGGGCATAATAAAAATAAAGAATGGAGCAGTCATACCCGCGAGAATGGCATACACCGCCGAGAGACGGGCGCGGAGTTCGTCCGTCCCGAGCGCTGAACGGAGCGCGAAATACGCCCCATAGATAAGAAGAAGGATAAAAATGGAGGTCTCCCTCGGATCCCAATTCCAAAATGAGCCCCAGTTAAATTTGGCCCAGATGGAACCGGTCACCGTCGCGAGAACGCAGAACATCATCCCCAGTCCCGCCGACGAAACCGACTTTATATCGTACTCATAGTCCCTGGACCGCAGATACCGGAATCCATAATACAGCGCGAATAAAAATCCAAGCACCGAGGCCCATGCCACAGGCACATGAAAGAATATATTTCTTGCCTTCTCTTCAAGCCCGGGAATAACAGGGAATTCAAGCCAGCTTTGCGGCTGCGGCACCATCGGTATCGCAATACCTGCGATGATCACAAAAGAGATGCATCCAATTGCCGCATATTTGACAAGCTTCATATTTATTCCTTCCAGACATAATCGAATAACAGAAACGATCCGGCGACCATAATCATCACATAGGAAGCAAGAATCTGGAATTCTCCAAAAGCTGCAGAGAAAATTTCGCCATCCAGTGCACGTGCAGTTGATTTCATGACAGTCATTAACAATGGGATCAGAATAGGAAACGACAGCACGGGATACAAAGTTCCTTTGGTGTTTGCTTTGGCGATGATCGCCGCTATAATCGTTGCGGCCGCTGCGAATCCGAGACTTCCCAGAACGATGGTGAGAACAAACAGTTCCATGGATTTGATCATAAACAATGGAAATACCGCAAGATACAACAATGTGACCGCACATGAGAGGATCAGGGTCAAACCAATGTTGAAGAGCAACTTCCCAAAATAGACGACGGAAGGCGAGGCGACAAGCTGAAGGGTCATCGCAGTGCCCCGTTCTTCCTCGCTGACAAATATACGGGAGAGCCCCGACATCGCGGTAAAAAATATCACCACCCAGAACATGCCGGAGAGAACATCGGTCGTGACTTCATCTTCTCGAAGTGCGAATAAAATGGTGGCCACGGAAGTGACCACGAACATCAGAAGCGCATTTAATGCATACCGTGTTCGCAACTCCGAACGCACATCCTTTGCTACAACTCCCCATATGCCTGTTAAAAATTCCATGGTTCCTTTCGTACGGCGAAGAACAAGACTCTACTTTTTGACCGGGATGAGATCCACCTGTTGAGTACACCACTGCGATTCATTCTTGCTATTCGTTGCGACAATAAGAATATTCGATTTTTTCTGTTCCTGAATAATCCGGTGTATCACCTCGCTGCCTTCTTCGTCAAGGTTGCTCGTGGGTTCGTCCAGTATCAGGACTTCAGGATGATGGAGGAGAGCAAAAGCATATTTTAACCGCTGTTTCATCCCCGAAGAGAACGTGCCGACGGCATCATCGCGGCGGTCCCATAATCCCACCAGCGTCAACAGTTCCTTTTTTCGTTCCACGGGAGGTGTTGCCGCTGCCCGTATCCGTGAAAGAAATTCAAGGTTTTCTATCGCTGTAAATTCGTCGTAGAGATTTAAATACGGCGAAACAAATCCGATGTGATGTTTGAATTCCTCAATTCCTATCTGTTTCCCGCCGATGACATAGGTCATGGATCCCCGAGTCGAGCTTAATAATCCGGCAAGAATTTTTGAAAGCGTGGATTTCCCTGCCCCATTCTTTCCCGTTATCGACAACGATGCCGGTGAAGAAAGAGAGAATGAAATATCCTTAAAGATTAATCCGCGATTGAATTCTTTTGATACTGCATTCGCTTGTATGGAAACCGGGGTCATCGAATCACCGCTACTTTCCATTTGTAGCTGCCATTCACTGTGTTCGCAATAATGAAATAAATTCCGGTCGACAGTTTGGATTCTACCGCCGAAGCCGGCACTACGATGACACGGGTACCGCCGTCTTCCGAGTATGAAGTCTGCAGCTGCCCGGAATACGCAAGGCCGAGCGCTGAATTGTAGATGTAAACGTCTGCCCGGGAAGCTTTATCTTCATGAATGGGAAGTAATAATTGCCGGGCTTCGGACAGACGGAAAGGATTCGGTGCCGGATCCGACAGCACACGTGCGACAATTTCGTTTCCCGTATGCAGAAAAAGCGAATGCCACAGCGACAATGAATCCACGGAAATTTTGGCCTTGAGTCCATTGGCCAGTTCTGTGTACGGAGGAGGCAGAGCCTGCGAGGAAAGAAGAACATCGATCGTTTGCTTTGAAGTATTTTTCATTATGGCATTCACCATATCCACATTTGCTATAACTGCGGTCAGTGTATCATGCGGCATATCAAATTCATACATCGACGATGAGAGTGCCTGGACTTCACCGCTTGCGGTGGATGAAGTATTATAAAAATCCAGTTTTTGAAGCGGCCTGAATCGCGGATAATGATTCCCCTCCGGATAATAGTCCACCGTATTGGCGCGATCCCACGTAAAATAATTCCACTTGGTAAACTCGGCATAGGCCGACTGCAATCGGGATCCGCGGTTCACCAGCGCGGCATCGGCACTTTCAAGAAAAGGTATGGAACGCATACCGGTCCAGATATCCTTCATGATGCCGGCACCATATAATTTTGCGAGGCAGAAAGCGAAAACGCTGCGCTCGTACCCCCCGACCGTGGGATTCCAATTAAACGAACGTCCATCGCCGAATTGAGAAAAGTAATCCGGCAAATAATTATAATAATCATTTACTTCCGTGTAAACGACGTCTTCCATCCAGGTGGAAGTTAATTCGTGCGCATAGACATCATCCGACCATAACCCGTACGATCCCATCTGAATCGCGTGATGGAACTCATGAGCTGCGGTTACTTTTAGTCCATTAAGACCGGATGTTGAAAATCCCCGGTAATCATTATCAACCGAAATGTAACTCTTATATCGCGGCGGGAGTTCCGATCCGTTTGTCGGCGGTTCAATTCTCCATGTGTCTCCATAATCAGAAATATTCTCGACATGGATATTATAATGGGATTGACCATCTTCAAACGGTGGTGCTTCATATCCCAGTTGATCGATTTCAACATCCCAGACATGATTAAATATTGCCGCGACCTCATGGATATAGGCTTTCGCAGATCCCGGTATCCGCTGGTTGGCATTATCCAGTAATGCCGGTTCATTGATTCCTGTCGTATCGTAGAATATATGGAAATGTCCGGCAGTGGTATCGGTCTGCATCACGCTGGGTTTTATGAGCAACGACAGTTCGGCACGCTGTGCCGGCGAAAATTCCTTCCACCGGTTCGCAATCTGGATATGAATTCCGAAACCGCACTTCACATCCTGGAGTGACTCGCCGGACACCGCCGGTTGAACGGAAAAGTTTCGGATGTTGCGCACCTGTTGAAGCAGCTGTTCAGTTGATAATTCGGTCACCCCCCTCCGATCCTGTGCGGATGAAGGTCCAGAAATCGTCAAAAGTATGAACAGTGCCGCACAGAGATATGGAAGCGTAAAGATTCTCATTTATTCTTTTGTACGAAAAGGAAGACGGCGACCATTGATAATTTTCAAAACGCCTTTGTTCTCCAGTGTCATAATTAAATCTTTGATGCCGTCGGCGTCGATATCGGCAACCGCGTAATGGCTGAAGTCGTGCTCACTCGCCAGAGTCTGAGCCGGATCGAAATTGCACTCACTGCGATTGCGAAACCACTCCACTGTGCCCAATTTATTTGATCCCATAACAATATCGGAAAAACCGTCGCCATCCACATCAACAATTTGAAGATTTGATCGTTCTTCGAGCGGGAGGCCGCTGGTGATAATTTTAGGATCGTAAAAAAGGCCGTTTCCCTTTCCCTTCGCCACCATAAGATAATCCACCGGATCTCCCGCCTGCATGAGAAAGTCCAAAACTCCTTTATTATCAAAATCGACCAGCCAGATAAATACCTGCTGGACATCGGGAAGGGCAAACTCCCGGGAAATAATGCGGTGTTTCATGGAATAGGCAGAGTCGCCATATGCAACACCTAATTCAACCATGGAGGTATCACCGTTCCGATAGACATACACAATCCCGGGAAAACCGTCATGATTCAAATCGGCAACCGAAGCCCCCAGCAAGGAATCCGGCGGAGGGAGTCGAAAGGTCCGTTCAATGAATGTTGCAGAACTCAGTTGTTCAAAGAAGCTCAGAGAATTTCCTTCCGGCGAAGCAGTATTCCATGTGACGAATTCCGACTGATGATCCTGATTAAGAGAGACAGAGACCACCTGTGCATCACCCTCACAACCGATGAATGCATTGGAGACAGAATTATTTGCTGCATCCAGAGTGAAGTACGAAATCTGATGTTTCCGCGGGAAGGTGAGCACCAGCTGAAGCGTGGTATCGGTTGATGAATGAAACGCAAGGTGACTCGGCTCACCGGACAATGAATATGAATTTGGCCCGTACGGAGATGTGCCTTTGCGGCCCCAGTAAAATGAAACGGACTGGCTGAGGGTATTGAGCAGCGCAATATCTGCGATACTATCCCGGTTAAAATCGTTGACCAGGATTTCCGTCGGACCAATACCCGTCGCAAACGAGGTTGAATCCGGTAACGGGAAAAGATTCGACGCATTCCGGTACACCATCAACTGATTTTCGTTTTTATCAAAGACGATACAGCTGTGCTGAGAAGAGATAACGATATCCTGAGGATCGTCGCCGGAGGCATATTCGATTCGGTTCGTAAATGGATCGACATCATTATTAAAGATGACCTGCAACGAAGACGGACTCGTTGAGAGAATAATGTCATTTAAACCGTCATTATTCACATCGGCGAAGCAGAAGTGATTAATATGATCCCCAAATGGAATATGATTCTTCATTTGAAAATCGCCATAATCATTCCCTTCCCATACCTGGAAGCCGGAGGATTTGGCCATCTTCAATAGTAAATCCAGATTATGACCCCGCACCATCGAGAGTGCTGTAAGAGATTCTACTTCTCCTCGTACTGGAAACATACTTTGATCGATAAACCGGCCATTTTCGGCGCCGTAAAGAACATGAAGTTCACTTTTCACCCAATCCCACAAAACGATATCGGTGAGATTATCGTTATTCACCTGAGCAAAATCGGCAGCACCGACGGCATTGTCCTGAGCAATGACCTTTCCGCGTTTGAAGGACCCTTTCCCATTTCCATAAAGAGGAAGAATTCCCGGGATTTTGCGTGCCACGAGCAAAACATCGGGGTGTTTATCGTTATTACAATCTCCGATCAAGACTTGTTCCGGTTCAAATGGAATTTTAATCGAACTCGTCGCCTGGAGAGAATCCGATTTCAAGTTGAACACGAACGAAATTAATTTTTCATGGGTATTGACAAGCATCAGTTCCGATGAACCATCACCGGTAAAATCAGCTGCATAGAGATGATCAAATTCAATGGCGGTATGTTTCATCCGGTAAGAGGGCGATGACTCCGTCGAATCAAATTCCACCAGCAGAATGTCTTTCCGCTGTCCGGACCATGCGAGAAGTGTGGAACCATGGTGCTGAATTGACGAGCATTGAGTGCATTTATCAAATTTTGCGGGAAGAGAGAAAATCCGCACTTCTCCAAAAGCAGCTTCATTCGTCTGAGCAGAGACTGTGCGGATTGCGAGCCAGAATACAAATGATGTGGAACCGAGCAATTGTACAAAGCGATGTCGTCGCGAAGGACAGCCATCTCTCGTTGAGTTGTCGTTGCCGGTGTTGATAATTAACCTCGCTGACGATGCATCAACCGCAATTTCCGGCGGTTTCCCGCTTCCCGGTAACGCCGTTTTTCAGCCCCGGTCACCGGCTTGAGAGGATTCACGGGCACAGGCTTGCCGTTCTCATCGATCGCCACGAACATCAGATATGCGCTGTTGGTGTGCTGCCGCTCTCCCGTGAGAAGATTTTCTTTGGTCACTCGCACACCTACTTCCAGCGAAGTGCGGAATACACGGTTTACCGATGCCTGCAGCATCACGACCTCGCCCTGTTTTACCGGGTGATGAAAATGTAATTCATCGACTGACGCCGTGACACAGACGCGATGCGTGTGCCGAGAAGCGACAATGGCTGCCGTAATATCGATCCAATGCATCAATCGGCCGCCGAGAAGATTTCCCAGGCGGTTCGTATCATTCGGGATAACTAACTCCGTCGTTTCCACCTGCGAAGCGGAGACCGGCTTTGCTTTCAAAGTGGCCATGTTATCCTCCCGTTTGAGGCACTTGTTTGCTGGTATCTTTCATCGGCTCCGGCGTCTTTTGCTTATTGGTTTTTTCCTCACGGAGCCCTGATTCAATTTCAGTGTGCAACTTTTCCGCATCCGGCTTTAATGTGCTGGCCGCGTATTTTTCAAAGAACTTCTGCAGCGTTTCCTTCGCCTCGGTATATTTCTTCCGATAGGCCAGGGTTTCTGCTTTCCTCAGCAACGACGGTTCCGCATACGGTGAATCATGATATTTATCCAGTACCATGTCGAAATAATACCCCGCGGCCTTATAATATTCCATATGCATATAGGTCATGCCATTCTCGAAATCCTTTTGCGCCAGCTTTGCGTTGAGTTCGCTGATCCGTTGTTCTGCAACGGAGACGAGTGTGTCGGCAGGGTGATATTCGATAAATGCCTGATACTCATCGATCGCTTTTCTGGAATAATTTTGGTCTAAAAAAGATTTCGGTGAAAGCTCAAAGTAACAGGAAGCGCGTTTAAACCGAGCGCGGGAGACGAGCGGACTGGCCGGCATGGTACGAATGAGGATATCGTATTCAAATGCCGCAAGGATATACTCTTCCCGATGGAACCGGGATTCTGCCAGATAGAACTGTGCCGAATCAGCGACCCTGCTTCCCTGGTACTGAAGCGATACCACCTTAAATTCATCAATGGCACCCAAATAGTCTTCGTCCTTGAATGCGTTCATCCCGAGGCTGAACCTCTCCTCTGCGCTGAGCTGTTTCGTTGCTTCGCTGGAACCGCATCCGACCATCACAACGGAAACCGCGATGAATGAAAAATAGATGAAGACCTTCTTGAGATTATTTTCCAACAGACGGTTTAACAAAGTACCCTCGCTCGGTATGTGTGATTGTGACTGTTGATAGCTTTTGAATCCGGTCCAATAACTCCTCTTTCTCCTTTTCTTTCAAATCGGTACACGGCTGGTACCCGGGATGAAATGGAATCAATTCTATAGACGATATTTTATTTTGACCGTTCCTCGATTCAAATTCAAAAAGAACGGCAAACGACCTTTGTGTCCAGAACCTCTGCGGCTGATTAAAAACCGCATTTCCCAGGGAATGGAAAATCCAGCACCCTCGTACGTTGTGAATACCATTGGGCACATGGGGATGATGGCCCAGCACGATATCCGAGCCAAAATCTGCCAGAAGTTCCATCTCCCGTTCTGCAGACCGACCGGGAATATCTTTATATTCGTCCCCGCCGTGATAACTCGCGATGACAAAGTCCACCCGACTCTTTAATGCATGAATTTCGCGCCATGCTCTTGCGGAATCAAAATTTGATATCAGACCCTGCCATCTCCTGCGAAAATTGACCGTTTGCGTATATGCAACGAAGCCAAATTTCATTCCATATCGTTCGATTATGACCGGAGTAAATTCCTCTCCGGGTTGCATGACCGTGCCTGTAAACAGGATAGTGTCCCGCCGCAAAAACTCGATTGTTTCCTGAAGGCCTTTGACGCCGTAATCGAACGCATGATTATTCGCCGTCGATACCACGGTGATCCCCGCCCGCCTCAATGTCCCGCCGGCATCCGGAGGCGCACAAAAAATAACATTTGATTTTGGACTCTGTGTTTCACCGTTCTGATCAGTCACGGGGCATTCGAGATTCGCAAACACCATACTGGAGCGATCGAGAACATTTGAAAATTTGAGAAATGGAAAATCTGAATTTCCCTTGAGAATTTCCTGGCCGACGGTACGTCCAAGGTTCACATCGCCCAAAGCAAGCAGCGAACCATGTTTCACAGAATCAGAATCCTGTGAAAACGTCTTGAACTCCGGCTGGAGGACCAGCAAGATGCCGAACAACTGCAAAAATTTTAATTTCAACTTCTCACCGTAAAAAACAAATAGACGATCACGATCGCACCGCCCACCACGATAAAAGGCGTCAGCATCCGCTGAAGCAGGCCCTGGTCATCTTTTTTCTGATCAGCCGGCAGTATTCCTGTTGATCTCACGTTGACGGTATCCGTCGTTTCCCTCATAAATGTTCCGAGCATTCGTACTTCCCGTTCAGCTCCATTCAGTGTCTTCACTTCCAGAGCGGTGCGTGTACAACGCAATGAGAATTTTTCATTGATCGCCCGTTCAGTCGTTTCACCATGGAGAAGGAACACATGAAGAATCTGATGGGATAATGACGAATCCATCACGATGGAAGCAACATTTCGTTTTTGCATCGCTTCAATGAACGCATTCTCTGCCGCTGATTTCGGTCCATCGCCATCGACGACGATGGCAACACGACGTTGCACATCGACCTTAGCCGAATCGGCCGCCTCTTCCGCAATACTTTGCAGCTGAGTTCGCACGACCGCCATGGCACCCCATCCGGTGGAATCGCCGGCAAGAGAAATTGCATGGGCTCTCCCTGCAAGCATGATCATACATGCGCACCAGAGTATTCGAGCGGTCAGGTTCAAACGCATTCCTTTAGCGCATGCCGCCCATGGCAAGCTGTTCCAGCCTGGCAATGCGTTCTTCCGTCGGTGGATGTGTTGAAAAAAGTTTTGTGATTCCGCCGCCCAGGAGGGGATTGACGATAAACATATGTGCGGTTGCGGTGCCCGCATTTTGCATTGGAATTTGTTCTACACCTTTCTCCAGTTTGCGCAGTGCACTTGCAAGGCTCAACGGCCGCTGGCAAATTTTCGCTCCTCCTTCATCTGCAGCAAATTCCCGTGAACGCGATACAGCAAATTGAATCAACATTGCTGCAATTGGCGCAAGAATTATGAGAAGGATTTGGCCCAACGGATTGGAATCTTCCCGATCTCTGCTTCCGCCACCGAAGAATGATGCATACATGGCCATACGAGCGACAAACGTAATAGTCCCCGCCATCGTTGCCACCAGTGTCGCAATCAGGATATCCCGATGTTTGACATGCGCTAATTCGTGTGCGATCACCCCTTCCAGTTCATCGTCCGAAAGAATGCGGAGAATTCCTTCCGTCGCCGCAACCGCTGCATGCTCCGGATTTCGTCCGGTGGCAAAAGCATTCGGTGAATCACCGGGAATAATGTACACTTTCGGCATCGGCAATTGTGCCTGAGAAGCCAGGCGGTTTACGATACCGGTCAACCTCGGTGCTTCAGCTTCCGTCACCTCTCGTGCGCCGTACGTCATCAATACAATTTTACTCGAAAACCAATACATACCAAAATTCATGAGCAATGAGAAGAGAAACGCCATAATCAAGCCTTGTTCGCCGCCAAGCCAATCTCCGAGAAACAGCAGCAAACCGATCATGAGAGCCATGAGCAGAACCGTTTTTAGTGAATTTGTCATTTTCAGAACCCTTTCAATACATTATTCCAGAACCACAATGGCAAGTTACGAAATAGTGTGCGGAGTTTCAACTTGAGCTTTGGAAGGTGCCAGGAACGGTCGAGCAACGGCGTGAGAAGTTCGAAGCCGCTCGTTATTTCCGTTTCAACTGACGGCGAAGGATTTCAAGGACTAATTCCGGTCGTTCATCGAGGAAATGACGCGAGAATCGTCTCGCGCGCTGCACCTCATGGGAATCAAGCTCGGCATAGATCAGGCATTCTTCCTGCAACGTTGCCGTAGAAATCATCTCTCCACCGGGAGAGGTGATATTGGAACCTCCCCAAAAGTTCACCCCATCTTCGAATCCGACTCTGTTGCTGAACAGGATGTACGTATTGAGAAGCCGGCTGTATGTCCGGTGATGTTCATAATTGACGACCTGGTTATCGAACTGTGTCCCTTCTCCGGAGAGCCGTGTCGGGCTTGCCGTCAGACAGAGAATGGCTTCAGCACCGTCCAGGGCAAGTAAGTACGGCAGAGAGACATGCCAGAAATCTTCACAGATCAGCATTCCCAATCGGCCGAGTTTTGAATCGAATGCGGACACATGGCTGCCGGCACTGAAGTATCGTCCTTCTTCAAACATCCCGTATGTCGGCGGATATATTTTACGGTGAATATTTTTAATTTCGCCGTCCTCTAAAAACATGGCGCTATTGTAAATGCCATGATTTAATCCGCTTTCAACAAATCCGACGGCAATTGAAATTCGACGACTCTTTTCCAGCAGCGGAGCGAGGAGGTCACTGGAGGATGGATTCATGGCCACATCCCAAGCCAAATCCCTCAAGGTATAGCCGGTCAGGCTGAGTTCCGGAAAGAGAATCAGCTGTGCATCTTCCGCAATGGCACGGTCGATATAGTCAAGATGATGCCTGAGGTTTTTCTCAACTGCTCCGATGCGGCAGTCCACTTGCGCTATGGCAGCTTTGCATTTCATAATTGATGGAAGGAATGACGAGGTGAAGACACGCGGCTACCGTACGCGTACATCATCGGGGAGCTCGTTCGTATCATCAGATTTTCTTGGAAAATACTTTGAAAGTTCCGCACCAACCGACTGCACTCCATGAACGATACCGAGACGAAAATTCTTCTGCGAGAAATGTTCGGACATTTCTTTTGCGATCGTATCCCACACGCCATCGGCGACCTGGGAATGAATTCCTTCATCGGCCAGGATATAGAATTTTTTATCTTCCAGCAGGAGAAACACCAATATTCCCGTCCGGTCCTTTGTTTTCGTCATTCCCAGCATGTGAAATTCTTGACGTGCCAGTTCTTCAAGAGATTGTTTTCGTTCCCGCCACTTCCGTTTCTGGCGAATGCTGACACGGATTTCCCCCGCAGTTGTTTTTTCTGCTGTACCGATTGCCGATGCAATCGCTGTAAGATCTTCGTTGCTCAATATTTGTTTCACGAGGTTTTTCATCCGGTGCACCTCCGCTACGATAGGTCGATCATCTTAATATCTTTGATGTATTTCACTGTCTTGTCATCTTTTAAATTCCGAAGTTTTTCCAGCTTCACCTGCATCCGCTCCACATTATCCTTGATGAGTTTCAGGTATTTGACGGTTTTCTCCGGAAGTTCATGCATTTCAATTTCAGTAACAATTCTATTCATATCCTGGAGCGGGTCGCCGATCTTATCGGAGATCCCCACCACAATTTCCTGCATAATCTCCAGGCGTTTTTGTTTTAATTCCAGTTTTTCCTGCTCCAGCCTCAGGTTTCCTTTCTCGACCACCCGGAGGAGCGTTTGCGGAAAAACATGGCTGACGACATCTTCTTTGAGCAGGTAGTCTTTCACGCCCATCCGCATCACCTCCACTGCAAATCCCACGTCTTTATTCGTGGTGAGAAACACGATCGGGATGTTGTATTTTAATTCCTTTAATTTGTGTGTAATTTCAACGCCGCTTGTACCCTGAACCACATCTTCGATGACAATGACATCGAAGACATTTTGTTCTTCAAGAAATTGGATAGCTTTTTCTGCACTTTCATGCCAGACTATTTCAAATCGTGCTCCCTCAAATTTTGCGAGGCGCTCCCGCAATACCTGAACATCGTGCTCACTGCCGTTCACATAGAGCGCTCGTATCGTTTCGATACTCATCTCATGTTCACCGTCGTCCGTTCTTTTTACCAGCT
>RPQN01000104.1 GCA_003819715.1 Ignavibacteriota bacterium | reverse complement strand
GGTGTACTCGATGCAAGTCCGGTGCGGCTGATGCTAAGGGCATTTTGGTTTGTGGCAATGGTCGTTGTTGGATTACTGCTTGTTCCAAAATAGACATCATACGTCACCGCATCACCGTCAGGATCACTGCAAGACCAGCTTAATGTGGGTGACGTTGAAACTCCCGTTGCTCCATCTGACGGACTTGGACTTGATGGAGCAGCCGGTGGATTGTTAGTGGCGGCTCCGGTTGTGAATGACCAAACCGATCCTGTTGTTGTCGCTCCCTTACTATCCTTGGCAACGATCTTCCAATAATACGGTGTACTCGATGCAAGTCCGGTGCGGCTGATGCTAAGGGCATTTTGGTTTGTGGCAATGGTCGTTGTTGGATTACTGCTTGTTCCAAAATAGACATCATACGTCACCGCATCATCGTCAGGATCACTGCAAGACCAGCTTAATGTGGGTGACGTTGAAACTCCTGTTGCTCCATCTGACGGACTTGGACTTGATGGCGCTTCCGGTGGATTATTCGTAACCAATGGCGTTCCATCTTGTGAGCATTCCGCTATAATGTTTTCGATGGTGAGCGGACCATATTGAGCTTGAATATTGGTCAATGTTGTTGGATTCGTTCGGAAATAGATAGTCTTCCCTTTCCAACTGTTGATACTAATTACTTTCGTATAACCATAATTATTTTTTACGAGTAAACTACCATTGATCGAATGGGTGCCAACTGTCGTCCAATTGAGAGAATCTTGTGAGAACTGAATACTCCACGACGAATTTGTCCCTAATTGAAATAATTGCGCGACATTGGCGTAGTAATACCGCATATGGAGCGATACTTCGTGTGTCGATTGGGGAATAATTACCGGACCGCTCGTCGTTGTCAATTCAAAAGTACTTAATACTCTTCTATTGTCCGGCAGATCCAAATATTGTAAAATAGTATTTGATGCGGATGGGGTTTCTTTGTCATCTATATTCACAGGAAGAATGTAAATACTATAACGACCATTATATTCTTCCGTAGTTAGATCATATGCGTTTGTAGTTATGATTGAGTTATTACTTCGCAAAACTGGGGAGAATGTTAAGTAAAAATATGTGGCATCCTCTGATATATCATCTTTATACCAGAGGAAGTGTTTTTCATACGCATTATATCCTTTATGTGTTTGCTTGGAAATGGCTGTCCAAGCCGCTCCTATTTTATACGAATTATCGGTCAAAGTCAGAGAACTAACTTGCGGCAAGATCGATGATACTATGAAAATGTCCTTTTGTACAGAACTGGCTGTCAGGTTGACTGAGTCTGCATATGTATCATAGTCTGCTAATGTAGCTGAGATAGCGTATCTGTTGGGGGCCAAGTTGCCGATTTCGTAATATCCTTGTGAGTTAGTCACGACTGAAGTGTCACCTACCGTCTTGAGCAAACTCTGAACCGAATTTGTAGAAGTTTTCTTCGAAAGGTCTGTATTTTGAATAACTTCTATATTAAGTTTTTGTTTTCTAAGAATTTGAGCAAGACCTTCGTTGTTTTTTTGAAGACGTGTTTTTATGACGGGATTGCGATCAACTGCAGCCTGTCCTATTTGCTTCGTCATGCCTGATCGCGATAAGGCTGACAATGCAGAAAGCTTCATTTGGACATTGGGCATTGCGACATTGTTTTTATTTTTCACATAACCAAAGACCTTATTAAGAATTTTTTCTTTTACTTTTACAGCAATTACAATCGATGACGCAACATTTCCCGCAGCATCACTTGCCTTTGCCATAATGGAATGATCGCCTGCGTTGCTGGTAGTGTTCCACGAATATTTATATGGTGATGTGTTATCTGTCCCTACCTTATTGCCATCAATATAGAAATCAACGGAAGAAACACCCTTGTTGTCATTTGCGTCGGCAATAACGGTGTAGGTTGTATCAATCTTGATTTCAGATCCGTTGACTGGAAAGAGAATGGAGACCGTCGGAGCTTGTGTATCAGCATTATCACTTGAAGACGGATTGTCTTTTGTACAGCTGAAGAAAAACAGAGAAATATTGAAAACAAGGAATACAATTAGTAGACGTTTCATTTCCCATCCCCATTTTAGAAAATTAATGTACTAATTTGAATTTGATAGATTGAAAGTAGATTTATAAATGATAACAAATAATATTCATTTATCCAATGTAACTCCGTAAGATAAAATACATCTTATAGAGACAATGTTTTTGCTCGGCAAATAAATTGTTTACCATAAGATAAAGTGGGTCATTATCGTTAATATCGCAATGCGTGCTGTGATAAGAAGGCGAACAATACAATAGACAGGATCAGAAAGCAGCGATGACGCTGCTATAATTTTCTTATGATTCAAAGATAATTACTACAGAACATTAAACTAATTTTCAAATCAAACGATTGTCTCAAATTGTAAACCTCTCCAACTACTAAAGCGATTGGAGAGGTGAGTTAAAATATAAAAGCTTAAAAGAGTAAAAGCATTATTTCTGGACACAACGTAAGCCAACAACATAGTTGCTAATGTACGGGAAGGTGTCGTGACTGTTACGTGAATCCACCCGACAATAATTCTCATAATTATCGAACGAACCGCCACGCACCAAACGGTATGATTGTGTCGTCGAGGGACCTTTAGGATCTGTTGTGCTACCAGATGGATAGGCACCACTTCCATTATCATACCAATCCCAACACCATTCCCAAGCATTACCGCTCATATCGTAAATACCGAGCTCATTTGCTGACTTTGTGCCAATTGTGTGTGAAGTCCTGCCGGAATTTGAAATATACCATGCTACATTGTCTATTGTGTTACTGCCACTGTATGTGTACCCTTGCGAGTTTGTTCCTCCTCGCGCCGCAAACTCCCATTCTGTTTCTGTAGGCAATCGGTAACCATTTGCATTCCACATCACGGCGTCAGTATTGATGTCGATTTGTCCTATTTTATAGACCGTGCTTCCTGTTCCATCTGTATAATACACGGGTGATAATCCATCTTTCTCCGAACGGGCATTGCACCACTTGACGACATCATACCAACTTACGTTGGTGACTGGGTTGTTAGTCTCACTCGATTTGTTACCATTCTGACCCGCCACCAAATCGGTGTAACCGTGCGTTAAGGCCCACGTTCTTACATCTGTCCATAGCTCGTATGTTACTTCATACTTGTCGATCTTGAAGCTGCTGATTGTAACGGGAGTTGAACCGGCAGTAAATGTGCCGCCGTCTACTGAAACCATGCCCTGGGAAATGACACCGCTACCGGTCCATCCGCCTTCATGGTACAGCACATCAACCTCAGTCGCACTCAGCGCACGATTATAAATGCGGATATCGTCAAGCTTACCATCTAAGTATTGCTGATTACCGTGAAGAGAACCAAACCACATATCCACGTTTGTAGATACGTCTATGGGAGCAGGCTCAGCCATTGTTTTACATAGAATCCCATTTACATATAAATACAGAATATTTGCTTTTCGTTGACCGACAATATGATACCAAGTAGCATTAGCAAAATTTGAGATTGGGTATCGTGCTTCAGCCTCCAGAGAATTAGCCGTGTTCCTTGTATTAAAACCAATACCATTTCGTTCATTACTGATATCTGGCCATTCACTGAAATGTATCCCATTGTATATAGTATTATTATCAAAATTATCTTTGCTCAAAATCCCATTATACTGATCAGCGTTTTTAAAAATCCAAAGACTAAATGAAAAATCACCAACCCCAAAGTTTAAAATATTTGAGTTAGGAACTCTGATGTCATTATTCGACCCATTAAAGCTGTATGCCTTCCCTGTATTCCCAAACCTATCCGTCGTTAGTGATGCTCCATTGTTTATGCCGTTGTTACCGTTGCCGCTCTCGTCGTTTACATTGCCGTTGAATGGATAGTAGGCAATAGGATCATTTTGAGTCACACCTCCGGAACCTGTTGTGAAGTTCAACTGACTGCCATAGCTTGTCCCAGCACTGTTTGTTGCATAAGCTTTAACGTAATATGTCGTCGATGGAGATAGACCCGTGATGGCACTTGTAAAGCTCCCTGTTCCAGAACCATCGGATGTTTTGCTATCTGCTGTTGTCGGATTCTGCGACGTACTCCAGCATACTCCGCGTGCAGTGACGGTTGCGCTTCCTTGTGAAGTCACATTGCCTCCACCTGTAGCAGAATTAGTAGTAACTCCTGTTATGGCTGTGGTGGTAACCGTAGGTGCTGTTCCACTTCCTGCACTAGTTGTAAAGTTCACTTGGCTGCCATAACTTGTCCCAGTGCTGTTTGTTGCATAAGCACGGACATAGTAAGTTGTAGCGGCAGTTAGACCTGTGATAGAACTTGTAAAGCTCCCCGTTCCAGAACCATCGGATGTTTTGCTATCCGTTGTTGTTGGATTCTGCGAAGTGCTCCAACAGACGCCACGAGTCGTAACGATTGCACTTCCCTGCGATGTTACATTGCCTCCACCGCTGGCGGAATTAGTAGTAACTGCTGTTATTACTGTAGTGATTACGGAGGGTGGATTGTTAGCAGCAACTATTGTTGTGAATGACCATACGGGTCCAGATGTTGAGCTGCCGTATTCATCTATGGCATTAACAGACCAGTAATAGTTTGTGCTATTTGATAAACCTGAACGAGCAAGAGTTGTTGCTGATTGGTTTGATCCCACTTTGGTTGTCGGAGGATTTAATGTTCCGAAATACACATCGTAGACCAATGCATCACCATCGGGATCGGTACAAGACCACGAGAGTGTTGGCGCCAAGGAAACACTTGTAGCATTGTTGAGCGGTGATATTGGCGCCGGTATGCTTGGAGCTGTATTGGCATACGATTTCTTCAAAAAGGGCCAGCGCTTCTCAGCAAGAGTTAATTCTTGATAGAAAATAAGTTTCGAAAATAGACTTATCTCGGCACCAATTCCACCTGAAAGTCCCCACCCTAATTCACACTCTAACGGCGAGAGCGTAACCTTATTATATTCAAATCCTTTCGCAAAAAATGTTGGGCCTGCTTGCCCAACAGCTTTGAGTTTTAATTGTGGTTTAATAAATGCCCTAAGTTCTCCTTTAAAGCCAGATGTAGGTTTGAAAGTTAAACTGCCACTCATTGTGACATTAGGATTCCATGAAGTACTTAGCCCTTGGTTTTTTTGATATAAGAATCCAGCATCATCGGAATAGGTTAATTTGATTGGATTGGTTGATTGAAACCCTCCATTTGCAGTTAGCTCATATTCTATCCCAAAATCTATTGCCAATGATGCTATAAACGGAATTCCAAGAACCGGAAAACCGCCGAAAGGAATATCAGGAGTAAGAGGGTACTTTTTTGAGTCTTTCCCAATTTTGCCGCCGTTTAGTACTATTTTTGCATTGACAAATTCTAAAGAAATACTTTTTGTATTTTTAATTGAGAGTTTTTTCAGCCCGGTGAGAAGTGTAAAGTCAGTTTGCATCGATAGGTCGTTCTTGATTGAAATTACAAATGCATCCGTAACGATTTCAAATTTGTAATTTTGATTATCTGTAATTGTGTACTTAAAATTCGGAAACGTCATCGACCAATCGCTGTTGGTAGTAGCCAATTTGGCGAGTGGATTGTCACTTGTTATTATTAGTCGGCCTTTTTTTCCATTAATATCGATCCGCTCATTATGATCAAATGCCTTGTTGAGGGAACCCTGAACCGGTTGCAGAACGAAGGTGCTGTCGTAATGTCCATCTTTTATTGCTTCTTCCATCGAAGCATTTTCTGTTGTAGCAATCACCGTGTTCCCACTCAAACTCGTGGTCAAGACCTTTCTTAGATATCCATCTCCGTTTGTACTAAGGAGAATATCACCCGTCGTCACCGGAGAAACACCATTGACGATTGTAAATGTTATAGAATTAGAATCGACTCGAGTATTCGTTATATTGGGATTATTGTTAGGTATTATTAGGTTATCAACATAAGTAACAGTATTAGCACCGGGAGTACTATCTGATGGATTTGTAGAAGAATCCTTTGTGCAACCAGAGTTGAAGGTTAGTAATAGAACAATACATATTCCGAACGTCTTTTTAAATAGCCTCATAGAATACCCCACTTAAGGTAAGATTTGTTTAATAAAACGATTCTAAAATAGATTCTTCGAAGTGCTCCCCTATAGAACTGTAGTGCTCTGATAGAACACGTCCTCAATAGCCAGCAATATCATAGGGAATGTTTTTACAAAATTCAATTTTATTCAATGACATGTCCCTAGAAACAAGTCTATTTAAGAGAGTTTAATATTCGGCGGATTCCTCGATCTGAAATACCAAGGGATTGGGCAGCCTTCACTTGGTTTTCAGATTGTTTATTAAGCGCGTAACGAACTATTGAAGTTTCGATATTTGTAATTGAGTCCCGCAATGAAAACTCTCTTCCCTCCTCAATCATCAGATTCATTTTAGCAAGTTCGATTCTATCCTTTTGTTGTAGCGCTACTTCATCAGGAATAACTTGCAGAGTTTTGATGAATGATTTGAGCTCAAGTATATTTTCGTTCCATTTATTATACTGAAGCAACTTGACGAGATTCCTGTCCATTGGTTTATTTCGCTGTATCTGAAATTGGGTAAAGAAGTGTTGTGCAAGCTCAGGTATGTCTTCTTTCCTTTTCTTTAAGGGTGGGAGTTCAATAATCTGAAATTTCGAGAGCATCTTCGAAAGTCCAGGAATGAAATGTCCCTTTCGAAATAGCTCATTCGGAGAATCATTGAAAACAAAGATTAATTTGCATCGAATTGGTCGCTGATCCTTCGTATCAAGTCGAATGATTTCTCTTTTCGCGATAGCTTCAGCTAATCGTTCCTGAAGAAATATTGTCGCACAATCAATGTACTTGAGTACGACGGTGGTTGGCAATTCGAGAATGCTGCGGCGGGTTGATGGAAGTTCTGGTGGACTGCCTCCCAGCAATCTGACTCGTTGATCGCGTTCACTTAGAATTTTAAAATTGACGGTTTCGAGCTCACGGTCATTCAATAGTGAATGGGCGTGAATCCTGGAAGACAAAAGAGATTTGCCGACTCCCGGCTCGCCGATGATGACAAGCGGGGATGTATTTGCCGATAGATTTAAGAGGGACGCTCTGATGCGCCTGATTGCTGGACTCCCCCCTATAAGGTAGTCTGGCATTAAGAAAAACGTGGATCATTTTTGATGGATAACAACATATTCGTCCATGGTTAAAATGATTTGGCAATAATTTGCTCATAGAAATCCCCAATAGAATAAGTGGAGATTCCAGCATAACAGGATAATTGGTTTTATGGAACAGATTGGATTAGGATACCGAATATATACTCTTCGAAGTAAGGCGCTGTAAATCTGACGTCCAATAGATTAGACATACATTGCGTTAAATTTCTTTCAAGAGCACTGCTGTCTTACGAAGATATATGAACATTTAAATAGATCGTTACGCCGCTTTCTTTGAGACGCAAAGAAAGCGGCAGAAAGAAACGCTTGCGAAATCGAAAAGCGATAGCTATAGGGTAGGGGATCCGATAAATATTTCGTTTAGGATTAGGTTAGTTCAAGAAATGAAAATTGATCTTATATGGCCTTACCTACTGCTATTGATTTCGCGGCTGGGAGAAAGAAAAAGATAGAATTTAGAAGGGCTTCAAAATTATGCAATGAGATCCGAATTATTATCCGTTATATCCCAGGATAGGACGTTTGAACATATTGATCGCTACCATTATCAACGATACGAGTAAGAATACATTCATTCCGAAGAAATGAATCATTGGAGAAGCAAGAGTGCAAAGCAGATAAATTAACGTGCCCGTAAGGATATATACCGCGGTGCGGTCGATGTCTTTTTTCCAACCGAGGTATTTTTGTAGTTCTTTTTCAGACTCCGGGATTGATTGAATTCTGCTAAGAAGCTCCCCGGGAATATCTACCCGGGGAATATTCTGAAGGTGTTCGACGAGGAATTTCATAGATCTGGTATATTCACGGCATGCCGCACACGTTAGAAGGTGTTCCTCTCCCAACTGAGAGAATTTGTGACCGTTGAGATTTTTCTCGAATTGTGCTTTATATTCTTTACAAGTCATATCGAGCTCCTGGAGTAGGATGTTTGGAGCAATTTCCGCAGCCGTTCCCGCCCGCGATGGAGAGCAGTCGCGACTGAACCTGCTGGAATTTCAAGAATGTTCGCAATCTCACCATAATCCATTTCTTCAAGATAAAATAAGTTGATCGCTGTCGCTTCCCGGTATGGAAGTCGTGAGATTGCATTGGCAATTTCATCTTTTGTCTCGTTGTTTAGCAGCGCCTGCTCAGGGTTAGGTTCATCATCAGAGATCGAATCTATCTCGTCGGAATCAAGGGGTGAAGTCTCGAGGCGAGATTTCTTTGCTTGTGTGATACAAACATTTGCCGTTATTCTCCAGATCCATGTCGAGAGTGTGGACTCCCCGCGGAACGATTCCAATGACCTATATATTTTCAAGAAAACGTCTTGTGTCGCTTCTTCAGCCTGTTCTCTATTGCCTAATACCCGAAAGGCATGGTTATATACGCGGTTCGAGAATTGGCGTACAATATTTTCAAATGAAGTGGGAGGCGGCATTTTATTAGGACTTATTCTGAAAATATTGTAGAATAATCCCCCAAAATATGCAATAAAATTCCCTCCCTTTGTTTTAGACACGGGGGGAATGAATTTTCTTTCAAAATGAAAGAATAATTGTAAATTTAGTGTCTAAATTGGTATAATGAGTAATTAAAAAGGATGTGCAGATGGATTATGGAAGTTTGATTATCATAATAGGTATTGTCATCTGGTGTGGCTTCGAATATCATAAGCGCGAACAGCTTCACAAAGAAAGAATGGCAAATCTTAAGCAGGGCATCGAATTGTCTCCTTCGTCAAACTCGCCTTCATTACTTCATATATGGACTACTGGAGGGCTGGCCATTGTGTTGCTAGTAGCTCTCATTATGATCATTATTACCGCCTTAAAAGCAAATCCTCAAGATTCTCTTGGTTATCTATTCGTGATAGTTCCATTTCTTGTTTTGCTGATAGTTTTGATTATAGTTATGAGAAACGATATTAATTCATATAGAAAAATGAAAAAGGATTAAGCCGATGATTCTTCTTCTTTTTATCACTGCAATTCTTGTATCGATTGTTCTCGAGCGCCAGGAACGCCGTCACAAGTTTGAGCTTTCGATGGAGTACCAGCGTCTTGGAAGAACAGCGCCTGAACCAAAACCAAAGCTCACTTTGACACAAGCATGGTTTAACATTGCTGTCGGTGCAGTAATTTCCCTTATGGGATTAATTTTTTTAGTCATCAACATTACGATGATTCATCATCTTGGAAGTAATGTAAATGCAATACATATGCCAGTAGGCGACGTGTTGGAATGGTGGTCTGTCGTTTTCGCGGCTGGAATTGCTTTAGTGATTGTGGGAGTGAAATCGGTGAGTTTGAATAGGAAATATAGTTCATCCAATACTACTGAAGAACTGCATTCAAATGTTAAGATCACGCAAACGCGTGATTGACAATTTTTAATACAAATCTTAGATTTAATATAGTTTATTTGATCTTCTCTTCTACCGAATTAGAAAGCTCCATAATTTGACAGGGAATTTTGTTTCAGTTTACTGATGGATATTTGAAGCTTATTCTTTCAGAAAAGACTCATGTTGCCTCCTGCATTAGACTTCACTAAGTATCTACAGACTAAGTGAATAATCTATCAGGACTGAGATTCATTTCAGATAAATAACCAAATAATAGGGAGGCTATTATGAAGGGGAGTAAGAAACATATCACTGCTGAAGAAATAATTTTTAGGAACACTATTACTATGAAAGCGATTGTTAATGTTCTCGAAAGTAAGGGAGTTTTAAAAGCAGAGGATGTAAATAAAGAAATAAACAAGATGGATCGGGAGTTTGATATGGACGCAAGAAAACTGTAAGATATCAAATGTTGATATCGAGTAAACGCGTAATTGATAAGCATACTTATATTTTTTCTTTCTATAAAATTAGCACCCCCAAAATATAGAAGCCTTGGCGTCCGGTAGTACGTCTGGGCTTCTGTTGTTTTATGCAATTCGGTTGAATTTAGAGTTTGAAATATGCACATTATCACCATAAAAAGAACTTGCTACTGAATTTTCTTCGATCAAACTATCTCCAAATATTCAACAGCAAGTACAACGATGTGCACTAGGAGGTCGTATCGTTGTTTGCATGGGGCACACCGAATAATTTATAATAGCGATGGTTCTATCAATTGGAATAAAAATGTATGCTTATTTTTACAATTGTTAGGCAATAAAACCCAAGGAAAACAACATGGCGACAATCGAAATATACACTGACGATACAAAATGTAATAGAAACACATTCAGAATTATTGTTGTAATATGGGGAGAAAAAGAAAATTGCGATAGCTATAAAAAGGACATACAATATTTAGTAAACGCTAATATTAAAGTCCTTGGTAAGGATTTCAAAGGATTCCATTCTTATAATCTAAACGAAAAGAATTGGAAAACTGTAGGCAAAGCCTACGAACAGGTCTTGGATTATTTTATTGAAAGTGTAAAGAATAAGAAGCTTCATTTTTTTATCCGATTAGAATCTGAAGATGTCTATAATGCCAATGCCGGATATTTAAAAAATCTTGCAAAAGTAAATTTGGAAAAACGAGAAAGCGATTTTGGCAAGATTTTTAAGAAATTATCGGATAAAGATCTTCCTGCTTTTTATCATAGGGCAGATCAATTGTTTATTTTTCTTCGTTATCGTGACAAATTTGGTTCGAGTGAGAACAATTTTATTCTATATCCAGATTCAAGTGGAAAAATTCTTCGTTACGATGGTACAACATTCGAGGTCTCTGGAGATATTTTCAAAGAATATCCGATTGAATTCTATGATTTAATAAAAATTTGGTGTAATTCACTTACAAAGATAATTAAAGCAGAAGAGTGGCCATCGGGTGAACAGCGTTTGGACAAGTTCTGTCCATTAAAATCATCCGGAGATTATATAATCCAAACTTGCGATATAATTTCAAATTTCTTTTTCAATTTTCTTCGTAATCAAGTGGGTATTCTTGATCCAAAGGCAGTGCTAAAAACAAATGCTTTATGTAAAATAATCGACTTTTCTCAACATTCTGGAATCATCAAATCTTCTTTCATAAAAAAAGAGGATGAGGTAATATGTTCAGTAAAAGGACTAAAAGTATATATAGATTTTGTGTGATGGATTTTATTGCATATAATAAGCAAATCACAACACTCAGGTTGGTTACCTTGCGTGCTTTTATTAAACGTTCCGACGCCATTCACGATGTTTACCCTTCGCGATGACATAATTGAATTTGCCAAGATCGGCAACAATATAGTCTCACGGAACAACAAGCGATTCCGTAGAGTTGCAATAAAGGCGTAGCGGAGATATAGATACGTTTCCTAAACAAATATGACGACACGTCCAAATTACAGTGGTGCCAGGCCTTCAAATGCGGGAGATGACTTCCATGAACTATGGGTATTGCGGGAAGCATTGAGACTGCTTGAACATGGAACAGATCTCCGTGGAATCACCGTTGAAGGACTAGGCGTAGAAGATGAAGTGGGGATGCCCACTGGTACGTTTGATGGCGTTGACTGTACTTTCTATTATGGGGGTGATGATGCAGCCTCCAGTAAACTCATCGTAATTGATCAAGTGAAGTACTCAACGATCAACCCAAACGAACCTTGGACCTCTGCAAGATTGACTCGCAGCACGAACAAGAAGCGCGACAATTCTGTTATTGGCAGACTTGCAAAAGTGTTTGTTGGAATCAAGCAGATTCTAGCAGACCAGTTAACAACTGATCGGCTAAAGATCCGTTTGATTAGCAATCAACCAATTGATGAATCGTTCTTGTCTGCACTGAGGGGGGATGAAGAAGAAGGTTCTCTTCAAAAACTTCTCGAGGCAAGTGGATTAAATCAAAAAGACTTTGATGCTTTCAGAAAGCATCTAGATTTTTCATATTGCGGCGCGGGCTCAAGGCTGGAGCTGGAACGGCAAATTCATCTGGCAATTTACAGGTGGACTGACGAAGAGACACAAGCCATCGTAGAACATTTACGGTTTTGTGTTCGAAACATGATGATGCCAGAAAAAGAAGGTGAGATCATCACGCGAAATAAGGTTCTGCTTTGGATGAAGGTATCAGATCCGAGTGCCCTGTTTCCTTGCCCTCCTGTCATCGAACATGTGGAAAACAGAATCAGCAGAAAAGTCTCAACTGTAATTGCCGAAAAGCTGCAAAATGGTGAACAATTCATTTGCTTGCACGGAGAAGCAGGTTGTGGGAAGACAACGGCTCTACGCGAAGTCGAAGAGAAATTACCAACAGGTTCGGTAGTACTGCTTTTTGATTGTTACGGGGGTGGACGTTACCTCGACGCTGTCGCATATCGACACAGGCCGAAAGATGCCTTCCTTGAACTCTCCAATGATTTGGCAAGTGCACTTCGAATGCCATTCTTGTTGACCCGCTCCAGTGAAATCAATTACCCGAAAGCGTTCTTGAAACGGTTGCAAATGGCTAGTGATTCCCTGTCGGCATATGCCAGCAATGCCTTACTCGTGGTGATCATAGATGCGGCGGACAATTCGATCACGGCTGCAAGCAAACAGGCACCACCCGAGCGAAGTTTTGTCCAAGATTTCGTTCATATGGGTGAGCTACCAAAGAATGTTAGGTTCGTCCTAACCTGTCGCACTGGCCGATTAAATTCACTAGATTTGCCAAGAAAGTTCGAGCCGATCCCGATGAAGAACTTTGACCGAGAAGAAACGGCCATATTCGTGAGGTCAACTTGGCAGAACGCATCAGATGCATGGATAGATGATTTCCATCACCTATCCGCAGGTAATCCAAGGGTCCAACGATATGCAATAGATTTTGCCCGACTGGAATCTGTGAATGCATTAGACTATCTACGCCCCGATGGAAAGGCTCTTGATCAAATCTTTAATGATCGATTCGAAAGTGCATTACGCAAACAGGGCACTGATTTTGACCTTAGGAAAGTGTGTGCGGGGTTGGTGGTGCTGCCGCGTCCGATCCCAATTCGTTTCCTTTCGGGAGTGGCAGGAATTGAGATCGAGAACGTTCGGGACATTTGCCGAGATCTTGCGCCCGGCGTGCGGCTGATTGAAGACGAGGTTGGATTTGCTGATGAGGACTTCGAAGAATTCGTTAGGAGAGAGGCTTCGAGTGAATTCGTCGCAATGCAAGGAAGGATAGCAGAGTATTTCCTTGGACTCTATGAATCAGAGCCTTACGCTGCTGTGCACGTTGCAGCAGCGCTTTTTGAAGCTGGACGAGCAGGAGAAATAGTTCAACTAGTGAAAGACCAGCGTGAGCCAAGAATAATTGGCGACCCTGTTCTCAGGCGCGAAGTACAACTAAAGCGTCTCCGCATTGCGATGAAGGTCTCGAGGCAAATGGGGAACAATGTAGATGCACTTATGACACTTCTCGTCGGCGCTGAAGCACTCAAGACAGATGCGGCGCTTCAGAAGATGTTCATAGAGAATCCAGACCTTGTGGCTTCGTTTGCTCGGGATACGGCATCGCGTGATATTCTACGAGATCCGGAGTTAATTGAAAATCATGGCTCATTCTTGTTCCAGATGATGGTATCAGATGCGCGCCGCGGAGACAAAATATCGGTGAGGGAGGGTTCAAGGCAATTACATGCCTGGTTGGCCAAACGAAAAGAGGTGACCAACGAAGAAGAAAAGAATCATCCAGGTTTTGGAATGATTGACTGGAAAATTAAAGAAGACGACATAGCCGCGCAAACGGAAGCTGTTTTACGTGTGGCTGGATTACAAGCGGCTTTGAACAACCTGAGTAGATGGAGGCCAAGAACGTTGGCGATCCGAGTAGCCAGAATATTGTGCGACAGACTTCTCGCAAGCGGAGACGATAAATTTCTAAGAGAGTGTATCGCTAAAGGCTATGTTCAGTCTCCTTGGGATCTTTTCATACTCACCCCTCTTGCGCTCTACGGAGTAGATGTTGATATCTCGTTGTTAGAAACCAGCATCGAATGTCTCGTTCGACATGGTCGGCTGAAAATAAGTAATGAATTGGACGATTTTCAGCACGGGAGCAATCCAAGAGCCGACTATTTAGAAACTGTGTTAACGGCTTGTGAATTGGTGATCGCAAGGGGAGGAAAAAGGAAAGCTGTGATCGCGGCTCTCAAGTTGATTTCAGATCCATCGGTGCGTCGACGACAGCGAGGATTTGTAGCAAATACTCCTACCATTGACCTCAGCTTAAGAGCGTTTGCATTGCTCGAAAATTTGCGCGGGCGTAAGCTGACATTGGAAAAATACTGGCTTGATCCTCTGCCATCAAACAAAGGATTGTCGAAGGAAGAAAGAGAGAAGCGAGAAAAGGATGACAATGAAATAAAAGAAGAGATAAGGAATTTTATCGGACCAATTGTTGGCATCTATAATGTCCGCGCGCTATCAATCGCTGGGAGGATTGCGTCAAGTCAGGTTGAAGAGAAATTGAAAGAAGCGATCGCTCACTTTCAGTCGGAACACTATCGATTCAGCAGAAGGTATAACGCGGGTGCAATGAGTACTTTAGTAGCGTTGGCAATATCACGATTGATGGTAATTTCAAGACTGGATAGGTCGAAGGTTTTGTCCTGGGCAATCATGTGTCTTGGTGAATGGAGCAGTGCACTTGGGGATGGGCAAACGCGCATCTTGGCGAGATTTTGTATTGAACCTTCATTACATACCTTAATTCTTGAAAATGTTTTAGGTCTGGCAAACACAATAGAGAAATTCAAGACGTCAGCTGAACAGAAAATTGAAGCAATGGTCCACCTTGCGCGTCTTGTCCTTCCAATTAGCAGCCGAGACGCTCAAGCCCTTTTCAATAAAGCAGTCGACATTGCGGGTGAATTGAATGTGGATGCAATTCACGAAGTTGGGGTATTCCTGCCTCTCGCTGATAGGGCTGCAGATACAATGAATATCGACCAGAAGAGAGAGAAAGCGGCTAGTATAGCCAGAGTTGTAAGCGATGCGGCCATCCGTCTAGAGGGACAAGAAGGTTTTCCCTGGGAAGAAGCGGGAGGTTCGCTCGCTGCTTTAGATATCGGTATAGCCCTCAGTGCTGTCGCAAGATGGGAAGACTCTGGTATTGCGAGTCGGCATCAAGTGCTCCCCAGTGCATTCATAAAGGGTTTGCAACACGGGACATTGTCTTCTTCGCAAGTAGCGGGATTACTTCCCCTGGTGGAGGAATCTGATTCCGGTCTGATAAATACCATTCTGCAGTGTGCGGGTCAAACCGTTTCCAAAAAGGGGTTAGATGCTTTCGTTGAAGAAATTGCGCGTGATCAAGTATTGCGTACGAAGGATTTTCCATTTGCGTATTTGTATGAAAAACTGAGAGAGGTGAATCATGAAGGCCAAGACCACTTTTGGATGAATAAGTTAAGACAATCTGAGCAATTCTTTCGAGAAAGAGTATCACCGGTGCTGGCAAACAGTCAGAGCAATAAGAAAGTTTGTGATACCGCCGAAAGGAGGGCTAAGGCTGCAGAATTGATCGAAAGCATTAATTGGGGCGAGAGTCGCTTTGTTTCAACAGAAGAAATTGGGAAGATGCTTCAAGCTGTATCTGACAAAGCGAGAGAGGTGGATCAATATGTAGACCTCTAAGGCGATTTGGATCGGATGAGTCTCGCGGT
>RPQN01000103.1 GCA_003819715.1 Ignavibacteriota bacterium | reverse complement strand
GTTTATCTTTGCTGTACGGGCTGCCATTCGGTCCATAACCCATCCAGTCAATAAGCCATGGATCCAGTTTATAGCAATTGTTGACGAACAAAATGTGACGTTCTTTTTCTGTAAAATCAGCCACACCATCCTTAGGACTCCAATCCGGTACAAATCCGAAACCATTTCCCAATGCAGTACTGGTGTCTATCGGGGCTATCGAAATAGTGCCGCCGTTAACTCCGTCCGCTGCGACGGGGACATATCCAAACATAAAGGTATTGATAAACAGAGAGTTGGTGACATACATATTGTGCCACCATCCTGACTCCAAGGTAAACATGACAATATTGTAAAAAGTACAATGGTTAAAGAAGACATTATCCCCATAGACACCTTTTTCCTGCATATACACATATCCCAAATTTGCGAAAGTGCAATTTTCGAAAGAGAGTGTATCAATATGTATTCCTTGAGCATCAAAAGGAACTGACACTGCCCTGCTGTAATATCTGAAATGAGCATCTGTCCCATTTCTCCAATAGCAGTTTTTGAAATATCCTTTGAAATGCGTGGCAAACGGCTGAATGGCGCCGCTGGAAGCCTGCTGTATTAAATCGAACATGACATTCTCAAATTCACAGCGCCCACCGGCAACTGTTGCGGAATCTCCGATACGGATTGTTGAAGTATACCGTGTACCATCGAGACTCGCCCACATGATCGTGACATTCTTCATTTTCACAGACCCGGCAATGTCAAATAAGTACGTCTTACTGGGGGCAGTACTGGCGGTCCAGCAGATCATAGGGGGAGCGGTGAGCTGCGTATTTCCAGCATCATCGGCTGTAATTTCGAGCGTCTGTCCCGGAGGAGTTATGATCGAGCCGTTCAGAACGTACGTCCCATATGGTTTTAATTTGAAAATCGTATTGGACAACGTGCCTGCATTGATTGCTGCAGTGACCGCATCATTCAGCGTTCCTTCCGCAGATGTTTCCCAATAATCCTTCACCACCACGACCTGTTTTTGTGCAAACAAGGGCGTGAAAAGGATACTGAAGAGAAACAGTATATTTAACAGATGTTTCATGGTATACCCTCCGTTTATTTTGTTTGATAATTAATTATTAGTGATCAATCGAAATCTTATTCCTAAATTAGCGGTCAGGCCATAATTCTGTTCACTCGTGAAGCCGCCGATTGATTGCTGTGCTGATGTATTATTCGCCCCGTTAATATTGGTTATGTCGAGGAACAGTTCACTCCCAAACCATGGAAGTTTCTGCCGTACCGAAGCATCCACCCGGAAATAATCCCTGGTAAATCCATCCTGTTCCGCAAAATTTCCAACATTACTGACAGAATTACCTGTGAAGATGCACGAGATACGGGCAGAGAAATCTTTAAAATCATACCCTAACCAGGCATTCACGATATCGTTTGGCTGGTTGATCAGGCGTCCTGTACGTGTGCTATCAAAAACTTCAGTAACCGTTTGGCGGGGACCGATAATAGTAGTCTTCGCATTCCTCCATGGATAGATGGATGAGGAAGACATCCGTGTATAATTAACACCGATTATTATTCCGTTAAAGGGAATCGGCAAATACCAGAATCTCGTCTGAAGATCCAACTCAACACCCCGGACATAAGAGATATTCGGATTATTCATATACGTGAATAACGTTGCCCCTTTCACAGGACGTGTTCCTCCAATATTAAAGTCAAACGTTGTGGCAATTCCTGGAGGTGCGACATCAAATAATGGGAATTGTGTTGCATAAGAAAAGTCTTTTACTTCCTTGTAAAAACCGCCTATGGAAAAAAGTCCTAATTCATTACTGTGGAAGGTTAAATACGCATCGTAGTTATATGCATGTGCGGTTTTAAGATTGGGATTACCTGCCCGAACCGTTCCCTGTCCATAACTGATGGAATAATTTGGCGCAAGCTGGCTGTAATCCGGACGCGCTAACGATTGTGTATACGCGACGCGAACGTCAAACCAATCGATGACATTATATTTTGCCTGCACCATGGGAAGCCAGAATTCATTTTCCGGGAATGTAGAAACAGGGAAAAATTTCTGACTCCTTTCATCACGTCCATCCATTAAAATAAATGCATCATACAGTGATCGTTCTTTTTCATATCGTACGCCGCCTACGAGCATGACATCCCCAAAATTTAATTCAGACATCAAATACGCGGAATAAAATCTTTCAATGTATTTATATGTGTTCGGAAGAGTCTGATAATACGAATTGTACCATCCGCCTGGATCCGTTGACGAAGCATTAATCGCACTAAATCGCCCATCACCGGATACGTAATTTATTATACCGGTCAATAAACTGGCATCGTTCGCCCAGATTATGCCGCCAAATCGATCGCCAAGAAAACTATTCGTAATACTCGCATTTGAAGAAGTAAAGCTGGTAGAAGGGAAACGATTGATGCCGCTGTTAAAAACCAAATTCGGATATCGTTGAAGAATGCCATTCGTGATACTTTGCTGTATAGTGGAGGTTCCTCCGATAGTGGCATAGGGCGTATTTTGAGCGTTGGTATGCTGGATATAACTAAATTCTCCGCCATATTTAAAATAACCGGATAAGGTTGAGCCCCAGTTGAAAGGAATCTTAAAGTCCGCCCGGTAAGTCTGCCCGTTTTCCTTATAATCCGAGCTAAACAGTGTCAACGTATTTAAATAGGTCGTTGCAGTGCCTCCATACTGAATCAGGTGAGTCAAATCTTCAGGAGTGGTGTTCGGTGTCGAAGTTCCAACGCCTCTGGTCTGGTAAAATTCAGATTGCGGCGCGGAAGGCAGATTATTTCTTGCATATTTATTTGCGGCCTTCAGATCTACAGACATAAATCCTATATCGTATGTAAAGGCTAATGAGTTAAGAGCGATATCGACATTATTATCCCCTTCTTGATACCTGAAAATTAAATCCTGTGTCTGCGAACTATAATTGAGTATGGTTCTATAATCCTGATAATTGGAATTCAAGCGGCTCAGTACATTTACGAATTTTATTGAACCTGAAGGTAAGCGCCAGTCAAGGATCAGGTTTCCACCATACCGTTTCCTGGTTTCAAAATGGCGATTCAGTTGTACGTTCGTGACCCTCACCGGAAGATAGCCGTTGTCGCCAACTTTGTCCGAAGTAATTTCATATCCGGCATTCATGTTATCCGCATTACGGTCATACTTTTCAATATTTCCTAAAACGTAAAAACCAAACTGGTCGTCAAATAACCGTCCGCTGCCGGAAGCAACGACTCGATAATTCCCATACTGGTTGCTCTTCTGTGTATAGCCTGACTGGTAGAGAACATCTGTCTGGAATTCTGACGGGGCTTCCCGTAATTCCATATTCACCGTGCCGCCGATAGAATTCGCATTCATATCCGGTGTTAAAGATTTATAGACCGCTATGGTTTTTATCATATAAGGAGACATCATGGAGAGATCGACACTTCTGTCATTACTTATTGATCCTGCAGTTCCACCCTGGGAGGTGACACCGATCTGCGTGCTTCCGGTAGATGCAAGCGAAATTCCCCCGATTGTAATTTGATTGTATTTTGGAGCTAACCCTCTTATCACAATTTTATTTGCTTCACCGGAACTGGAGAGCGTCGTAATACCCGGCAGACGGCTTATGGCCTGTGCCGCGTTGAAATCCGGCAGTTCCTGGATTCTTGCTTCCGATACAATGCTGGAAATTTTATCTGAAGAAAGCTGCTGGTTGATGGCCTGTACCTGACCGCGTGCCTGTGCGGTAACCACGACCTCTTCGCCCATGATCGCCTGGGCCGTCAAGCGGAATTCCTGATTTGCCGTCTCATCCTCTTTAATAGCGATGTCCCGGGTCATCGGAACATATCCAATACAGGAGACTTTCACTTTCCAAGTGCCCGCCGGGATCAATTTTATCTGGAAGTTTCCATCAAGATCTGCAGCAACGCCCAAACTGGTATTCTGGATGATGACATTGGCGCCGATGAGCGGTTCCCCATTTGCTTTGTCGAGAACACGCCCTTTCAACGTCCCGGAACCTGCGGCCTGTAACGGTTGAATCACTAAAAATAATGCGAAGAGAAAGGCACCAGCCCCTGTGCCGAGAGAACGAGCATTACCCATGAACATTTTTCTTCTCCTTCTTATAGAGTGATATGAATGAACAAGTAATTTTCTCATAAGAGTATATTTTGTCTGGTGGTTTTTCTGTTCACCACAAACGGCAAACGACATCATGTCAACCGTTTCCCATTCATGCCGATCTTATGAGCTTCTGTTAATAACGTTTAATAACTTTTTCTCCGATCCGCGAGTTCGGTGGTAATCTGTATCTCGACCTGTTTGTCTATTCGATAAAAGAAGAGGCAGACGACGCAAATTCCGAATGTAATTGCCGGGAAAATACTCATCGTCAAGCGGATTCCATCCAGCGTCACCGCATTTTGCACCGCGTTGGGAACATAGCCATAGAGAGAAAGGATATACCCTGTAATTGCGCCGCCAAAACCGAGTCCGGCCTTCAGCCCAAATACAATTGCCGAGAAGACGATAGCGGTCGCACGTCGTTTATTTTTCCATTCCGAAAAATCAGCAACATCCGCCATCATCGCCCAGAGCAGGGGGATGGTGAAGCCATACGCAAACTGACGCAGAATTTCCGTGGCAAAAATCAATTGAATCGCCGTTGGCGGCAGGAACACAAAAAGCGCTGTGAACAATGTCGTGACTGAAAGTCCGCCGATGAAAACATTGCGCTTGCCGTACCGCATCGATAATTTTTTGGAGAAGAAGATGCCGATAATCGTTGCAACAGTCCCGAAGACATTAAACCAGCTGAACAAATCTTCATTGCCGACATAATATCGGAAGTAATAAATCACCACACTCCCGCGCATCGCAAGTGTAATAAAGAGAATCACGGTAAGGATAAACATTGCTAACCACGGACCGTTCTTCAACAAGTCGCCGAAATGTTCTTTCACCGTTGCCTTTTGATTGGGAGCCGGTTGAATTCGTTCCTTGGTGGATGCAAAGGTGATGAAGAACAGGATAACGGCAAGTGCGGAAAAAATTCCCATGGTCCATTGATACCCCTGAGCGCTGTTGCCCTGTCCAAAATAATTCACCATCGGCAGCGCCAACCCCTGAATGACGAGTTGCGCGATCATGGCAAACACAAAGCGGTATGAAGACAGACTTGTTCGCTCGCCCAAATCTCCAGTCATGACTCCACTTAACGCGGAATAGGGCAGGTTGTTGGCAGAATAGACCATCATCAAAACGATATAGGTCACATATGCATAAATCAGCTTGCCGCCGGGACTAAAATCGGGCGTGAGAAATGTGAGGAATCCCATGATCCCAAACGGAACTGCGGTCCAGAGGACCCATGGACGGAACTTCCCCCATTTTGTATTCGTCCGATCCGCAACAATTCCCATAATAGGATCGAAGATGGCGTCCCAGAACCGCACCACGACCAGCAACGTCCCTGCGGCAATCGCGGAAATACCGAATGTGTCGGTATAAAATACCAACTGAAACATGATCATCGTTTGGAATATAAGATTGGCTGCGGTATCGCCGAGGGCGTAACCGACTTTTTCTTTGAAAGGAAGTTTTTCTGAGTTCGTCTGCACGTTATACCTTGTCGATTAGTATGGTTTTTGTGAATTTATTTTTACGAAAACGACAATTTCCATTTGCCTGCAGTTTGCATCTCATAAAAAACAACTAATAAAACCGGACGACGCTCTTATTGTACATGCAGCACCAGTTTAATCAAATCCTCGTCCCGGGAAGAATTTCCAACCATAATTTGAAAATCCCCTGGTTCGACCGTATACTGCATATCAATATTCGTGAAAGACAATTGTTCGGGTGAAATGGGAAGAGCGACCGTCTTGGTCTCGCCCGGTTTCAGGCTGATTTTTTTAAAACCTTTCAATTCTTTGACCGGCCGGGTGACCGAGCTGATCATGTCACGGATATACATCTGAACCACCTCTTCACCGGCACATGATCCTGTATTCTTGACATCGACAACGACATTGGTGGATTCATTTGCATGAATAGTTGATTGTTCCAGTCTGGGATTACTGAAACTGAATGTCGTATAGCTGAGTCCAAAACCAAAATGGAATAATGGTTGAATGTCCTGTGAAATATAATTAAGGAATTGTGCGGTCGGTTTGTGGTTATAATACATCGGTAATTGACCGGCAGACTTCGGCACGGTGATCGTCAGTTTCCCGGACGGATTCACATCACCAAAAATAATATCCGCCGCGGCATTTCCTGTTTCCTGACCCATGTACCATCCTTCGATCAGCGCAGGAACTTTTTTAACGAGTGTATTGACGGACAGAGGGCGTCCATTCATCAAATAGACAACGACCGGCTTGCCCAATGCGGTCACCGCGTCCACCAACTCATTCTGTTCACCAAACAAATCCAGCGTCATGGTATCGCCAATATGCGTCTTGGCCCAGGCTTCACGGCAGAGATGTTCATTCTCACCGATGGCCAGAATAATTATTTCCGCTTTTTTTGCAACGTCAACCGCTTCCTGGATAAGCTTGAGATTTTCGTCTCTTGACGCAAATTGAATCTCGTCTTTCTTCCAGTTCATGTAACTATTCGATGACGTTCTCGTAAGATTGCAGCCTTGTGCAAAGAGGATTTCAGCGCTGCATCCTACTTTTTTGGTAATCCCTTCCAGCAGGCTCGTTTTTTGATACGGTTCGCCGGAATAACCGCCAAAATATAAATCCCGGGCGCATGGTCCGATCACCGCTATTTTTTTATATTTATTTTTGGGGAGCGGGAGCAGGTTTTCATTTTTCAACAGGACGATCGATTCTCTCGCCACACGTAAAGCTGCTTCCTGATGTTCCGCTTTGTGACTTACCTCAACGGCATAGTCCGCGGTTACATACGGATGTTCAAACAACCCCAGTTCGAATTTCAATTTTAAAATTTGCGCCACCGCGGTATCGATATCTTCGAGATGAATTTTCCCTTCTTCGAGAAGGGCGGGTAAAAATTTGTAGTTGTTCGCCTGGGGAAATTCGTATTGAATGCCGGTGTTGAACGCCATCCTTGCTGCGTCCTTCCCGTCTTTCGCCACAAATTCTTTCGAGAACAGCTGATCGACCGCGAAATAATCTGCTACCACCATTCCTTGAAAGCCCCATTCATTTCTGAGCAGATCTTTGATCAGCCACTTGTTCGCATGAGAAGGAATGCCGTCAACTTCGTTATAGGACGGCATAATGAATACCGGCTTCACATGATCAATGCACATTTTAAAGGGAGGAAAATGATAATCGCGCAAGACACGCATGGAATAGTTCGCCGGGCCCTGATTTTGACCTCCTTCGGGCTGTCCATGGCCGACCAGATGCTTCAATGTCGCTGCAACATGATGGGGCGCGACACTTCCATCCGTTGTTCCCTGCAGCCCTTTTACGGCGGCACATGAGAACACACCATTTAAGTACGGATCTTCGCCGTAGGTCTCTTCCACTCTTCCCCATCTCGGTTCACGGCAGACATCCACCACCGGCGTAAGCGCATGATGAGTTCCTCTTGACCGCATCTCATGTGCGACGATCGTATAGACCTGTTCCAGCAAACCGGGATTCCAAGAACATGCCATGCCAATGGCTTGAGGAAACACTGTCGACTGCGGTCTCATGAAGCCGTGCTGACCTTCATCAACAAATATTGCAGGAATTCCCAACCGTGTTTCTTCAACAAGATATTTTTGAATTTTATTTCGCTGGTCAACCGTCTCCTCGAGTCCGATCGGAGCCGGATGCACAGAATTGCATCCTTTTCCAAAAAGTTCATTCATCTTCTCAGGATCATCCAACTCGTCAATAAAATCCTCAATCCCTCCCTTCCAAAGACCCATCAACTGGGCAACTTTTTCTTCAAGCGTCATACGCTCCAAAAGATCTGTGACCCTTTTATGAATTGGAAGTTTTGCGTTCTTATAGGCGAGCAATTTTTCTTGCGCTACCATTGCATCGGGAGAAACCTGATTACTCATTTCTTATGTTCCTGGTAAAAGCAGCCGGTTGGACTATCCGGATCAATAATTCCTGTTTGACGACGCGTTTTTCATCGCTCGCTGCCGTCGAAAATATAAAAGACGACTGCGACCGTAGAAAAAGTTCATGAATTTGCCGGTTTTACAACAAGCACGCACCTCTGTTGAAATTCAAACATACCCACGCACTCATTCACTCCGCAAAATCAATGGCATTCTTAAATGGGTTAAAGGTTAATTGAACCGTTTCAATAATACTGCGTTAGAATTGTAAAAGCAAGTTAAAAAGAATAAAACAATTCTTTTTTAGCTTGAATTCGTGTCTAGTCCACGGGAGATTGCACTGCTACTTTTCTTTTCGCTTTTTGATGGAATGGATAAAAACCGCATTAATCATTGTGTAAAACATAAGGAACTTGCTGCTATAAATTATAGCCACTTCTTGTCATTCATTAACCAAATAGCGCAATGAAGCAATGGACGGATTGGCGCCAGGAGAAAGCGCAATAATGGATAAGGGAATAATTGCCGCCCCATGTGATAAGAACGAGGTTGGGATGTTCTCTTCATATCAGGAGAATGAACGGCGATCAGGACCACCAGGGGAGGCATATGCACCTCCCCGGCGGTAATTTTGGAATTCAGAAAGTTAAACTCTATCAGTATAAATAAGCGGGCAGAATGACCGACGCCTACAATCCGTATTCAGATAAGAGAATTTTCCCCGGATCTATGGTCTGGATCATTTCTTCAACAAATGCACTTTCATCCGATGGAATTGAATTTATATCATCTTTCAATACGGATATCCAGGGCAGTTCTTTTTCATCTTTATTCAGCAATCCGGATGCATAGGCATTTTCTATTATTTCTATCCCTTTCAAACAACCCCGTTTTGTTGCATCGATGTAGTTATCCCCTTTGACAATTTCTTTCGAGATCTCGATGACAACCCGGGGATCGAGCACGAGCGCCTGTGGGTCAAACCGGACATCCGACCGGATCATCAATTGTTGAAACATCCTGGTGCTTTCCTTCCCTGCCGCAATTGCTTCGTTCATCAACCGAACATCATATTGCAGCTGTTCCATATAGACCACCGGAGCAAAATCGGCAAGTAATTTTATATTCTGGACAGACTCATTACTCCACAGATCACAACACGCAGCTGCGATATTGCCTACCGGACTGGTGTGAGCGCACGCAGAAGTCTTCCCTTCCATCGAGATGGGCGTACCGGTGATCGCTTTGAGGTACGGACCTTCATACCCGCAATCCTTGTCCGGCCCAACCGCACCTTCTTCAATCGCCACCAATGTCCGGACCACCGTGGCAATACGTGCCACTGCGGCAAAAACTTTTGGGATGTATTTTTTTTCGGCCAGTACCATGGCAGTATTGCCGAACCCGCAAGCGGTATCGCCGCCGGGTATTCTGCCGGTCCGGTGTGCGATATCCACTATCCGTCGCCATAACATTTTCATATCCCTGACACCAAGGACCGATTGAGAGAATATGAATTGCTTTATATTGCACATGAGCAGAGAATCATCCGATATTTCCTTGCCGCCTGTCGATTCGATCGAAAGCATATCACCGCCCGCCAAAGCCCCCTGCTCGAATACTTCCATCATCGGGTCCAGTAAATGGGATGTCCGCTGCCTGGGAGGGCGTTCAAACTCACGCAGATCGTTCGGAGTTAATCGTATCTCGCTCTTCAAACCATATTTATAAAAATAATCTTCGCAAAGATCGTTCATCGCCCGGACCAGTTCGATTGCGATCGACGGTGTTTGAGTCATTTCCACCAGCGTTTCAAATTCGAAAACCACTCCGTCGCTGTGCAGGTGGTATGCTTTTTCAAGCGATCCCTTGATGATCTCCTTATAGTGAGAGGTAATCGCCGGCAGCGTGTTCGGCTGAATTTCCATGGAAGGAAGCGTAAAGTTCAGTTCCGGATAGACAATGTCTCTTCCGATGGTGAGACCCCGCCGTGTCAAAACCGGTTTGGTCGAATGTCCGAACAACAGATCGTTCGGATTGGATATTGCGAGGGCAGTATATTTCATAGGTTCAGGAGCTCGTTCGTGATAGATTGTTTTATTTTGAGATCAGGAAATGATGAGATGCAAATTGAAAAAAAGCAGGCCAATCCGGAGCATCGGTATGTCCTTCGTGATGGTACCGGTATCCGATATCACCGGAAATATATGCAACATCGACGAGCGGTTTAGCAGCGGAAGGAACCAGTCCCTGTTTTCCGAGAAGCTGATAGACCGGAGTTGCTCCGATGGCAGTCAAGAAGATTCCGTACGGATCAGTCCACGTGTCCCCCTGTCCGCCGTTCATAAAGACCGGGCGCGGGGCGCAAAGCGAGAGAAGCGAATGCGCATCCACCGGGCATAATTCAATTTTTCGCGGCAAATAGGTACCGGGAGTCAAAGATCCCCCCCATTTTAAAAATGCACCTGCCATCCAGTGGTATTCCCTCTCCCAGGATGAATTTTCCATATCCTGGCCCCAATGCCTTCTGTTCATCTTTGTGCCGAGACTTCCCCCGCAGCTTGGAAAGGCGATTGCAAGACGTGGTTCATATGCCATTGCAACAAGTGCCGCTTTCCCCCATCGTGAATGTCCGGTTACGCCAATTTGATTCGCGTTCACTGTACTGTCGGTCTGAAAGTAGTCTATGAGTTTACTGACACCCCAGCTCCACGCACCCAGTGTCCCCCAATCGGCTGGCTTTCGCCAATTCCCTTTGTTGCACAACCCAATGAGATAGCTGGTAAGACCGGCACCATTGTCAGGTTGCAGCAATCCGCAATCAAAAATACATGCGCCCCATCCATTCGGATGGCAGTATCCCCAATAGGTATCGATCGGAGTCCAAAACGGATTCCCTATCACGATCATCACCGGTACGGACTGTGGTGCATTCACTGGAGTTCGAAGGATCGCGGAAATCACGGGCCGATTTCTCACAGCAGGATAACGCGAAATATCCATAGAACCGGTAATAGTTTTTTGAATATATGCCGAACTTTCGGTTCCCCCCATCGTTGTCACCACTGACCAGGTGACATTGGGGAGAATACTGTCGGGAGGTATAACTCCCCAGAACTCCTCCGTGACCTCTTTGTAAATTTCCGGTCTGCGTTTTGTCCACCAATCATTTTCTGTTGTAATGGTCTGACCGTTGTTCATTTTTAAAAGATCGATCGGAGAGTAGCTGCCGATTCTGGACGAATCACGCCCTGGAAAAAGTCCTGCCCATCGGTCGCTGTAATTGTTCCACAATCCCCAGCCCGAAACGGTAATGGTATTACCCATGCCAAGGGAATCTGTCCAATCGCCTGAAATATTTTTCGGATCTCTGGGATACGCTCCAGCCGGTTTATGGGGGTCCGCGGTTTTTTCAGGAAGAGAGGGAAACAAGAGACCGAGTTGGGACAACATCTGGTCTCTATCCTGCAGGCTGGTAACCGTTACTGGCGGGAATGCTGGAAATTGTGCATGCAGCGAACCCACCGCAACTAAATTGAATGCAATCAGAGCCATAATAACTCCGACGAATTTTGATGCGGTAATATTCATGACTTCATTTTCATTTTGTCATCTCACACGAGCTGTTCACTTCCCGTTCACCAGATCGTTGACTCCAAGGACAAGAAAAATATAATTTGCGCCTAAATTCACCACATATTCATTTTCTCCCCAGAAGAAAGGCCAGTCTTCTTTGTTCTCCGGATAATCCGGTTTGAGGATCAATGCACCAGGGACGACACCTCCGGCAATAAATGAAAAATCGGCCCGATTGTTGCCGTACGCGATCCGCTTTGAATGTACTCCCACACCGGAGACAAACGAGATGTTCGAGGCGGGATGACATCCATAGAGATAGTTCAATCCTCCATAGACCCGTTCTTTATCAATTATTTCAGGGAACGCTTTATGCAGCAGATACTGAGTGGCCGCAAAACCAACCACGGCGCCGTTCCCCGCCCAACCGCCTTCAGTGATCGGCACACCAAATGGATTTTGCTTATCCATTTTTTGAATGTCCCCTTTAAATTTCATTGCAAGCTCTTTCATTCTCTCTGCATATTCCTTATTCATAAACGGAATCGCACGTACTGCCGTACCAATATTAAATCCGAACCGATCATTCATTTTGGAAAAAAGCTCCTCAACTCTCATCACATATTTATTTTCTCCGGTGCACTGGAGCAGTTCAACGGCCGCTTTGAATTCTTCCGATTCCAGATTTCCCCCGGTGGTATTGCCGAAACGGAAGACGACCGGTGCGTGGCTGTGCTCTTCATCCCACACTTGTTTTGCCGTGGAAAGACATTCGCCGGATAACGAATCATCGAATCCCCGTAATGCACGGCTTGCAGCAGCCAGTGCAGCGATCGATCCGTAATTCAATGCCGATGTTTTACTCGTGAATGCCCAGCGGTCATCCGGAGTGCCGCTGGTTATTCCATCCGTTTGATATTTTTTTAATGCAGGATTATAGATCTTCCCATCAGTCTGCGAAACGGCATCCCCCAGGAACGTATACGTCGACAGTTCGGCATCGATAATACCCGGGATCGCATGTCCGACATTTTTGAATTGCGCCAGGAGCGCAAGTGTCCCGTGTTCTATCTGCTGCAACAAATCCGGTTTGCCATCGGGAGTATGGAGAAATGTTATCTGCCGAGTCTCGTCCACCGATGTTTCATCCCTCATGGGATGAAATGATTCCCATATCTGCACCAGTGTTTGAACGACGGAGTATTGTGTCTGTGTTCGGATATCGAAATCACCGGCGTCAAACCAGCCGCCGACATTTAATCCGGGTATATGTTCTCCCGGTTTAAACGGGGTATCCGTCGTGGGACCTTGCGCGTAAAGATCAAAGTGTTCATGGCTGACCGGTGCCTGTCTCGCGTCATCCAGATGCGCCGCCCCATGCCAGACCCGGTAGGCTTCCTTCACAAACATATGATCCATTTGAACCGGCAGGAATATATCCAACGTCGGCTGCCATGCGTTTTGATATACATCGACGGCAATCCGAAACGGTTTTGTTTCCAGCGAATCATACCTGATGACATAGAGTCCGGTCTCGGTCACAGAGGAAAAATCAAATTGGCAATAAACATAGCGGAGGTAATTTCCCCATGGCTTTAAATGTCCGTTCACTACTTCCTCAGTACGCCCGTTTGGATTTACCTTCAACAATTTGGCTGTCGTTCCAGGATGATCATTTTTATCGAATTCAATAACCGCGATTTTCTTCTGTGCAGGATGATATCCGATTTGAGAATATTCAATCACCGGCGTCCGAATCCAGTCGGGAATAGAGTTTGCGGTGAAGATCCATTCCACCACGATTCCAGTTTTTCCGGAAGGAATAAGATGACGAACAACGAACCAGCCGTTTTGTGCCTGATTTCTGCCATCATAGAGCGAGAGTGTTCCGGTGTTCGAGTGAATGGAAACCATTCGCGTCCGATCTTCAGGCGCGAGAACCATCGTCGATCCCTCGGCCAGACTTTGTGGTTCAATGCTTCCATTTTGAGATATCTCCATGGGGCCGCCGGGAGAGAGCGGAAACACACCAGGGATTCCATCCATAAGATATCCTTTTTCAAAATATGCCGATGGAAGAAATTCCAGATTCAAGCCCGCCTTCCCTTCCAATGCAGCCGGAAGCGGCCGATCAAGTTCGATTTGAATCTTCAGTCCGTTTTCCCAGGGTTCAGTTTTGATTTTATATTCAAAATTATATGACACATATTTCAGTGATACTTCTATTCTGTTCTCCTCTTTTATTACCGTTCGCTTTATAAGCTGCGGTATGGAATCCCATTGCGACGGTGTCGGCCGGAGCCTGACATCTCCATTGGTTGCTGTCCGAACGCCGTGATGAATGAGCTCAATGCCGCTGATTTTTGCATCGCTGAAATTGCCGTCATACCAATTGCTGAACACCAGAACGTTGACCCCGCGGGTTTCGTAATATTCTCCATTATTTAATTTCAGATCTGCGCGCTGGGCTGTTCCAATATTGAAACAGAACATGGGAGAACATAAAATAAATTTCAGAAAATTTATCTGACGGGAATAACGCTGGGATAACATCAATTTCAATCTCCTTCTTCTCATGGTTCTCCAGTGAAACAACTGAAATTCCTTGGTCCAACACCCGCATTGAATCATCAATGTCATGAATTACTCAACACGGGCGTCCGGAATTCGTTTTATAAGATCCATCATTTGATCTTTACTTTCCTGACCGATCGTGAACGCGTCCACACAATCCAGGTTCAGGACAAACCGCAGGCAGTCGTTTATTTCATATCGCAATTGACCTGCTCCCAGAATTTTCATGCCGATCACTCCTTTTCCCTGGAGGTGCATGGACTCCAACACTTTTACGACCCTTTCAACATCCGCATCCATGATTGCACCTCTTGGATTAATACGCGCAAGATCCACCTGCACCCAGTCAGTGCGGGAAGCCGTCGTCAGGGCATCGAAGGAATGGCAGGAGACTCCGTGTGCGCGAATGACGCCGCGTTCCCGTGCTCGCGAAAGCTCTTCCATGGCTCCCTGGTATTGTTCCGGCCAATCCGCATGAGTCATCATATGAAGAAGAATGATATCGATGTAATCGGTTCCAATCTCTTCACGGAACCGGTCCAGGTCTTCCTTCATTTCTTCCGCCGTTTCCGCATGGGTTTTTGTCAGTATGACGACTTTATCCCTGGGGACATACTTCAAAGCTTCCTTGAGGTGCGGATGAGATCCGTATTGATCTGCTGAATCCCAGAAATTAATTCCCTGATCAAAAGCTGATTTGAGAAGATCGGCGACACCCTCTATACCCAGTTCACTGGTCTGGTCCGATCGATGGTTGTATCCATTCGTCCCTGTGCCCATCGCAAGCCTTGATACTTTTATCCCGGTCTTTCCGAGATTTACCAGATCGTTCGCATATTTTTTTTGCAGGCCGGCAGCCTGCAAAACGTGAAACGATGAAAGGGCATAGGAACCCGCCGCTGCTGCCGTATACTTTATAAACTCACGTCTTTTCATTCTCATCATGGAATCGCTCATTTATGTCTATGGCTGCAATCGGAGCATTTCTGCACCCGCAAGAATGAGCGTCCCCAGCCCATGAACATCATTGATGGGTGCCGGCCGTGTATAGTAATAAACCAAATCATTGCTCACGACGGTTCCTGTACAAACGCCTTCAACGTCGCCGGATGGACTGATTTTCTTCAAGACGCCCTCCCACCCCCGTCGTGCAATCGAACTGTAACGCGATTCGATATATCCCTTGTTCACGGACCGTGCAACGGCGTAGACGAACATGGCGGAGCATGACGTCTCCGGAAAAGAATCAGCCTTGTCGAGGAGCTGATGCCATAAACCACTCCCTGATTGATAATGTGAAATCCCAAGAATGTGCCGTTGAAGAAGTTGAATGAGTTTTTTCCGCTGGGGATGTGCTTGAGGCAGGCGGTCAAGAAGATCCACCTGAGCCACCAACGCCCATCCATTCGCGCGTCCCCAGTACGCAACGCTTTGCGATTTGCTCTCGGAATACCAGCAATGGCTCATCAGCCCCATGGTCGTATTAAAGAGATATTGGTGGAATTGAATTACCTGGCGGGCGGCCTCATCGAAGTATCGTTTATCTCCGGAGAACTCTCCCATTCTTGAAAGAAATGATACACTCATATAAAGGTCATCTGCCCACAACGACCATTTTTCCGGAAATGACCGTACGAACGTTCCATCGCGAAGCCGGCTTTGCTTCTTTAGTATATGTTCTGATGTTTT
>RPQN01000102.1 GCA_003819715.1 Ignavibacteriota bacterium | reverse complement strand
CTACGCAACTACCAATATCTGCTCTATCGACATGCTGAATAGCTTTCGCCAGTGGCATGAGACACGAAGGAACCGGACAATGCACCAGTCCGAAGGTATGGCCGAGTTCGTGCAGGGCTTCTTTCATGGCCCGTATCTCTGTCAAGGTTTTATTTGCAGGCAATCCGTAAAATTCCTGCCGCAGCCGTGCCAGCGACATTATGGCGATGCGCCCGCGAAGCTGCGCCTGCCCGAAGACAAACGTCAACATCGGGATGGAAAGATCTTTTTCCAGTATCCCCAGAACGCGAGAGGCATTCTCCGGAGCCGCTTCTGTCACTGCACGCATGACCTGAAGTGCTTCGTATTGTCCCCGGGCCTCATTGAACGCCGCTGCCGGCAATGGTAACGGCGCGTTTCGCCGGACTTCCCACTCAAGCACCTGATGCAATCTGCGTTCAAGCACGTTCAGCACTTCATCCTCAATTGCACCGACAGGAAGAAGGTCAATTCGCGGCGTCATGAGATTCCCGACGTTTGAGGCGACGGTTCTTTCGCCTCACCGGAAATCGGGAGATCCACCAGAAACGTTGTCCCTTCTCCGATTTTTGACTCTACTTCAATATCTCCGCCGTGTGATTCGACAATGCCGTAAACGACCGCAAGTCCAAGCCCGACCCCTTTGCCTTCGCCCTTTGTGGTAAAGAATGGATCAAATATTTTTGCCAGATTTTCTTTGGGTATGCCGTCGCCATTGTCTTTCACTTCTAAGTGAACCATTGTCCCGTCGGCGTCCACGGCGGTCCGAACAGAGACTTTCCCGCTGCCGCGGTTGTGCGTCGCCTCGGATGCATTCATGACCAGATTGACGATGACCTGCTGGATCTGAGAACTGTCGCACTTGATTTCCGGGAGATGGTCATCGAGCCGGAGTTCGAGCTCAACGCCGGCAAGCTTGAGTTTATGGTCGATAATGGAAATCGTTCGATGGATGATCGCATTTAAATCCGCGCTCATGCGCTGGGGCGATGGGCGGCGGGAGAATGCAAGCAAATCTCCGACAATTCTCCCGACGCGGGTTGTTTCACTTGAAATCTGCAGGAGATAGCGGCGGACTTCTTCAACGCGCTCTTGGGGAATACCGTCGTCCTTCATGATCCGTTCGATGAGCATGGAAAGGTTGAGCACCCCGGCAATAGGATTGTTGATTTCATGCGCGACGCTTGCGGCGAGCTGTCCCAGCGACGCAAGACGGTCGCTCTGGAAGAGCTTCTGGTTCATCACTTTCAATTGCTCGGTGCGCTGCTGGACTTTCGTTTCCAGACTCTGCGTCAATTCGTTCAGTTCGTTGACGGTTTTCATCAGCTGCACGCGCATGGAATTAAACGAATGGGCGAGCTCGCCGATCTCTCCGTCTGCGTTGATATCGACAGGACGGTCGAGCTGCATGGCACTCAGCGCCCTGGTACCTGCGATGAGTTTTGCAATCGGTTTGTGGACGGTCGTGCGCATGAAGAAGAAGATGAAGATTCCGATGACGACGACGGTAATGGTCGTGGTCAGTATTGCACGCCGCTGAATCGTCGCGACAATCTGATCGATATTTTCCAAACTGTACGTCACATCCAATACTCCCAGGACCTTGACCTCTGCCGGATGTGCGTGACACGCGGCGTTGCTGCATGCCGGTTCGTTATAAATTGGCGTCACCATCGCCAGCTCCCGTTTGCCAAAATCATTGGTAAAGATGCGGGAGCGGTCCGGTGGATTAATGTTGACCTGCGGTGTCGGGGTGGAATGACAGACCGCGCATTCTTTGCTGCTCCGTTCCACGACTCCGGATACCGTTGAATCGGTCGAAAACATGATCCGCCCTTCACGGTTAAAGATGCGGATGTTTGCGATTCCCTGACGAAGCGCGATGGTATGCATGATTTGGTACGCGGCTTCGCGATTATTTGCCAGCATCGCATGCCAGGTTGCACTGGTAATGCCGTTGGAGAGTTGATCCGCGCCGTTAATAATGGTATTCAGGAGCTGGCTCTCCTGGGTCCGAACCTGCAAGTAACCGGATATTATTCCAACACTGATCAATACCAGTGTGAGAAATAGAATCAACCGTTGTGCTAATTTTGGAGGCATTCGCATTATAAGATTTTTTTGTGTAGGGAAAGCCGATAATAAGAATCGGGATCTTCTACAAAAAAAGTTACTCTTTTTTAGATGGAAACACAATGAATCCATTTTTTATTGAAATAATATTGCACTTGAAAAAGTTTGCCATTGATTTATTCCTTTAGAAAAATATTCAAATGTGTAATTTTCAGAAAAACTAAATGACTTCTCATACGTTCATAAATGGTAGCTTCTCTTCAACTTTATTTCTATTATCATTTGGCCGAAAACTATCAAGAAACAGGAGATGAGCAGTGGAAAAGGACTTTAGCAGAAGGGGATTCATACAAAAGACCATTCTCGGCGGAACCAGCGCATTACTCGCCTCTGCGGCATTTTCGAGCTCAAGTTTTGCAGCCAAAAATGAAAATATGCAGGAAAAGCCGATTATTAAGCGTAAACTGGGAAAAACGGGAATCGAGCTGCCTATTGTAAGTTTTGGTGTGATGCGTTCTGACAGTCCGGCGCTCATCCATGCTGCCATCAAAGAGGGAATTATACTCTTTGACACTGCTCATGGGTATCAGCGCGGAAAGAACGAAGAAATGCTCGGCGAGGTATTCCAAGGATACCGGCGCGATTCATTCGTCCTGGCAACGAAAATTCAACCGGAAAAAAAAGATACATCAGCTGGACCTTCCGACGTCAAAACAGATGTCAAAATATTTCTTGATAAACTGGATATCAGCCTTCAGCGGCTCAAAATGGAATACGTGGACATTCTTTACGTCCATGCTCTTTCATCGCGCGATGACGTACTCAACCCTGCAATGATCGAAGCGGTGACGGCAGCGAAGAAACTGGGAAAGGCAAAACATGTCGGAGTCTCCACGCACAGGAATGAACCGGAAGTCATTCAGGCGGCAATCGACAGCGGTGTGTATGAAGTTGTCCTGACCTCTGTGAACTTTAAACAGGATCATTACGCCGCCGTTAAAGAGTCTATCGCCAAAGCGGTGAAAGCAGGATTAGGCATCGTCGCGATGAAAACGATGGCGGGCGGCTTTCATGACAAAGAACGGAAACAGCCGATTAACTGCAAAGCGGCATTGAAGTTTGTTCTGCAGGATGAAAATATAACAACGGCCATTCCCGGAAATACGAGTTTTGATCATCTCTCAATGAACGCAAGCGTCAATTCCGACCTGGCGATGTCGGCACAGGAGCAAGCCGACCTCATGATCGGGAAATCTCAGGGAGGGTTATACTGTCAGGGATGCGAACACTGCGTTCCCCACTGCCCGAAAGGTTTGCCGATACCGGATCTCATGCGCGCCTATATGTACACGTATGGCTACCGCGACAGCCGGCAGGCACAGGATTTATTGTTGAGCCTCAATCTCCCGAACAACCCATGCGAAGAGTGTGCGGAATGTTCCGCCGTCTGCGCAAAAAACTTCGCTGTTTCAGAGCGTGTGGCAGATGTGATGAGATTGACCTCCGTCCCGGAAGAATTTATTTCATAGGCCGAACCATATGCGATCACGTTCAACCTCCGGTTGCCTTCTCCTTTTAGCGGTATGCCTCACCGTATCTATTTCATTTAGTCAGGGATCGGTTATTCCGGAAATTCCGGGATGGAAAATCACTCAGGAAGACCCCGTGTATGATGCCAACAACCTGTGGGATATCATTGACGGGGCCGCCGATTTATATCTCGAATATGCGTTTGTCGATCTCCATATCGTCCGGTATATCAGCCCCGACAGCGTTGAGGTAAAAACCGAACTCTACAGGCACGCGACGGACGTTGATGCGTTTGGCATGTATTCCCAGGAACGAGATACAGGGTATCATTTCATTCCAATGGGAGTGCAGGGATATCTTCAGCAGGGCGTGCTGAATTTCCTCACAGGTTCCTATTACATCAAACTGTCCACCTATCAAACGGGGCGCAGCGCACAGGAAGCGATGCTGACCGTCGGCCGGAGGCTGGTGAGCCATTTACAGCAGAATAATACCATGCCCGGGATTTATCTAAAATTCCCGGCAGAAGGAAGGATGAAGAATACGGAACAGTACGTTGCCCGCAATTTTCTTGGGTACAGTTTTTTAAATTCGGCTTACGTTGTTACATACGGCAGCACTGCTCCTTTTAAAGTATTTGTGATCGAGTCGGCAGTACCGGAAAAGGCTGATGCGATGCTTGCAGAATATCTTAAAACCGTGCCAAAAGAATCCGTGACGAAATATGATTCGTCCAGATATCAAATCCGCGATCCGCATCATGGTGCGATGGGATTACAGATATGCAGCCAGTATCTCTGTGGTGTTATTCAATGTACGGATAACGAAATTCAGAAGAACATCCTGTCAGGATTAACCGGCATGTTGCTGCAAAAATAATTAATTCCCTTTCTCCTCAGCCCGTTCTCCTCGAAAATTAGCAAACCTCAAGATAATTCGTTCTCGCCGTTAAAAAAATCAGGGGTTCAGAAGTAAACTTTTTATCGGCAGGATTGTTCCATAAGAAAGCATGGGGGACCTGGCATGGGATCCAACTTCATTGCACTCCTTACTCTCTGGAACCCCGGACTGCAGTGACACGTCCATGAAGAAAGAAGAGAGGAGGATGACGATTATGCGGACAGTTCTCTTCAGCGTTCTGACATTGCTCGGTTCGACTCAAATTCATTCGCAGCCGGGCATGGCGTCACGTGTCGATTTTGCTCTTTACAGAATAGAGCAGGCGTTCCGAACGGGGGATCCTGGCTCGGTCGAGGATTTGATCCCTTCCGGTATTATCATGCGGATAGAAGATTCACTTTATCAAGGCATTCCCGGCAGAGAGGCGTTGAGCCGCCTGCAGGAATTTTTTGCGAATAAGGATTCAATAGATTTTCGGTTCGTATTGCCGGGTCAGGGCACGATGATCTATTCCTCAGGCGGAAAACGAGATTCCATCCAGGTGGATGTCTGGCTGAAACGAGAGTACGGTGAAGTCTTCGTGTATGCAATCAACATCAGCAATGAGCCCGTCGCGACGGTATTTTTCAACATCCCTCGCGACAAAAGTAAAACAGTGAATTGAGGAAAAGGGACCGATCCGCCGCGCTTATTTCGCTTTCCCGGTCGTCGGTTCGTAGATAAATCTGACCCATTGTGCGAAGAATTCCAGCCCGTGACTCCGCCACCGGTTGACGGGGTGGTCGATATCAATGTTGGCCGGCATCGGCACATTGGATCTCCCGAGACCCACATCTCTTCGGTACTCCTCCACCAGTCGCTGTGCTTCATATTCGGGATGACCCAGGTGCATGAGATAGCGCTGATCGACACTTTCGAAAATGGTATACCCGCCATTTTCCGAATGAGCAAGAAGGTTGACTTTCTTTTGAGACTGTTCGTTTTCCAGTATATAATCAGAAATGCCCGAGTGTCTGCTCTGCGCGCACCAGAAAATGTCGTCCAGTTCCCCGGTGACCGGATGGGAGCGGTCCAGGTTGTGCGTCTCGAACGCACCGAATAATTTCTTCTGGAATATTTCTTTTTCAATCCCGATCATTTTTGCAAGCGCCATACCGCCCCAGCAGATACCAAGCGTCGAAGTAATGTTCTTCTGCGCGTAACTCAGGATCTCGGTAATTTCCTTCCAGTAATGGACGTCCTCATAGGCAAACTCCTCCACCGGCGCACCGGTGAGGAGCAGTCCATCCAGAGGAGCGTTGACAATAAAGTTTTCAAAGTAATCGTAAAACAAATCAAGATGATTATGATCGCTGCTTTTGTAATTATGCGAATGCAGGCGGATCCAGACGGGTTCAATTTGGATAATCGACCGGCTCAGCGGATAGAGCACGATGGGCTCGTACGTTTCACCTTTCGGCATAATATTGAGTATCCCAACCCGCAGCGGGCGAATGTCGGCGCGGCTGGCTTCTTCCTCGGTAATGCAGAGGACGCCGCGCTGTTCTAATTTATTTCGATGCTCGTATTTATTTGGAAGTACAACACTCATACGGACTCCTCGTGAAAATAGTAACACATAATGATGAGATTCAATTCCCTTGATCGACCAGGACCAACCCCTCGACCCATGTGAATATCAATCAGCTGCAATGGCATGGAATGCCTGGTCGAAATCGGCGATAATATCGTCGATATGCTCAAGTCCTATCGAAACGCGGATCATATCCGGGGTGACGCCTGCCGCCTTCTGTTCGTCCGCCGAGAGCTGCTGGTGGGTGGTCGACGCCGGGTGGATGATGAGGGTTTTTGCATCACCGACATTTGCCAGATGACTGGTCAGTTTCAGTGATTGAATGAATTTCTTGCCTTCCGCAATTCCGCCCTTGATCCCGAAGGTCACGATGCCGCCGAAATGGCCGGGGCGAAGGTACTGGAGCGCATGGTCATGAGATGGATGTACGATGAACCCGGGATACCAGACCCAGCTGACCGCCGGTGATTTTTTCAGCCAATGGGCAAACGCAAGAGAATTCTGGCAATGTCGTTCTGCCCGAAGCGAAAGCGTTTCCAATCCCTGGATCAGGAGGAATGCATTGAACGGAGAGAGGGCCGCTCCGAGATCGCGCAGTTGTTCGACGCGTGCTTTAAGAATGAACGCGATATTTCCTGTCGGACTGTCCGCCCCGAACTTCTCCCAGAATTTGATCCCGTGATACCCGGGACTTGGCTCGGTAAATGCAGGAAAGTTGCCGTTGTTCCAAGGGAATTTGCCTGAATCAACAATAACACCGCCGAGAGAAGTGCCATGCCCGCCGATCCATTTTGTCGCCGAGTGAACAACGATGTCCGCACCGAACTCAATAGGCCGGCAGATGTATCCGCCCATGCCAAACGTATTATCGATCACCAGAGGGATGCCGTATTCGTGCGCGAGGTTTGCCAACGCCGTGATATCGGGAACATCCAGCTGTGGATTCCCGATGGTTTCCACATATAATGCTTTGGTTTTTTTGTCGATATATTTTTTAAAGTCGGACGGATTAGTACTGTCTGTAAAATGAACATCAATACCAAACCGCTTGAACGTCACCTTGAACTGGTTGTATGTGCCGCCGTATAAATTACTGGAAGAAACGATATTCTCACCCGCCTGCACAATGGTCGTGAGTGCAATCAACTGAGCGGAATGGCCTGAAGCGGTTGCCAGTGCACCAATGCCGCCTTCGAGCGCTGCCATGCGGTCCTCGAATACCGCGACGGTTGGATTCATAATCCGGCTGTAGATGTTGCCGAATTCCTCCAGTCCAAATAAACGGGCTGCGTGGTCGGTATCGTCAAAGACATAGGAGGTGGTTTGATAGATGGGAACCGCGCGGGATTTTGTCGTGCGTTCAACCTGCTGGCCTGCATGGAGTTGAAGTGTTTCGAAGTGCTGCGTTGAAGGTCCTGACATATGCTGCTCCTTATATTATAGGGAAAGTGGAAACGCCTATAAAACGAAAAAGCCTCAACGGGAAGATTTCCTGAAGAGGCTCGTGAGCATCTTCTCTTATCGTTCCCTCGACGACATCGTGTCGCGGGCAGGTTTTAGCACCAGCATTCCGATATCATCGGAACCGGTTGCTAAGGCTTCAACGGGCCTGATCCCTCAGCCTTTCTTTATAAGAGGCATATTTCGGATTATTTCGTTTAATCCGTGCGAAAGCCGTTTTGACCATCGCTTTAGTAATATACAATACTGCTCACTGTTTGTCAAGTTTCTCATTCATGAAGAAAAAGCAAAAGCCCAACTGATTTCTCAATTGGGCTTTTGGAATTGCGCCATTGAAGATCATTTTGCGATGGTCTCCGATGTTCAAGCTTTGTTACTTTGTTTCGTCTCCCACGAGATCATCTGTTTCTTTTTTACTCTGATAGATTGCCCATCCGATAGCGGCAACGGCAACAAGAGCAACAACAATACCGGTGAACAGATCAGTACCGCTGATCCCTGGTTTTGTAATATTATATTTCAAAACCAATCCCAGCGTCAGCAAGCTGACCATGTTCATGACTTTGATCAACGGATTGATTGCCGGACCTGCCGTATCCTTCAACGGATCGCCGACGGTGTCGCCGGTTACCGCTGCTTTGTGAGCTTCGGAACCTTTACCGCCGTAAATGCCGTCTTCGATCATTTTCTTTGCATTGTCCCATGCACCGCCTGCATTTGCCATAAACACGCCGAGGAGCTGACCGACGAGGATCATACCGGCAAGGAATCCGCCGAGCGCGTATGGTCCGAGGATGAATCCCACCAGTATCGGTGTCATGATTGCAAGCATGCCGGGGCCGATGAGTTCTTTCTGGGCGGTCTTCGTGCAGATATCAACGACGCGGCCGTAATCCGGCTTTTTGGTGCCATTCCAGATTTCGGGATCGTGAAATTGAAGGCGGCACTCTTTAACAATCCAGCCGGCAGCGCGGCCCACAGCGCGAATGAGCATGCCGCTGAAGAGGAATGGCACTGCACCGCCGAGGAGGAATCCGATAAAGACGGTCGGGTCAGCGACCGTGATCTTGCCGGCTTCTTCGAAATACTGAGAAATCTTCATCAGGTTGATTTTATCTTCACTGCCGACTGCGATGACGGCGATAAAGCTTGCAAATAACGATACCGCCGCGATCACTGCAGAACCAATGGCGATACCTTTGGTTTCCGCTTTCGTGGTATTTCCGACGGCATCAAGATCGGCAAGAATTTGACGGGCGCGTTTGTAGCTGCCCGGTTTTTCTTTTTCCATTTCTGCTTTATCGTAACCCATTTCGCCGATGCCATTGGCGTTGTCAGCGACGGGTCCAAACACGTCCATCGAAATGGTGTTGCCTGTCAATGTCAACATACCGATACCGGTCATAGCAACACCGTAGGCGATGAAGAGCGGGGGTGTTCCGGCATAGGTGAGGACCGAGAGGAAAATTGCGACGGCGATCACTACGATCGCGGCAACCGTGCTTTCATATCCAAGCGCAAAGCCTTGAATAATGTTTGTCGCATGGCCGGTGGTGCAGGCTTTTGCTAAGCCCTTGACCGGCGCATGACTGGTGTGTGTATAATAACTGGTGACCTTGTTTAATGCGACCGCAAGAAAAATTCCGATCATGCATGTAATGGCCGGACGCAGATCGAGGTCCGGGATACCGAAGTTTGCTATCCACGGAAGAGAAATGGCAGTGCCATCGGGTTTAAAGAATCCTGCAACGGCAGTGGGATTGCTTGCGAGATATGCGGCATCAAAATAGAGATATCCGAATCCGAGCGCCACAAATCCGACAATACTGATAATGGAACCGATCCAGAATCCGCGATGAACGCTCTTGAGTGCGGTATCGGAAGTATCATCCGCGCCGGCTTTCACGGTATAGGTGCTGATGATGGAACCAAGAACGCCGATACCGCGAACGAGCAGCGGGAAGATAACGCCCTTGTGCCCAAAGCTTGCCATACCGAGAATCATTGCGGCAACGATGGTGACTTCATAACTTTCGAAGATATCCGCTGCCATACCGGCGCAATCGCCGACGTTGTCGCCAACGTTATCAGCGATCGTTGCGGCATTCCGCGGGTCATCTTCAGGAATATCTTTTTCAATTTTTCCGACGAGGTCGGCGCCGACGTCCGCCGCTTTCGTGTAGATACCGCCGCCCACGCGCATAAACAAGGCGATGAGTGTTCCACCGAAACCGAAACCTAACAGCGCTTCGTAGGCTTGTTCACCGAACAACATGAAAATCAAGGTTCCACCAAGCAAACCCAAACCATCGGTGAGCATACCGGTAATCGTTCCGGTGCGATAGCCGAGTTGAAGTGCTTCGCCATAACTCCGTTTTGCAGCTGCTGCGACACGAAGGTTCCCCTGTGTGGCAAGGCGCATGCCGACAAAACCAACGAGGAAACTAAAAATGGATCCAATGAGGAATGCACCAGATCGTCCCCAGCGAAACGCATCGATGGTACCTGTATAGGTGAAGTAGAGGAACAAGGTGATGATAATGATCAATGGTCCAATCTTTTTGAATTGTGCTGCGAGATAGGCATTTGACCCTTCACGTACGGCGGCGGCAATTTCCTGCATTTTCTTTGTGCCCTGATCGGCTTTACGCACCTGCTTTACGAGCAAGAGCGCATAGAGCAAACCGGCAATGGCAATGCCCAGGACCGTGAGAAGTCCGTAGATTTCAATGGGTTTGAAATTGCTGTCGCTGCCAAAAAGAGCGAATGGTTTGAATGACTCATGAGTTGCCGTTTGTTCGGTACCCTGAGTAAAACCGGTGTATGGCATAAAAACATACGCCGCAACGAAGAAGATCATCATCGCAATGAGATAATTGCGACGGGTCGTCCCCGAGGAATTGACAAAAAGGTTGCGTAGAGTGTTCATTGTATATCCTATAAAGTGATTAATAAATTGCCGATGATGCTTAAGATGAGGGATGAAGAACGGTTGTCAATACAACTTTTCCACACCTTACTTAACTAATATGTCCGATTTTTCCTAAAAAATCAACGATTTTTTTAAATAATCATTACAAAACCGGCGGTAGGAGGGGATGAATCTCTGTGGGAATGATGAATAAAATTACAGAAGTCCGTGCTTTATAAAATATTTCACATTCTGCCGCACGCGATGGAGCGTGAGCGTTTGAGACTTTTCCGACCAGAGCAGCAGCACGCTCCGCAGGCCTCCGGTAATAAACTGCCGGAACAATTTGATGTCCACGTCTGGATGGAATTTGTTTTCGCGTACGCCTTCTCGAATAATTTCTTCAGCGAGATTGAGAAAATCGTCATATTGTCTGGCGATATTTCCACGCCTCTCTTTGATGAGGTGCTGCTGCTCATTCACGAACACCGAGGCGAGCGCTGGATTGGCAATAAACAATTCAAATAATTTGTCGATGACCAGATCGAGCTTCTGCGTTGCATCGATGTCCGAACGCTTGACAATGACTCGCAGGCCCTCGGTCAATTCAGCCCAGAGCCGGTCGAAAATGGTCAGTAAAATCCCCTCTTTATTTTTATAGTAGAGATAGACACTGCCGGTGGCAACCCCTGCCTGATCCGCGATGGTTGAAATCTTCGCGTGATGATAACCATGGAGCGCAAACACTTTCACTGCTGCATCGAGAATGGCCTGTTCTTTGTTTCCTACCCGCTTCCGCATCATGCATTCCTTGGGAATAATGAATCACTATTCAATAATAGTGAACAATTTCTTCCGTGTCAACATAGTTTATCGCATGCGCAGTTTTTATTTTTCGGCTTCCCGTGACCGCACGAATAATTTCCTGTGGGCTGCAAAGGAATAATCAGCCGTTAGATGCGGAACAGGAAACCGACGGGATGATCGTAAAAAAACGGAATCACCTGATCAAGACGAGTCTTTTTGTCGCCGTGAATTCCCCCGCATTGATCCGGTAGAAATAAATGCCACTCGCAAACCTTGACGCATCGAATGTCGTTTGATACTGTCCTGCATCGAGTATTCCGTCTGCCAGAGTCGAGATCTCTCTTCCGAGGATGTCAAAGATCTTCAAGGATACTTGTTCCCGCTGGGCGAGGGAGAACCGGATCGTCGTTGTCGGATTGAACGGGTTCGGATAATTCTGAAGGAGCGCGAATTTCGCCGGGATGACCGCGGTTTCTTCCCGAACACCGGTTCCTGCGATTCCTGTGGTTAAAAATATCCGGGTGTCTGACCAAAACCCGACCCCATGGCTATTTGCTGCACGGACGCGCCAATAATATCTCGTTGCCTGCGGGAGCGAGTTCAGAGCCCGGCTGAGTCCCGTCACGGCTGAATCACGGAAGAGAATCACGGCAAATGTGCCGGATGTATCGACTTGAACCTCGTAACGCGTTGCCAAGCCTTCATGATTCCAATCGAGGGTAACGGGAAACGGAACACCCTGTGCGCCATCCTGCGGAGAAACGAGTGTCATGTCTAGCGGATACTGAAGAGTGTCAACCCTCAGGTTGATCGGTGCACGAAGGAGTTTGAGCAGGGGGACGGTGCTGCTTCCCACCTCAACAGTATACCCTCCGGTGTCCACGGCAGTCAAGCTCACAAGCTGATAATCTCTTGAGGTTGCACCCGTGATATTCACTCCGTTCTTTTTCCACTGGTAAGAATTCTTCGCTCCGTCGGGCTTGACGGTCAGCCGCACATCGGATCCGGTTGAAACAGTCAGCACTCGCAGAGTGTCGAACGATTGCTGGGGAGAATAGGTGAAATTTTTCAATCCGAGGCTGATAAGCGGTGCGATGTCATCGAACGTGAGTTTGTTGTTCTGGATGGCCGTGAATGAGGATGGATCCTGCGCCAACAATATCTTGTCGGCCAGATTCGGCACGTTTTCCAGATTGTTATCATTGAGTCCGAGTTCGACGAGGTTGGTCATATTGTTGAATCCGGCGGGGACAGTGCCGCTGAGTTTATTCTGTGAGAGCCGGAGGTACATGATGCTGCTCAGGTTGCCGAGCGCGGCAGGAATCGGGCCCGACAGCTGATTGTTGGAGAGCCAGAGAAGCTGCAGGCGTGTCAATTTTCCCAACTCCGCCGGGATCGCTCCGGTGAACTGATTCCCTGAAAGCTTGAGCTCGAACAAACCCGTCAACGACCCGAGCTGGGCCGGGATCGTTCCTGTAAAACCAAGGTCGTTCAACCATAATCTCGTGAGATTGTTTTTGCCAGGAATCCATGAGGGTACGGTCGTGACGGTGAACTTGTTGCCGCCAAGTTTCAGGGTGGTCATCGTTCCAAACTGGGATTCCGTTCCGAGCCAATCAGGGATGGATCCGGTGAGATGGTTGTCGTTGACGGAAAATTCAAAGAAGCCTCCAAGCCCCGGATAAAAGTTGCTGCCGACGTGACGCATCGAGTCCGGGAGAGCGCCGGACAATTGATTGCTGCCCAGGTTGAGCTCGACGACCTGGGTCAGGTTGCCGAACGAAGCGGGAATGGTCCCCGTGAGCTGATTGCCGGACAGGTCGAGATGCCAGAGATTCATCGGTCCCAGCTCTGACGGGATGGATCCGCTCAATTGGTTGTTGCTTAAATTCAACCATGTTGCTTTCTGCAGGCTGCCGAGCGACGAGGGAATGCTTCCGGTGAGCAGATTGTCCGACAATGAAAGGGTCTTCAGGCCGGCAAGAGTGCCGAGTTCTACCGGAATGGTTCCTGTAAATTTATTTCGACTCAAATCGAGATAGGTCAACTGAGTGAGACTATCAATCTGTGTGGGAATGGTGCCCGACAAATTGTTGATGTTGAGCAAGAGCATATTCAACTTGGTGAGATTGCTGATGGCCGCCGGTAAGGTGCCGGTGATGGTATAGTTCTCATTGATGAGGAGCCAATGAAGGAGGCGGAGATTTCCCAATTCAGACGGCAGGGTCCCGCTGAGGCTGTTGCGCCAGACATCCAGCATCTCGAGGTTCAGCAGGTTTCCGAGTGTTGACGGGAGTGCGCCGGTGATTTGGTTCTGGGAAAGGTCAAGCCACCGAAGCTGGCTAAGGCTTCCCATCCCATTCGGTATCGTTCCGGTGAGCTGGTTGTTGCTCAGATCCAGATATTCCAGATTACTCAGTGCGTTGATATCTGCGGGGATTTGTCCTGTGAGGCTGTTTGCATTATCAATGTCCGATGCAGTGGGCGGTGAGAGCTCCGCGAGATGAAAATGATTTCTCCCGGAGAGATTCAACTTGCGCAACTCCGTGAGACCCGTTAATCCTGCAGGAAGTGTTCCACGGAGATTGTTGGCGGCCAGGTCGATGGAAACAACGCGTCCGTTTCTCACCGCGATGCCGTAACGGCCCGCAATCTGTTTGTCCCAGTTCGTCTTCTCTTTCCACGTTGCCCCGTTGGCTGCGGAATAGAGGGCCTGGAGGTAGATCGAATCGGCGCTTGCGACGGGGACCTGCGTTATCGATGGGGCGCACCACGCAACTTCTGCATTTCTACGGATCAAGGAAGCAACGATCGAACCGAATTGAAATATCCGTGTGCTGCAATAACTCATTATGGTCCCCGTCTGGTCCACGACAGGTCCATTGTAACAGTTTCCTTCAACGGTGGAGCAGTAATCGATCGGTCCGTTTGGCCAGAGACAGCTGTGGGTGTGATACGCCCCGAAGTTGTGGCCGAGTTCGTGGGCGAAGGTCATGAGATGTTCGAGGGTCGCAGGATTCTTTACATTCGTTACGGCATAACCGTTCACCGAGCTGCAAAGAGAATTCAGCCGCGCGATGCCGGCGACGGTCGGTGACGTCGTCCATTGCGCGGAACTGACAAAAAGATGAGCGGTGGTTCGCGGTACGGTATCCATCGTCGCCTTCCAGGTCGAAGCGAACTGGTCCAGGGCCACGAACATATCCTGTGAATACGGGTCCGACGGAGTGTCCCATACCCGGACAAATGGAACCGTGAGTCGAACATGGACTTCGCTTTCGTAGATTGCCGATGCGTACGACACAGTCGCAACCATGAGAGTGATGGCGGAATCGACACTCCCCGTGGTGAGCTTCAGATCGTAGTCGCCCTCGAGCGCCACACGAACTTCAATTGTGTCTGTTGAAATGGGGCCATTGAGAATTGCAGGAGATATCGGGATCTGAGGTACAATGTGATGGGTTTGAGACCACGGGAGAGGAACGTTTTTGGCTCCCGGGTGGCTCTTCTTATATTCCTCGATAAATGCCTCGACAGCACCGGGATCGTCGTCCCACATGTTCCCGCAGGTAAACACGGATTGGGGAAGGGAACGGGCGGTGATGAATTGGTCGGACTGCGCCGTCGCCGTTCGATCCGACGTCGGCAGCAAATGATAGCGCTCCTTATTGACGGCGATCATCGCATCGACGCCGAAGGGAGAAACGTTCAAGGCAACGAGCGAACCTTCAACGCCTTCAATCTTCCCGCTGTAATTAAGCCATCGCTCTTTAAACGGTACCGGCTGGTCACCATTGTCGGTGCGCCTGACGACCTGCGCGTCCGGTGTAAAGATGCTGCGTCGCTGCAACACGATCCGGCCCGAAATTGGCAATCCGGACGGCAATGAGAGCGTTAATTGCTGCGGTTGGTAGTGCAGAAGATCCGTCAGTTGAGCTGTTTCGAACGTCACCATCTGCTTTTCAGTCAAACCTTGTACGGCAGTCTTCGAATCGATCGTGATATTTGAAGGCTGGCTTGGTGCGGAATCCATTCTGAGCACAAATTCCTGCGAAAGCATCTTCGGACTCAAGATTCCCATGGGAATCAACAACGCCGTAGCCGCACACCATTTTTTCAGGTTGATCGACATAAATACACCCTCCTCTTAATAAACATCAGTTTGCTCTGTGCTCCTGACGGAGCGAACTGTCCTGTTGCGAAATTGCGCGCGCTAGCCTGCACGAGCTATTTTCAAAAAACGCTGTAAATCAATGAAATAGTTCCCGTTTCATGTCAAGGCCTTTGATCCGGCAGATTCAAAATAAGTCACTATCATATTTTCGGCTGAATGGACATTCTTTTATTTTCCGCTTTCGTCTGTTTGCGGCAATACGTTACTACGGGCAATTATTTACAGGTGTCCTTGACTTTTTTTGAAAGATTTATTATTCTAATTCCAGAATGAGCAATGAATTAACAACTCGCAGTCAGCAACAGGCTTGGTGGTGGCGCTGGAGTAAGTCCGCGCTTCCTCTGAGGTAGCTCATTTACATCGATTACCCAGCAAAGGTGGAAACGCGGACTAGAGCGTTCCCACTTTTTTCGTTTCTTGCCGAATCGATTTATCGTGGGAACCTCTCTTCACGATTTTGAATCAATTAAACAACATCAATAATCAATTTTCAAGGAGGTCGTTATGCCACGTAAATTTATGCTTGAAGAAAAAGAAATTCCCACTCACTATT
>RPQN01000101.1 GCA_003819715.1 Ignavibacteriota bacterium | reverse complement strand
CGGGATTATTTACTTGTCCGCAAACAGGGGTCGCGCTTGCAGCACTCTCAAAATTGATCGGCCGCAAGGTGATTAAAAAGAAAGACCGGGTCGTCGTGATCTCCACGGCACACGGATTGAAGTTTTCACAGTTCAAAGTGGACTACCATGAAAAAACGCTCGCGGGAGTAAATTCTCTTTATCCCAATCCGCCAATTTTACTGCCGCCGGATGTCCGGGCAGTCCGGGATGCAATCGACCGGGCTATCCGGCAATAACCAGTGTAAGGGACAAGCCTTCTTGCGTCTTTGGAAGGCTTGTTTGTTTTTCGTCAACGATGCGGAACCTGCGAAGTGGAATATGAGTTGTATTCAAGAATACCCATGGAGAATGACAATGGCACAACAAGAGAAACCGTATATCGTAGAATATTATTATAAAACTAAATGGGGGTTCGCCGAAGAATTCATCCGGTTGTTCAAAAAGAATCATTATCCCATTCTGAAGAAGCAGCTGGAATCGGGAAGACTTCTGCGGATCTCGGCCGCCCGCCCGCGGCTTCATGCGACAGAAGACGGAAGATGGGATTACCGGGTCACGCTGGTGTGGAAGAATGTGCAGGCGACCGATGATGGATTTGACGAAGCCCAATTGGGCCGGCAGCTTTTTAAAAATATGGAAACATTCAAGAAGGAAGAACAGCGCCGGTTCGAAATCTTGATTGGCCACTGGGATGTCCCGATCGTGGATGTCGATTTAGACAAGTAGAATTATAGTACCAGGAGATTCGACGGTTCAACGGCTCGCACCGTATCGGAGCCGGACTATTCTCTTTTTCTCCCCTGTCTCACCAGAGATTTATCGCTTGACCCCGGGAACTATCCATAGACTCTTTCTGTTAAATACTTTGAACTTAAAAGGAACGCCTATGAAAACGACAAAGCAATACGGAAAGAAAGTAGATCTCGCGCTTTCGATGTGGGTAAAACTCACGCGGGCACATGATACCTTCGGCCACATGACGGCAGCAAACATCCGTTCGTTCGGGTTAACCTCTGCCCAGTTCGGCGTCATCGAATGCCTCGGTCATCTGAATACCATGCTCATCGGTGATCTCACAAAGAAACACCTGGTCAGCGGCGGCAATATGACGGTGGTGGTGGATAATCTTGAAAAAGACGGACTGGTGGAACGCATGGTAAATGAACAAGACCACCGTGCCTTCTACGTAAAATTAACGCCCAAAGGCAAACGGTTGTTCGATAAAATATTTATTAAGCACGCTCGGCATATTGTGAAACTTGCCTCGGTACTTACCGATACAGAGCAGGCGGAACTTGGACGGCTTCTGAAAAAGCTCGGTACAAGCCTTCAGAAAGAACAATAACAAAGGAGACGTCTGAATTCTCATCCGGATGAGTTGAATAATTGAAAAACAAGACATTAAATATTCTTGCAATTGCCGGCAGTATGAGGTCAGAGTCCTATAATCGGAAAGCACTCCAGACGGCGAAGCACATAGCCACTGAATTCAATGCGAATGTGACGGAACTGGATTTAAAAACGCTCGACCTTCCATTGTATAACGAAGATTTGAGGGCGCACGGATTTCCGGAATCAGTGGTGGAATTAAAAAACGCCGTCGCCTCGGCAGATGTCCTGCTCATTGCAACGCCCGAGTATAATCACTCGATTCCCGGCGTCTTGAAGAACGCCATCGATTGGGCTTCCGATGAAACGAATCCTTTTGAAGGAAAGACCGCCGCAATATTTGGTGCATCGAAAACCATGGTGGGAACGCTGCGGTCACAGCTTCATCTGCGCCAGGTCCTGGGAGCGCTGAGTGTCGAACTGGTTCCGCAGCCGCAGGTCTTTATCCGGTCCGCGCGGACCGCATTCCAGCCCGATGGTTCGTTCGTCGATCCGAACATAAATCAGCAGCTCAGTCAATTAATTGAAGCAACGCTCGCTCTCGCGTATCGCAAGCAGGAGAGCAGGACAGAATAATGTAATAGGAAATCCCGATCCTGCCGGTGAAGAGGGAGAAATGTACCGCTCAACCGATTTGATGCGAAAGGATATTTTATGAATGAGTATATGGCCGTCGTCCGGTTTGCAGCGCTCATCAGCGAAGAGTTCATAGCGCTGATTCCGAGTCAGCGGATGCAAATAAACCGTCTGATGGAAAAAGGAGTGATCACGAGCTATAGTCTATCTGCCGACCGGCAGACACTCTGGATCACCCTGCTCGCGTCTTCCGCTGAGGCGGTCGAGAAAACGCTAAAGATGATGCCGTTGTTCAAATTCATGCAGTATACGGTCAGTGAGCTGATGTTTCATAACACGCCGATTCATTCGCCGTTGCATTTGTCGTTGAATTAATGCTCTCATCATGGTCCAAGAATAGAAAATGAACGAATAACCAACACTGGAGGAAAAATAAAATGAACACAATAAAAAATGTCGTCATTGCCGTCTTCATGATAGGCAGCAGTGTGCTGGCGCAGTCCGAATGGAAAACAGACAAAGTCCATTCGAGCGTCCTGTTCACGGTACGGCATATGGTCATTTCGGAAGTGACCGGCAGCTTTAAGGATTATACCGTCGAGATGAAATCTGCAAAAGATGATTTCTCGGACGCGGAAGTTCAGGCGGTCATCAAGGTGGGAAGTATCAGCACGGATAATACGACGAGGGATAATCATCTGAAATCCGACGATTTTTTTAATGCCGAAAAATATCCGGAAATGAAATTTCGAAGCACGTCGTTCGAAAAGACCGGTGATAAAACCTATAAAATCACGGGCGATCTGACCATTCGAGATGTTACAAAGAACGTCACCTTTGATGCGGTATTAAACGGGACAATGAAAACCAACCGCGGAACGCTGAGCGCCTGGAAAGCAACAACCACGATCAATCGATTTGATTACAATTTGAAATGGAATAAAACAATTGAAGCCGGCGGCTTTATTGTTGGTCAGGACGTCACCATTACGTTGAATTTAGAGATGAATAAGTAACCTCTCCTCAAATGGAGCCTGCCTGAAAAGGCGGCTCCATCATTTTTTCTCATTTTCCCCTCTCCTCCCTTCGTTGCAGGTGTTGCAATTGCATTAGTCAATGGTTATTTTCTTCACAGTAGCATTCTATCGTTATCCTCATTATAAATACCTTTGATCCTGGTATTCATTTTCTTCTGTTGGTAGAAAGGAATATGCCATGAAACGTCACTCGATCAAGCGCATCGCCCTGAACACCGGCGGCGGTGACGCACCGGGCCTGAATGCAGTCATTCGGGCGGCGGTGGTGTCTGCCATAAATCGCGGCTGGGAATGTTACGGTATCCGCGACGGATATAACGGCTTATTGGAACCGAAGAATTATCCGGATGGCGGACTTATTCCTCTCCCGAGGTCGAAGGTGCGCGGCATTACTCATCTCGGCGGAACGATTCTTGGTACGACCAACAGGGGGAATCCACTGAAGTGGCCGGTGAAAGGGAAAGACGGCAAATTTCATGAGATCGATCGTACCGATGAATTGATCAAAGCATTTCGGAAGAATAAAATCGATGCGCTGGTAGCTATCGGCGGAGACGGATCGCTCGGAATAGCGAATATCCTTTCACAAAAAGGATTACGGGTAGTCGGTGTGCCCAAAACCATCGACAATGACCTGGATAAGACGGTCATTACCTTCGGATTCGATACCGCAGTCTCTTTTGCAACCGCATGCATTGACCGGCTGCATACGACCGCGGAATCGCATCAGCGGGTGATGGTGGTGGAAGTGATGGGCCGCTATGCGGGCTGGATTGCGCTGGACTGCGGGGTCTCGGGAACTGCAGATGCGATTCTCATTCCTGAAATTCCATATACTATTCGAACAATTGCAGATAAAATTGAAGAGCGTTGGAAGATGGGGGCACATTTTGCCATCGTCGTGGTTGCCGAGGGAGCCATCCCGAAGGGCGGGACGTTGTCGGTGGTCTCAAAAGAAATCGGCCGGGCGGAAAAACTTGGCGGGGCTGGCGAGCGCGTGGCAAAAGAAATTCAGGAGATCACCGGAAAAGAAACACGCTGCGTGGTTCTTGGACACCTGCTGCGGGGCGGAACTCCGACCACCTTCGACCGGCTCATTTCACTCCGATTTGGTGCGGCAGCGGTGCGTGCACTCGATGAAGGTCAGAATGGTGTAATGGTTGCGCTTGATCCGCCCACGGTGCGTTATGTCCCGCTTGCCGAGGCGACCAACAGAATGAAATGTGTTCCAATCACCTGCGATACCGTCCAGACGGCGCGTGATTTGGGAATTTCGTTTGGAGATTAGACAGAGGTTAAAAATATTTTATCGTGGGTGATCGGTATCGGTGGTTTATCAGTGAGCGTTATTCAGTTGGAAAATTCCAAAACCATACTTGAGGACGATTCGGTGGATGCACAAACGGGATTCGTTGATACGACAAGACAGCAGTCAAAAAAAAATTTACAAGAGTCCGAAGCATTATTTCGCCTCCTGACGGAAAACATTCGGGATGTGATCTGGACCATGGATTTGGATGGACACTTTTCCTATGTGAGCCCCTCGGTGTTCCAATTGAGAGGATTTACAGCAGAAGAAGCCATGGAACAATCTGTCCAGGACGCCTTTACTTCGGATTCCGCCGTCAGGATGTTAGCTGGTATCCAGGTGTTACTTGCACCAACAGATGAGGAAGACATTCAGACGACTTGGGAACTGCAGCAGATCTGCAAAGACGGCAGGACCGTGTGGACGGAAGTGAGCGCGAATATTTTACGCGATCCACAAGGCTCGCCGGCTGCCCTCCTTGGAGTCAGCCGCGATATCAGCGGGCGGAAAGCCGCAGAAGATAAAATTGCGGAACAAGCGCATTTATTGGATGTTGCACTCGATCCCATTATCCTTCGCGATATGGAGAACAATCTTATCTATTGGAATAGTGCAGCGGAAAAATTGTACGGCTGGACATGGGATGAAGCAAGAGCACTGAAGAGCCATCAGTTCATTTCAAAAGAGGATTTGCCGAAATACGAACGCGGAATGAAAGAATTTCTTGAGAAAGGGGAATGCAGGTTAGAACTTCAGCATCTGGCGAAAAATGGCAGAAAATTGATTACTCTGTCCCGATGGTCATTAGTGCGAAATCGAGACGGCAATCCTTATGCACGCCTCGTGATCGATCGCGATATTACGGAACAGCGATATTTTGAAGTACAGCTTCGACGTTCGCAGCGTATGGAAAGTCTTGGTACGCTGGCAGGCGGTATAGCGCACGATTTGAATAATGTCCTGTCTCCCATCCTGATGTCCATTCAAATACTCAACCTGAAAATTACAGACCCGAACCTCAAGAAACTCATTAGTTCACTGGAAGCCAGTACCAAACGCGGGAGCGATGTGATCAAGCAGGTATCCCTCTTTGCGCGCGGCACGGAAAAAAACTTTGCACCGCAGCAGATGCGATATATTGTCATGGAAATTGAATCGATCATCAAAGCGTCGTTTTCAAAGAATATTCAACTGCGTATCGGTGTTTCAAAAGATCTCTCCATGATCTTCGGTGATGCGGCTCAACTGCAGCAGATGCTTATGAATCTCTGTCTCAATGCCCGAGATGCGATGCCCGATGGAGGCCGCCTCACCGTGACGGCTGAAGGAATGACGATGGACGAAAGCTTTGCCCGCATGGTTCTCGGCGCGCATCCCGGCCAGTACGTTGTGCTGACCGTTGCAGACACGGGCACCGGCATCCCGATGGAAATTCAGGAAAAGGTGTTTGAACCGTTCTTCTCAACAAAAGATAAGGGGAAAGGGAGCGGTCTGGGACTTTCGATGGTGTACACTATTGCAAAATCACACAATGCGTTTATCAAATTATACAGCGAGGTTGGCAAAGGGACCGAAATAAAAATCTTCTTTCCGGCCACGCAACAATCCGAGGGAACGATCGTTCCGCGTGAAGATGTTCCGCCTGCGATGGGCAACGGAGAGCAGATCCTGATCGTGGATGATGAACTTTCCGTGCTGCAGGTTTCCAAGGAAATTCTTGAAGCGGTCGGTTACCGTGTCCTCACCGCGGCAGACGGCGCGGAAGCGACGGCTCTTTTTGCGAGCGCGGAAAAAGGATCAATCGACCTGGTGATTACCGATATGAACATGCCGCTCATGGACGGGTCGTCGACCATCAGAGCGCTGCGCAGGCTCGATCCCAATCTCCGGATTGTCGTCTCAAGCGGCCTTTTAACAGACGTCAATTCCGCCGGTGTGGCCGGTCTTGAAATTCAGGGATACCTGAATAAACCATACACCGCCGATCAGATGACGTTGATGGTGTCTAAAGTTTTAAAAAATGAATTTCGTCCTGAAAAGAGCAGGTCCTAAGAAGAAAATCCGTCAGAGTCAGGGAGTTCCGGTGTTCAGAACGCAAGAGACGACAAGAAATCTCGGTCATTCGTTTAAAGGAACCGACAGGAAAGAAAGTCCGAGGATAGGATGATGACAACAAAAAAAGATCCAAGAATTAGGAAATATGTTCATGTGGCGAAAGCCATGAAAGAAGGCAGTTTCAATATCGATCTTCCGAAAGAAGGATCGGATGAAGTGGCCGAACTCGGACTCGCCCTGGAAGACCTTGCCCGCTCACTGGAAAAGCGTTTTGAGGAGATCAAAATCCTCACGGATATTACCACGCATATTAATTCCGGCATGTTATTGGATGAAGTACTCGACCATTTATTTGACTCGTTCCGGCAGATTATCCCGTATGATCGTATCGGATGCGCCCTTATTGATGAAGGAAAATATGTGCGGGCGTATTGGGCGCGCTCGGATGCACCCCATGTGTTCATTGCGAAAGGATATTCCGCATTGCTTGATGGAAGCAGCCTGCAGACGATTTTGGATACAGGGCATCCTCGGATTATCAACAATTTAGAACAGTACCTTCTCAAACACCCTCACTCGGAATCAACTCAAAAGATTGTGAAGGAGGGGATGCGGTCTAGTTTTACATGTCCGTTAAGTGCGCTGGGAAAACCGATCGGTTTTCTGTTCTTTTCCAGTATGAAACCGGATACGTATGCAAAAATCCATCAGAGTATATTCATCCAGATTGCCAATCAATTATCCACGATCGTGGAAAAAAGCAGATACCTTCAGCAGCTTCTTGAACTCAATGAATTCAAAAATAAGTTTCTCGGCATGGCTGCTCACGATCTACGAAATCCGCTTTCAATCATTAAAGGATATCTCGAGTTATTTCTCTCCGATGCCTTGGGAGACCTTACCACGGATCAGAGGGAGGTCATGAACGATATGAATCAGACGAGCGATGTGATGCTGGGACTGATCAATGATCTTCTGGACGTGACCGCGATAGAGACGGGTAAGCTGCAGCTGGATCGGCAGCCGACAGACATCGATGAATTCCTCCATGCCACACAGCTCTCCCTTCGCGTGCTGGCGCATGCGAAATCGATAGAAATAAAGGTGGATCCTTCAGAATCATTACCCGTGATTCATGTGGATCAGGCTCGGATCAAACAGGTGCTGACCAACCTTATCACGAATGCGGTGAAATATTCATTTTCCCGCACGCAGATCGTTCTTAGCGCCCGGGCATTTGATAAGGAAGTATGGATTGCCGTAAAAGATCAGGGGCAGGGCATCCCGGTGGAAGAAATGAAACATCTGTTCAAGGATTTTTCGCGCACCAGTGTCAAGCCGACTGCCGGCGAAAAATCGATCGGCCTTGGACTTGCTATTACACGCCGCATCGTTGAAGCGCATGGCGGAATGATCTGGGTGGATAGTGAAATTGGAAAAGGTTCCACGTTTACGTTTTCCCTGCCGATCTTAGGCGGAACAACGAAATAAGAGAGGAAACACTCGATGGCGATTAAAATATTTATCACGGGCGGAACATTTGATAAGGAGTATAACGAACTCGACGGCAAACTGTTTTTTAAAGATACTCACTTGCCGGAAATGCTCAGATTAGGAAGATGTAAAGTACCGGTTGAAGTTCGCGCTCTCATGCTGGTGGACAGCCTGGAAATGACCGATGCAGACCGGCAGATCATTGTTGAACAAAGCCGGAATTGCAAGGAAGATCGGATGGTGATTACCCATGGAACGGACACCATGGAAGAAACGGCGAGAGTGCTTGGTCAATCAAATCTGCAAAAGACAATCGTATTGACCGGGGCGATGATCCCATACAAATTTGGCAGTTCCGACGGATTGTTCAATATCGGCAGCGCTCTTGCATTTGCTCAAACCCTTCCCCCGGGTGTCTATGTCGCAATGAACGGCCGATATTTCACGTGGGACAATGTCATGAAAAATAAAAAAACCGGGGAATTTGAAGAACGAAAATAATTGGAGCTGTTGACTTATTCCTCCTTATCCGATTCCTATCTTTTAAATTTGGACCTGTCGTAATTTGTTTGTTCTCCGCCGACGTACTCGACCCAATATGAATGGGTTTACTCCTTGTTCCGCCTCCATTCCGTGACTCACAACACACACTGGCTGTACTCGATGTGATTCTTGACAACATCTTGTAATAAAGCAACTTTCATATTTAATTAAGATTGATCGAAGTCGAGAGAGTACATCGCGTCGGTTTATCTTACCGTCTCGTATTTGAAATATCTTCAAAATTACAACCTGACGAATCGCTTCGTTAATTATATTCTTTTAAAAAGCTAAATTTTTCAGTATTGGGACCTTGGAACTGGACAGGTACAAATCATGTTGCTTGTTTGTGAGATGGATAAATAATATCCACTTGCAATAAACGGAGATGGCCATGAATACCGGACAGATGATGCTCATTTTGTGCGCAATGTCGATCCTTGCGGTGCTCACGCTGAGCATTAATTCGTCGATTGTCAATGCGAGCGTTTTGGGATTTAATATGGAAGTAAATCTTGATGCGATTTCTATCGCGCAATCGACATTAGATGAAATTCTCTATAATGACTTCGATCAGAACACCATCAATGATACGCGCGCATTTGAATATACCGATATTACGCCGGCAGGATTGTTAGGTCCGGACGGCGCAGGTGAACAAATCGATGGCGGGGTCGATATCGAGGACACCACCAAAGTAAATGATTTTCAATCCAAGACAAAATTTAACGATGTGGATGATTATGACGGGTATCATCGAAAAGCCTGGAATCCACGCCTTGGATGGTTCGATGTCAGAGTCGTTGTGACGTACGTGAGTGAGACGAATCCGGATGTTGTGGAATCAGATCGTACGTTTTATAAAAGAGTCACCGTGACCGTCACCCATCCCAATATGATTACTGACAGCGAACAACATATTATACCGATGGTCATCAGGGACCTGGCGGTGTATCGGAGATACTTTTAGAGAAGGGGTTGCACTATGTCTACGTTCCTGGATATCATCATGTCCGCCTTTATATTCGGCGTTCTTACCCTGTCGCTCGGCAGGGTTCAAGTAAATATGAATAATACCAAGGCACAGAATCAATTCAGTTACACCGTGCAGACCAATGCTGTTGAACTTGCCCGTCTTGTAGAACATGATATTGTAAAAATCGGGTATCATGTGACCGGCCCCAAAATAACTGCAGCAGACTCCTCTTCCATTGCATTCAACGCCGCTCTCGACAACACCGGTGCCAGCACCCCGATCCAATATTCGGTTGGTGCACCGAGCGGGTTGACGGAGACGTCCAATCCGCGCGATTTTGTTCTTCTCAGAACGGTCAATGGAAATACGACGAGCATCAATTTTGGACTCATCCAGTTCAACCTCAAATATTTTGATGCTCAAAATGCCATTATTCCCACGCCGATTATCGGTTCAGCCCAATTAGATAAAATACGCGGCATTCGGATTCGTTTTAGCATCCAAAGTTCGGAATCGGTACCGGTGGACACCGTTTGGGAATCGGTTTCCTGGGAGAAAACCATACTCCCGAGAAATTTGTCGAATTTGAATTACTAGGAGATGGATCATGGGACGAAGTGCTATTTTGCTGGTCAGCGGTCTCGCGTTAATGTTCGGCGTCTTTACAATCAGTATGAACAAATCGTTTGAAAGCCTTTCGAGTTCGGAAGTGGGGTACTATAATTATAGTTACGCCCGCAATATTGCACGTACGGCAATACATAGAACTCTTCGCGAATATGATAAGGCAACACCAACCATTCCGACGACCGGGACGTTTGACGGAGGGGCATATACCATCGGAATATCGGTAAGCGGTGCCACCGGAGATACGATGCTGATCACGTCGGTCGGTACGTATCCGGATAATTCGTCTGAAGAATTAAAATCTCATTATACGATGCATGTGAAATTGCTTCGCACCACCAAACCATTTCCGTCTTCAAAAAGTGCGATCGGAATTCGGGCCGTCCCTGTGACCTATAATATTTCCGGCAGCCCTCAGGTTGACGGACGCAATTATGATGCGACGGGGACAACACTTGTCGGTTCAGGCGATCTTCCTGGTGTTACCACTATGAACCCCGTTGATTCTGCCCAGGTGGCAAATGCCGGAGGCGCAAATATCATAGGGTCTCCTGCGGTGAAGGTTGATACGTCGGTCGTCGATCCTAAAGATTTTATCGATGAATACAAGGCCAACGCCGATTATAAATATCCCTCTTCGGGCACATTTTCCGGTGCGACCTGGGGGAGTCCCACTTCACCGGTTATTACCTATTGTAATGCCGGCGATAATCCGGATTTCAGTATTAAATTTACCGGCGGTGTCGTTGGTTACGGAATTCTTGTCGTTCGCGGAGATGTGCAGTTTAACGGCAATCTCGAATTTTATGGGCTGGTGATCGTCGATGGATTTAATACCACGGTGACGTTCGGCGCATCAGGCACTCCCAAAATTGTCGGAGGAGTGATTGTTGCCGGGAATGCGGGGGCAAAAGTCACATTAAAAGGTACAGGGTCGAATGCGAAAATCAGATATAGCTCCGAAGCACTGGCTCGAGCAAGGAATATTGGCAAACTAAGATATTACAGTATTATGGATTGGTACGAATAGCCGCTGCTGTGATGTTTATGAAAAGGACAAAGCCCGCTTTATGCGGGCTTTTTTGTGGACGCTGTAGGGATCGAACCTACGACCTCCGCCTTGTAAGGGCGGCGCTCTGAACCAGCTGAGCTAAGCGTCCAATTTTCTCCGGAATAATAATTTACGCAATGTTCTCTGCTATTGCAAACCGCTTCTTTCGCATACCTGGTATGTTTTTTGTGACTTAAAAAATCAAAAAAACGCTCAAAATAAATAAATTATTCGGGAATCATTTTCTGCTCGTTCCTGTTTAAATTTCAACAAATGAGAAGCAAAACACACTCCTAATTGATTTGTAACTTATTATTTTGTAGGATTGCTTCAGGACGCGGTCGTTCAAGTGCGGCACGACGGCAGCATAACGGGAACAAAGGTGTCAATTATTATCGGTTATGAAAAAAGCGCTCATTGATTACACGCTCCGCATTCGGCTGCCGATCATTCTGTTCGTCGGTGTGATATCGTTCATCGGCACGTACTTCTTTTCCCGTGCTGAACGCGATAACGTAGGGTATTCTCCCGTTCAACCTATTTCATTCTCGCATAAACTTCATGCGGGGACAATGCAAATCGATTGTCAGTATTGTCATGCGGGAGTGACAATCTCTCCCTATGCGACAATCCCGCCGGTGTCGACATGTATGAATTGTCACGCGATTGCCCGAAAAGACAAACCGGAAATCGTGAGACTCACAAATTATTATAACAAAGGAATTGCACTGCCATGGAAGCGTGTCCATCGCCTTCCCGATTATGCGTATTTCAATCATAGTGTACACGTTAACAAGGGAATCGATTGCAGTAACTGTCATGGGCCGATAGAAGATCTGGATGGCGCAATGCAGGTTTCGGAATTTACCATGGCAGCCTGTTTGAATTGCCATCGGAATGCACCGGAATTACTGCAACAGAGTCATATCATAAAAAAAGGACCGGAGAATTGTTATGCCTGCCACCGTTGATTCCATGACCGGAGTATCTCCCGGAAACACGCAAACGCTCAAACGGCGTTCATTCGTTCTGAGGGCTCTTGCAGGACTTTCCGGAGGATGGCTCGCGGGTCATCTGTTCTCTGGAATGACATTCTCCACCGGAATTGCGAAAAAGAATAAACCCGTTCAGGTCATCATCAATCCATTGGCCGTTCCACGGCAGAACAAGAATAAACTCTCTCATGGTGAATAATCTGAAAAACCGGAATCCGTCCGCTCATGAGACGGAAAGCATTGATGAATCCTCGTTCGACGGCCGTGAGCTGAGGAAGAGTGTTACAGAGGAGTTCAATCTTTCGGAGATGTCGGGAATGTCGCGCAAACGGTTCCTGGCATTGATGTCGGCTTCTGCAGCGTTCGCTGCTGCCGGATGTTCGAACTATAAAGACCAGGGTGAGATCGTTCCCTACACCAAAAAACCGGAAGAAGTCACGCCCGGTGTCCCGAATTATTATGCGTCGACGTGTACCGGTTGTTCGCAGTCATGCGGCATTCTTATCAAAACACGGGAAGGACGTCCGATTAAAATAGACGGCAATCCCGATCATCCGGTGAACCGGGGAAAAATCTGTGCAAAGGGGCAGGCCTCCATCCTGAATCTCTATGATCCTTACCGGTTGCGCACACCAAAACATGCGCGTTCTTCCGGTCAATTCGAGGAATGGTCCTGGAACCGGGCAGACGAACTGATAGTTTCACAGCTTGAAGAAACGGTCCGAACGGGAAAAGAAATTGCTCTCCTCACCAGAGCGGTTCACTCACCGACAACAAAAAAAATGTTGGATGATTTTAAGATCCGCTATCCGGGTGCGGCCGTCTATAGTTATTCGCTGTTTCATGACGAGAACCGCAGGAACGCATGGAAAAAATGTTATGGCTCCGGTGAGCTGCCTGTTATTGAGTGGGAAAAAGCGAAAATAATTCTTGCCTTGGAATCCGACTTCCTGGGAACGGACGGGATGGCGGTCGAACAAATCCGTAAATTTACCGACGGCCGGAATGTGATGAATTCATCGGCTTTCAATCGTCTCTATTGTGTTGAAGGCGCCCTTTCATTGACGGGAGCGAATGCGGATTATCGATTACGGCTCCGGACTGATGCCCAGTTGGAATTTGTGACCACACTGGCAAAAGAACTCGGCGGGAGCGGCCCTGCCGCGGGCCTGTCCTTGAAGGAATTTGCGCAGAAGCATGAACTGTCGGAAGATATACTGCAGAACCTCGCAAACGATTTGAAAAGTTGCAGGGGTGAGGCGATTATTTATGCGGGAAGCATCCTTTCAGAAGAAGTTCACATAGCCGTGAATTATCTCAATGATCTTCTTGGGAATACCGCTGTTTTCTCGCAAGATCATCAAGAGGTTTCTCTCCTGCCGTTATCCACCCAGGGAGAGATTGAAACCCTTGTCGAAAAAATGAAAACCGGACGAATCGGCGTCGTGATTCATTTTGATTCCAATCCGCTCTATCATCTCTCCCGGCAATTTGATTATGCCGTGGCCCTGAAATCTGTCCTGCTCAGCATTAGTCTGAGCGAATCGGAAAATGAAACATCCCGGAATTGTACCATGGTATTGCCGATCAATCATGCGTTTGAATCGTGGGGCGATTATCAGGTGAGGACAGGGATTCTTTCTCTTCAACAGCCGGTTATTGCTCCGCTGCACGATACAAGACAAAAAGAAGCGGTCCTGCTTGCATGGATGGGTAAAAACGCGTCTTCCGTGGAGACCGTCTATCATACCTATCTCATGAACCGGTGGGAAAAAGAAGTGTTTCCATTGTTCAGGCCGCGGGTCGATTTCAAGACATTCTGGTATTCCTCATTGCACGATGGGGCGGTTGAATTTCAGGAACAACGAAATGCCGGCAGAAGATTTAAGAGCGATGTCTCTGTGTTGAATAACACGATCCCGGTCGCCGGAGTGGCTGTTGCATTGACGGAAAGCTGTTTTCTCGGGGATGGTTCATTTGCGAATAACGGATGGCTCCAGGAATTACCGGACCCCATTACCAATATCGTGTGGGACAATTATGCATCCCTCTCGCCCGGTACAGCAAAGGTATTCCAGCTGAACAATACCGATCTGATGGAGGTGCGATTACCGCAGGGAGCGATAACGGTGCCGGTCCTGCTGCAGCCGGGACAGGCAGACAATTTTATTTCTCTCTCTCTTGGTTACGGCCGGACGATCGCCGGCCCTGTCGGAAGCGATGTCGGGGTGAATGCACATGTGCTGCTTTCGAAACAATCTCTCTCGGGCACACGGGTATTTACAGGAGCGGAAATAACCAAGGCACCCGGTTCCTACCAGCTGGTCTCCACTCAGGAACATCCTTCACTGAATGATGAATTCACAAAAGACCTGCATTTGAAAAGGAAAATCATCCGGGAAGGGACGCTCAGCGGCTACGAGGCCAATCCAGCGTTCCTTCATAAAGATAAATCAGAATCGATGAATATCACGAAGGAAGTCGAATACCCGGGCGTCAAGTGGGCGATGGCCATCGATCTCAATAAATGCATCGCGTGCGGTGCTTGTGTTGCAGGGTGTAACGTTGAAAATAATATCCCGGTCGTCGGAAAAGAGCAGGCCGCAAAAGGGCGTGTGATGCAGTGGATCCGGATCGATCGATATTATTCAGGAACCGATGCCGATCCGCTGTTAAGCCATCAACCGATGCTGTGCCAGCACTGTGATAATGCCCCCTGTGAAAATGTCTGCCCGGTCGCCGCAACCAATCACAGTCCTGACGGTTTGAATCAGATGGTGTATAACCGATGCGTCGGAACAAAATACTGTTCGAACAATTGCCCGTATAAAGTGCGGCGCTTCAACTTTTTTAACTGGCGGGACGATTTCCAAAACGGGTATTATGAGCAGCAGCCGGTGAGTCTCGTCCATAATCCGGAAGTGACAGTCCGTTCCCGCGGTGTGATGGAGAAATGTACATTCTGCATTCAACGGATCATGGAAGCCCGGCAGCATGCCATAGAGCAGGGACGCGAACTGAAAGGGAGCGATGTCACAACGGCATGCCAGGCGGCCTGCCCTGCGGAAGCGATTGTGTTCGGCGATATGAACGATTCCAGTTCGAACATCGCCCGCTATCGAAAACACCCGCTCGGGTATTCCGTCCTAGAGGAATTGAATGTTCGTCCGAATGTCACCTATATCGCAAAGCTCAGGAATAAATCTAATGCCACTACAAAAAAGTAAACATCTGGTGATAAAAAAAGACAAATACAAAAAGGCAGTAGTGCTCGTTTCCATATGCCGTTTCTATTTTTTAGACACAAAATTACTTAATAGAAACGGCACCAGGAACGTGTAATAATTTTTTATTGGGGAATACGTTTGGCCTCAACTATCATTGATTATACAAAGGAACCGCAACTGTTTACCCGCACGGTGTCCCCGGCGGATATTGATACTGCGATTGCAGCACCGCTGGATCAATTTCCCGCGCGGCGCTGGTGGATTGCCTTTGCCGTTGCTCTCTTATTGCTGGCGTACGGCCTCTTTGCGGTCACGATGATTCAGTTGAAGGGGCTGGGCCTGGCGGGATTTAACAAGCCGGTCATGTGGGCGTTTGATATCACGAACTTTGTCTTCTGGATCGGCATCGGTCATGCGGGGACGTTGATTTCCGCGATTCTCTTTTTGCTTCGTCAGCGCTGGCGGAATGCCATTGCGCGCTTTGCGGAAGCTATGACCATTTTTGCGGTATTATGCGCCGGAATGTTTGTCACGGTCGTTCACCTTGGCCGGGTCTGGCTGGGCGGATATTTGCTGCCGTATCCGAACGATCACCGAATCTGGATAAATTTCCTTTCGCCGCTCGTTTGGGATGTCTTTGCCGTATCCCCCTATTTTACGGTCTCATTCGTTTTTTGGTACCTTGGGCTCATACCGGATTTTGCCACGCTTCGGGACCGG
>RPQN01000100.1 GCA_003819715.1 Ignavibacteriota bacterium | reverse complement strand
GCCGCCCAGCGGGACAGGTCGGTCGAATGGGGCATAACGCACACATCGAAGTGCTGCTTTATTCCCAGCTGCCGCAGCTGATGGACATGACATTTCGCTTCACATCCCGTGCAGCGGACACCGTCGGCCGTTTTCGTCCCTTCACATTTTTGCGCAGATCTCAGGCGCATACAGCCGGGGACCAGCACCGTTTTATGTTCGGCGTTCAGAAATTCAGACCGGAAGGCACGATTCAATATTTCAGCACCAACCATGTTCAAATGATATTCCGATCTGGACCGCAAACATGCGAACCGATCTTCCCGCCACCGGTACTGATCTGCATTCTCAGATATAAATTTATCGACATGGGGTGTATACCCTCCCAACCGGACAAGACTGGTATCTTCAAACCAGTCGCTGAAGGCAAGCACGCGCTCCATCGTCCTGGAAAATTGCCGGTTGGTTTGTATTCCCCAATATCCCAGCCAGCGAATATATCGGAGTGCATCTTCGCGGAAATCCCCCGTTGCATCGAGCCAGACGACTAGGCGCTCCACTTCATACAAATTCAGCGGCGGACGTTCCATTCTTTTCGGCTTTCCAGGAACGAGGAAACAGGACATCATCAAACCGCGAAGGATATCGATAGCCGGTTTGAGATGCTGGTGCTTCTTCCTCCACTCTGCGAGCGCAGCGAGAATTCGGAACGGCGCGAACCTGATAGAATTTGCAGTGTGACTATACGTCCGCCAAAGAAGTCCAAAATTTAAGAGTTCGTATACATATTCTTCGTTCGTACGGGGATCTTCGAGCTCATATTCAATGATATATTGCCGGTACTCACGTGCGATGGAAAAAATTGAATTCTCCGCCCTCTCGAGGACCTGGTTTGTAAATTCCGCTATTGCCGGATAATAAGTTGAGGCAGCGGGTCCGTTCGGATTAAGCTGATATGTAATGGGCAGCTTCATTGTTACTTTTTTTTGAAATGTATACGTAAAATTTCCCTTCGGGTTTCGGCCGTGTCTCAATATTCAGGGCAGCAGGATGGCTTTAATAAAAGCGGCAACCGATTTTTGTGCACTGCTTTGATAACAGAATTCTCAGCGGGCTCTTCCTGTTTCATTCAAGAACTGATTGAGAATTGAGCATTCAGAAGATACATTCCACGTGTTACAAATTCTTCTCGTGGTGATTCTGCAGGAAGACCAGCCGGAATGCATATGCCGGCCCCCAGTAACCCCGCTTCTGCAGCCAATTCAGAAACGACCGCGGATCAAACGCACGAGCAAGGGAAAAGAAAACCAGAGCGAATGTTGCGACTCTCACGGTAATCCAAAAAACATTTTCCAGAGAAGAACCGGTGACCAAAATCAATACGATGAGAATAAGTAGAGGAAGCCAGAAGAAGGGCTTTGTCACATCACGTACACTTTTATGAACAATAGACTTCCATGAACGGTTCTTCTCCTCAACAGCAAAATAGGGTGCCCCTTGAGCGATCAACTGCTGAAGTCGTTCCGGTATTCTCTGACGCCTTCTGTACGCATACAGCGTAAGCGACGATGAAATAATCCCGGCAATGGACGTCCATATCAGCAGGAGTCCGATTAATCCGAATGCTGGAAGATGAAGTTTTTGGGCAATCCATTGAAGGACCATGTCATACATCCTGACCACATCACCGCCGACAAAAATAAATTGAAGAATGACCCCCTGCGCGGCAGCCCAAGCGCCGACGAGAAAGCCTCCGAGCAATACTCCCAATGCATTCCAGCCCAGCATCTCTATGGCTCCGGTAAAGAGAAAGCCCTGCATACTGATTGCAAGCATCGGATTCAGGCTGTTCCCGGCCGGCGACAATGCCTTCAAGCCGGCAGAAATAAAAGGCACCCAGATCACTTTTCCCCGTGTTCCGAGGCCATCACCGGCGTACGTCATCACCATCGATTGCACGCTGGACAAGGCAATTCCGCGGAATGGCACCTGTGCCGTATGGAGCATCGTACCGACACTTGCTTCAAAACTCCCGGCTGCTGCTCCATACGCCCCCACCCGCTTCCAATCTTCATGCTCGACACAGATTTTACGGAGAGAATCCCATGCATCTTTTTCCTGAACATCGACACATGTATCGAACGACACTCCGAGCGATTGCTCAATGAGTGATACGAGTCCGTTGCGCATTGCGATCACGACGAGCGGAGGATTCGACGATTGTATGGAATCCCAGAGTTTCGCATGGCCGCGGCCGGAAGCTTCCAGTGCACTAAACTCGTCGAGCACGATCAGCGCGGGCGCGCCATGCATTTTTAATTGTGTTGCCCATTCCTCCAGATATCGTTCGGTTTCAGGGTCGAACACATACGGAGGAGTCTTCGAATCACCGCGTAAGGCATACGGAAGATTTTTTCCGGTGGCAACCATCTGCAGCCGATAACTGGTTGCACCCTGGTGTGCAGCAACGCGGGCGCCTCCCAGAGCGAGAAACCCTTCAACGCCCTTATGCTGCTGCTGGAACCACCCTGTTAATAGAAGCAGCAGCGACGTTTTTCCGGATCCAACAGGCCCTGTGACACCGACCAGCAGCATGATCTACAATTCCTTTCCAGGCTGTAACATAAACTTTTACTCTTATATTCTCACAACCTTATAATCTCATAATCTTAAATTCTTTTATTCTCCTTCTCTTTTCAAATTAGAGTAATTGAACGTGAGAAGCAACGAATCAAGGAATCAGGAACGCGTGATCTCTCCTTACCAGTCACCGGACAATCCGATCAGCCATTCTCTTCCCGGAGCAGGAAATCCATAATCAGCCTGATAAAATTTGTCCAGTAAATTATTCACCCTGGCGAATACACGAACCTCTGAAGTAATCGCCTGAGTAACGCCAATATTGATAAGCGTATACGAGGAAAGTTCATGCTGGACGCGTGTATCGACATCCACGCCATAAAACGAACTCACTGCAGTGATTTCACCGGAAAAAGTAAGACCAATATCCCAGGTTTTGCGATAGGCCGCGTTGAATGTGTGTTCCGGGCGATATTCAAGATGAGACGTTGCAGCACCCGGGGTGGTGTTGCGTGCCGACAAATAAATATAATTCAAACTGAATTGACCGATGGGTTGATCATACGCTGCGCTCACTTCGATGCCTCTAAACTCCGCCTGACCGATATTCTGGTATTGCTGTACACCGGGTCTTATGACGACTGATTGTATCAAGTCCTGGATGTCATTTAAAAAAACGGCCGAATGTAATTTTAACTGGGGCATGAAATTGAAGTCGACTCCGGCTTCAGTATTCAACGCAATTTCAGATTTTAAGTCAGGGTTCGGTGAATTGCGTCCGAGGATTTCCGCGTAGAATTCCTTCATGGCAGGAAATCTGCCCTTTCGCGAAATATGGGCATAGAGCGTTGTTTCTTCAAAAAACAATTTGCTGATGCCGAGGTATCCATTCAGCAAAGAGACAGACGCCCTCAACGACGATCCATTTGCATAAACGGGAACCATCCAGTCGTTTCCCATACCGGCGACGACGTGATACTCTTTGAAGAGGAGTAAATCCTGCTCGAGGCCGACAGAATACGTGTCGGTTTCGTACCGCTTAAACGGCTGATTGAAATTCCCTGATTCAGTATGCCGGTCTTTTTTGTATGCCGCAGAAACTTTTGTCACTTCCGCAAAGAGTCCTTCGATACGCAAAGAACCATTCACTCCATAGGTATCATCATCATACACCGAGTGGAAGGATGATGGTTTTAATTGAGTGAGGAACAGACTATCGTCATAGGCGTCGAGGGTGTTTCCGAATTTTTCGTAATAGACGTTGCCTCTGATGGTCATACTTCTGCTCAGGTCTGCAGCAACCATGAAGTTGGCGATTGTTTTACCCCAATCGGTGAACCGCCAATAACGAGGCTTCGCGGTGAACATGCTGGTGGGAATTCCTTTGTCTCCATCGGCAACGAGCAATGATACTGCGGCGTCAATAGTTGAAATGTCCTGGAATCCTGTTTTGATAAAAGCACTGCGTTTCATGGACTGGCTGTTCGACCGCAGGCTGCCGCTCTGAAAAATGGATTCTGGAGCGGAGCCCGACATGGCAAACCCGTTCGAATTGGAGTACGCACCTCCCGCATTGAGATAGAATTGATTGTAAGAACCCGACGCATCCGCTCTGAATGAGTTTTCATTGCCCGCCTGAGCCGTGACAGATGCATGCGGTGGTTCGGATCGCTGGGCAGTGACGATATTCACGATCCCCCCCATGGAATTGGGTCCGTAGAGCACGGACGGCATGCTTTTCGTAACCGTTATTTTTTCGATCGAATGAACTGATAAGAAATCGAGGTCCAGGAGTTGATCGTACGGCAGGTATATCGGTACGCCGTCCATCAACATTGCGACCTGCGTCTGCGAGAATCCGCGGAGGAATATCTGTGATTCATTTTTCGGCGACAGGGTCGTATGAATTCCGGGCATGCGCGACAGGGCGGATTCGAGCGTCGTTGCGTTGAGAGAAATAATTTCTGCAGCATTCATCTCATCGGTCGTCGATGTTATTGTAATATTATCGCGTTCCGCCGTGACAATTACTTCACCCAGAATAAATGTGCGGGAAGAATCTTCGGGTAAATTCCGAGATTGTTGCGCAGCACTGTGAGAATGCAGAAGGAATGCAGTCAGGAATAAATAATATATGAGATAAGTATACTTAATTTAAATAACCTGCCAGGACTTCGTCTCATCCGGAATCTGAGATATAATACAAAGTGTACATCGTAATTACAAATGGCGATTCTCCTCAGGATCCATCTAGTACATCGATTCCAGGGAAAAGACTTTTTTGCACATACAGTTCTTTCTTGCTACATTACAGAGAGAAGTCCCATCATACCGCGAAGCCGAAGTTATGGAAATACTCAATGACACCTTTGAACGAAAAGATCGATATACGATCGTCGTTTATGGAGATTCCATTGCACGCGGCGTAATTTACGACGAACAAAAACAGAAGCATTCGTTGTTATTGGAAAATTTCACGAATATCTTGCGCGATCGCCTCAAAGGTATTGTGTATAATGCTGCAAAGTTCGGCAGTACGATTGCTGGAGGCATGCTGCGGCTGCAGGATGACGTCCTGAAAAGGAAACCGGATATCGTTTTAATTGAATTTGGGGGCAACGACTGCGATTATCATTGGGATGAGATCGCAGACAATCCCTCGGGAGAATTTCATCCCAATACGGAATGTTCAGCGTTCTATGAATTACTCAAACACCTTGTCGAGAAACTGCGCACCTTGAATATCGTACCCGTTCTCGTCTCTCTCCCGCCCCTTGATCCCGACAAGTACTTTCGCTGGATCAGTCACAACAGCGACCAGGCAGGGAAAAACATACTGCAATTCATCGGGAATGTTTCGCACATCTATTCCTGGCACGAGCGCTACAACGCGGCGATCCTCCGTGTGGCGGAAGAGACAAAGACCCGGCTTATCGATATCCGCTCTGCATTTCTGCAGAAGGACGATTATAGAAAATTGGTCTGCATTGACGGAATTCATCCGAACAAAGAGGGGCACAAGGTGATTGCCGACAAGATATTTAATTATATTCAATCAGACTATATGTTCCTCTTGAATACGTGAATACGATTCATCTCTCCTTTAGGTCACAATCGATTCTCAGCATACGTATCCGGAACACAAGCCCACTTTTCATAATAAATATGCGCTAGAGAAAAATTGCAGTCGAGGAAATATTTTTTTATATTTCATTATTCGATATATACAGATATTTTATTGCGTTATTTTAAATCTACATTCTAAAATCTTTAAATCTTCATTCTTACGGCGGGGTAGCTCAGCTGGTTAGAGCGTCGGAATCATAATCCAGCCGGAGGCCTGTAATAATATATCGACGAAGTCGATATTCAAATTTGTTTTGACTATGTTCTTTTAAATTTAAAATCTACCCTCTTCAATCTTCGATCCTACGGCGGGGTAGCTCAGCTGGTTAGAGCGTCGGAATCATAATCCGCAGGTCGAGGGTTCGAATCCCCCCCCCGCTACTAAAGATTGAAGATTTAAGATTGAAGATTTAAAAGCGGATTGAAATTTGTTGAATTGATTTACTAAATCCTCCAGATGGTTTGGGGGATTTTGTATTTTGTAATGGACCAGGATAAAGAACTACGTTCGTTTACCCCGATCGTTTTTTGATCGGGGCCTGTCCCGCCGGAACGCAGTGTAGGCGGAATCCCCCCTCCCCGCTACAAATCGAAATGCCTCGGCTTATCCGGGGCAGCTTCGTTTTGGAGTAACTGGATGATTGGAGTTGGAACGGCGTCCCGCCGAAGGCGGGATATCTCCCCCGCTAGATCAGAAACATGGAGCGCGTAGCAGATCTGGCAACAAGCATTGCTGAAGAAGTTATTATCCATACGCACGCATAGTAAAACAGAACGTGGAAAAGAAGGCAAGGCCGAGATAATAAATATCTTCATCATGAAATGAACTCCAGGAGTATCGCTTCTTATAATCCTGCGTACAACTTATTTCTCTTTCTGTCCTTCTTCATTCCGTTTCTTTGCCATAAAGTCTGGATATAACTTCTCCATGCATTCAGGGCAGACACCGTGACTAAATTTAGCTTGTGAGTGTGCCTGAATATATCCTTCGAGTTGTGTCCAATATCCTTTGTCATCACGAATCTTTTTACAACTTGAACAGATTGGAACAAGGCCGCTTAAAACGTTAATATCAGCAGCGGCATCCTGTAGCTCCTTAATTAATCGTTCGCGTTCCTCTTCTGCTTTCTTGCGCCCAGTAATATCTCGGCCTATACCTATTAAGCCAATGATCTGATTTTGTTCATCCCGAAATGGCATTTTAGTGGTAAGCAAAAAATGTTTCTGACCTTCTCCATCAATCACATATTCCTCTCTATTGATCACAGCCCGACCGGTTTGTATTACTGATCGGTCATCAGTAATAAACCCTTCTGCCAATTCTTTCGGGAATAATTCAAAGTCATCTTTTCCTAAAACCTCAGCTTCTGACTTGCGACCCATATTAGTAACATCTGCCCGATTAGTGAGTGTTTTTCGATAATTCAAATCCTTTGTATAGATTCCATCGGGGATGTTGTCAATTACTGCTCGCAAAAGATTGCGGTCCTTTGTCAAAGCTGCATCCATTCTTTTTTGTGCTGCTAAGTCTCTCACCTGCATACGCCACCTATAAATCCAGAAAACAATTCCGGCTGCAACGACTACTAAAAAAAGTCGGAACCAAATAGTTTCCCAATACGGTGGTGTGATAACGATAGGTAAAGCTATACCCTTCTCATTCCATACACCGTCATTATTTGATCCTTTAACTCGAAAAATATATTTTCCCGGATCTAAATTTGTATAGGTCGCAGTACGCTTTGTGCCGACATAGTTCCAATCATTATCAAATCCCTCCATTTTATATGCATACTGATTTTTTGAAGATGAAATATAATTAAGTGCTGCAAAATCAAATGAAAAAACAGATTGTTTATAGGAAAGAGTCAAATCCTCTGTTTTTTCAATTGCGCTTTCATATCCTTTTTCACCAATGGGCACAGATTTATTAAAAACCTGAAAATCCGTGATGACAATTGGTGGAATGAATGTGTTTTCGGTGATTTTATCGGGATCAAATACATTGAATCCGTTTGAACCACCAAAATATATCATTCCGTCAGATCCTCTTAGGCAAGATCGTTGGCTGAATCCATGGCCCTGTAACCCGTCTCCGTATGTATAATTCTTGAATTCCGGTTTTGCCGGCAGGTTGATTGCATTAATAAATTTTGATAAGCCTTTATTTGTGCCAATCCAGAAATTTCCATGCTTATCTTCAACAATGCTGTTGATGGAATTATCAGGCAGCCCATGTTCTTTTTGATAACGTGTAAACCCCTTAGTAACTTTATTAAACAGATTTAGGCCGACATCAGTCCCCATCCAAATATTCCCTTTACTGTCTTCGAAAATTGACATTGACCTATTGCTGCTCAAGCTTGTACTATCGTTCTCGATATTTTGAAATCTTTCAAATCTTTTTGTTGTTATGTCGAGATGGCTGAATCCGTCTACACTTGCAAGCCACAAATCGCCATTTTGTGTTTCTATAATTGCTTGGACATAGTTTGTAGCTATTCCCGAATTTGATGTATTGTACCTGGTAAATATTTTCTTTTTGCTGTCAAACATATTCAATCCGCCACCCATGGTTCCTACCCATAGATTTCCTCTACTGTCTTCAAAAACAGAGAACATATTGTTGCTCCCTATACTATTGGTGTCTTTGGGATCATAATAATAATGTTCAAATGTTTCAGTTTTAGAATCAAATCTATTTAGGCCGCCGCCCCATGTTCCTACCCATAAGTTTCCACGCTTATCTTTACAAAGAGCCCACACAGCATTAGAACCAATGCTCCTTTTATTCAAAGGATCATGAACATAATGTTTAAATGTACCGTCTTTTTTATGATACCGGTTCAAACCTCCTTCGGTGCCAATCCAGAGAAAGTCATTATCTTCCAGAAAAACATTTACCTGATTATTGTTTAATGAATTTGAGATGCCGGGTTCGTTCTCGACATGGATAAACTTTTCAGATCCTGGATTTATTATATTTATTCCATTACCAAATGTCCCTATCCAAATGCTGCCTTGTTTATCCTGGAAAAGAGAATAAACAGAATTATTACTGAGACTCGTTCCCCTGTTAGGATTGTTTTTATAATGAACAAATCTATTGACATCTTTTTTGTAGGTATCGAGATCAAGGATGTCCAATCCACCATTTTCAATACCTATCCATAAATTGTGTTTATCGTCCTCTAAAAGAGAGAGAATCGTGCCCTGAGAAATACTGTTTGGATCATATTTGCTATTCTGATAATGGACAAATACACCATTTGAGGGACGGTCCTGGGCGTTCGTAAATAAATCTAAACCGGCTGCTGTGCCTATCCATATTCTACCAGTCTTGTCTTCCAATATTGAGTAAACATCGTTATTGCTCAAGCTATGAGGATTTTTATCGTTGTAATAATAATTGATGAATGAATCCTTTTCTTTATTATACAAGTGCAAACCATAACTGGAGCCTATCCATAAATTATTTCTGCTGTCAATAAATATTACCCTATGCCCTCCGGTATTCAAGTCAGTCTTGTTATGTGTAATAATACTTTGAGTATAAATACGAACACTATCATTTTTAGAATCGAAACGGTATAGTTCAATAGCCGTACTTATCCAAAGTATTTTGTCTTTATCTTCTGCAATTGAAAATATTGAGCCCCGTGGAATTTCTGGATACTGAATGAATCGATCGTTCTTTCTATCGTAAAGATTTAAACCTGTTGCAGTGCCAATCCACAAGTCTCCCCTGCTATCTTCAAACAAAAACATAACATTGCTACTACTGATTGAATATTGATCTCGAGGGTTATTTTTGTATACACGAAAATTATATCCCTCATAACTGTTTAGACCGTCATTTGTTCCAATCCAAATAAAACCATACTTATCCTGTATGATGGATAAAATCCAACCGTGTGAGAGACCGTCATTAATGGTGAGATGTTTAAATTGTATGTCTTTTATTTGCGCAGTTGCAAAGCTTACTAAAAGAACAATAAACAGCCATGCAGATATTATGATTTTCTGCAATGGCAAAAGTATTTCTGAAAATGAATTTTGCATAATATTCTTCTTTCTTCAAACCTAAAGTCACATTATGTTGGTACGTCGCCTTAACAAATTCAGTATTTATTGATGTTATAGTTCGGATAAAGTTTTGCCGCACAGTCCAGGTATATATTATAACAAAACTTCGCATTAGATCGATCCTGAATGTAAGATTCAATTTGAGTCCGATACCCCTGGTCGTCACAAATCGGGGCAAGTCACTTGAATAAACCGATTATTTTATACACTAAGCTAAATCTAGTCGAAGTATTAATAAAATATTTCAGCCGTATACAATTTTCAACCTAAGGTAATTTCTATGACTAAATAAATTCCAGAAAAAAGTGTTCTGATTTCTGGATCAATAAATTCAGATGTTCATAGTTCTAATATACGAATTAATCGAGAGGTCTAATTTTTATAGGAGAATGAGGAAGTTTCCCATTTTGAATTGCTTAATTCTGAAGGGAAAAAGGGAATCTGAATCTTACCCGGCAGTACGTGGCGCTCTCCCGCTACTAAAGATTGAAGATTTTAGAATGAAGAATGTTGAATTGATTTAATAAATCCTCCAGATGGTTTAGGGGATTTTGTATTTTGTACTGGACCGGGATGAAGGACTAAAATCAAGATACATTTCCTGTTCGATGGATATCTTTCGATTGGGGGTTCTGAGCCGAAGGCTCATGCGCCTCTGGCGCAGAATCCCCCCCGCTACAAAATTTAAAATTGCAAATTTAAAATTTTAGATTGAAGATTTTTTATAAAATCCCCGGCTTGTCTGGGGATTTTTATTTGTCATAATAATTGGGTGATCAGAGTTGTAAGGAGGGATTCCGATGTTTTATTCGGAAATCTTAATGTGGAGGTCTTTCCCGCTTTACTATTGGCCGGTTCTGAAAAGCTGCGGTCTCTTTTGCAAGCTCTCCCCAAATAAAGTACAACAGACTCATGGATTTTAATATAAAATCCTTCCCAGGAGATAATAGTATTTATCCAAAGTTAATAATTATCCGGGGTTATTCTCGACAACCGTTAAAGGATTATTCTTGTTCCGCAATCACAAATTTGACATCGTAAGTTTTCAACCACTCGATATCGTCAGGTTTAATTTTGGAATCTGTAATGAGATAGTTAATTAAGGATAAGGGGCCAAGACTTGCAAAGGAGTTCTTACCTATTTTTGTGGAATCAGCGACCAAATAGATTTCATTTGCCGCTTCGATCATAGCTCTTTTTACACAGATATCACTGATTCCCGGATATGTCAATCCTGATTTCAATACGATGCCTGCAGTTGCCAGAAACAATTTATCGACATGTAAATTTTGGAAAAAGTCAGAAGCTTTTTGTCCTGTTAACGAAAGGGTCGGCGCTTTAAATTCTCCACCGGTCACATTCACATTTATTCCCGCTTGTGCCCCCAGTATAAATGCAATATTGAGAGCATTGGTAATGACTGTCAGGTTTCTATATCCACTGATCAATTTGGCTATCTCGGTTGTTGTGGAACCGGAATCGAGAATTATTGTATCACCTTCATGAATGAATTCAACCGCCTTCCGAGCAATCGACGTTTTTTCTGCAAGGTTCTTTTGGTTCTGCAAACTGAGATTCCGAACGTTTAAATCGATATTTTTAAGATATGCACCGCCATGTTCACGGACAATATTCCCCTCTGTTTCAAGCCGCTCAAGATCTTGACGTATAGTTACCTCGGTCACTTTAAAAATCTTGCTTAATTCTGTGACTTTGGCATGGCCGTCTTCTCGAATGAGCTCAAGAATTTTTTCGCGCCGCTGATAAGGAAGCATACTATTCGTTCATTTGTTTATAATTCGTTAATTGACTGATAGAAATCAATTTTAAGTTGTGACGTCGAGCCACGCTCTCTAAATCCTTTAAACGGGCCATCGTACCATCCTCGTTCATCACTTCCACCAATACGCCAGCCGGTGTTAAGCCAGCTAATCGTGGCAAGTCGACAGAGGCCTCCGTGTGTCCATTGCGTCCCAACACTCCTTCTGGATGTGCAATCAGCGGAAACATATGGCCAGGGCGGCCTAAATCTCCAGGAGATGTTTCACTATTGACAAGAGCTTTTACAGTTTGCGACCTATCGAAAGCCGAAACACCAGTGGTGCATCCACTTCCGATCAAATCTACCGATACGGTGAAATTAGTTTTCATTAGTGCCGTATTGTTTTTTACCATTCTTTCGAGCGAAAGTTTTTTACAACGTTCTTCGGTAAGAGCCACACAGATAAGACCCCTTCCATACTTCGCCATAAAATTTATAATCTCTGGAGTGATCAACTCCGCCGAAGCAATAAAATCGCCTTCATTTTCACGGGCTATATCATCAAAGACTATAACTATTTTCCCTTTTCGGATATCCTCTATGGCTTCTTCTACACTGTCCAATGGAGTCAATAAATTTTCCTTTGAATTACTAATTCTTATTCTAATTTTCTTTTAAGGTACAAATATTAGGGTTTTTTTCCAAATTAGAACATTTTCTTAACTTTTTCACGTTTTATTATTATTAATCGAAAATAAGTGAAGCATCGATGACAGAACTAAGAACCAAATACAAGTTTTAGAATATCACACGGGACCCGGATTACACCTGCAGCACAATTGAAAATTCCTCGTTTGTCTATTTACCAAGAATGGTTTGTAAATCCGAGTAGTTGAAATAGAACCTGATTCAGAAATTGAACGTCTACATCCCGATAGTGTGCATAAATAATATCGGGAGCAACTGTGATGCTTGTGAATTATAGATCAACGCCCGCGTTAGTCATTGTACAGATCCTATTTCTTCAAGTGCTTATCTAAAAATCCAAAAACAGTATTTATATTTTCTTTTGAATTAAAAGAGGGACCGCCGTGAATGTACACAATAACAGGAAATTTTACATCGTCATTGTCAGAAGTATAAATATCAAGTTTTTGAGCATCCGATAGAGTTGCATACGGTATGTTCGTCCATTTTCGTATGCCCTGAGCTTTCGTCGAAGCTTGCAGTAAAACAACCACTGCAAAGAATATAAGCGATAAAACGACTGCTTGAGTTTTCATACTTTAATCAGCAAAAGATCCCGCGTTAACGGTGCAAGGGTCACTATTTTTCTCTGATTTACGTTTTCACCCTCTCCCCTGAGTAAGAGGAATTCTTACATTTAGTATCTCACACTCATCACTCCCGGTGCTTCGAATTTCTTTGAAGCATCATCAAGCACCAGTACCCAATCGTTGCCATTTAAATTCCTGCCTGGGGGATCAAATAGTCTGGATCCCTTGTTCTTGAAAACACCTATCTTCGTCGCTTCTCCGGTTCTTGGATTATACCACCATGCATTTACTACGGATCCTGAAATTTTTCCCATATGAATGGAAAATTCACGTCCGGTATATGTATATGCCATGAGATAACCATTACCACGCGTTACAAGTATGCGGTCATATTTTTCACCTTTATCCCCCGTAACCGCGGTTTGATCATTAACTCGATCGAAATATGGACGTGACAGAATCAAGTTTTTCACATACTGCATCTGAGAAGAGCCGGTGTCTTCCAACGCTTCAAAGAAAGAAATCTTTGCTCCACTTTCTCCTTTATTAATTCCTTGTTTGTAGACCTGCCTTACCGTGTTTTGTCCATAAGCATGACCGCAAGCGCCGGCGAATACAGACCAATATGCATAACGCCTCACATCAGAAGATTTCCAATAAGGTTGAGAATGATCATGCAGTCCCTGTGGTAAAGATTCGTAGGATGGTTCGCCATCGATTGTGGGCTTTATCGGGGCTTTTGAAAGGTCTTCCAAAACATATCGCCAGTTATCTTCCCCATATTTCTTACCAACAGTATCTTGAGCATAATTTCGATGTCCGGAGGAAAACATATTGAAATCGAGCCACGAAGCTCTCTGAAACCAAGTTGAAGATTGAGTCCTGCCGTATGGGTGAAATGTTATCAAGTGATTTGGATCATTTATTTTTAGTGCAGCACCAATGGTTTCCCAAATATCTTTATTTACATCACCCTTGGCGCTTCCACCATTCATCCAAATAATATTAGGTCTCTCTTTAAAATGATCTGCAAGATGAGCTGCGAATAATTCCGCTTTTTCTTTTGTCATTTCCTTTTCGCGTAATACTAATTGACCCCATGTGGGTGCAATAGCCAAATAGATGCCATTTTGTGCTGCGACATCTATAATATAATCCACATGATCCCAAAAATCGTACTGTGCTGCATTGTCGGGATCATTCCCGGGTGTATGGTCAGGCTGAGTCAAGTCTTTGCTGAGATATGCAGAATCACCATGCACATTTTTATCATTATAAGATTGATAAAAGATACATTGCACCACATTAAAACCTTTCGCTTTTCGGTTTTCAAAGTACTGCTTCACGTCATCTCTGTTCATTCGTTGAAATATGAGCCACCCGGTATCACCGAGATAGAAAAACGGCGTTCCATTTTCATGCTGCAAGAACCGTCCATTTCCAGATACCATAAGTTTTCCATTTTCCCATGGAGCCTGGCCTACTGCTATCTGAGTCATAAAGATCAAGGAGATAAGAATAATGATTTTCTTCATATGTCTATTTACCTAAAAGTTGATGGGATGTTGGAGAATTACTTCAGAAGACTTTCTAAATACATTTCTATGTTCGTATAATCTTTAGACAGCGTATATATTGCGCCATCGTTTGAATCGAGCGGGTTTAGCCCATTACTTTTTTCCCATTCATCTGTTATACCGTCGTGGTCAGAATCGCCTGGTGCGGCAAGTGATTTCAATTCCGGCCAGCCGCCCACTTCATCCTGTGAGTCTATTATTCTGCCGATTCCTTCTGTCACTTCATGAATAAGCCGAGAGTCAACGGCATCACGTTGAGGACAGACTGCACCGACATGTGCAAGAACATCTCGATATGCTACTTCTGCAGAGGTCGTGGCAACGGTTGATACAACCGTAGGAGTATCTACGATTGTGACTTCGCCTTGAATTTTTCCGTTTGAGGAACGAAACAGAGCAAGCGGTATTATGGTTTGTTCCGGTCTTCCCTCTACCACATTACCGTGGAGGTAAAAGGTTACCCGCGCAGTCTTCGTAAGAACGATTGGTGGATATGCGCTGCTCTGGGGTCCCGGACGCAAATAATTTGAGACATAATTCGCATTCAACCGGTCGCCCGTCATCCCGCTGCAAATATTTCCCCAGTTATAGATGACATTATTCCGAACATCAAATGTCGGCCACGGTAATTTGCCATAATTATCGCCTAATCTCGGATTCCTCGCATTATTCTTCAGCCATAAATTATGATGTAATGTCACTCCGCCATTAGCGCGCACAAGCGATCCGAAACCATGCGCTCCTTTCTTATGGACGCTTTTATTTAATGCCTCACCAATTAAACACCATTGGACGGTAATACTCGAAATTCCCCCCGAAGGAGAGAGGCATTCATCCACGGACCAGGTTGCGCTGCAATGATCAATGATCACATCATGCGCATCTCCTCCAATGGTGATAGCATCCATTTGAGAACCATAAAGATTTCCGGGGCGTGAACGAATATATCTTACGATGACATTATGCGCTTCAATGTCCAACGAGCTTCGTTTGAGGCAGATTCCATCTCCCGGCGCTGTCTGACCTGCAATAGTCACATACGGTTCACGGATGGTGACAGGTTTTTGCAGATCAATGGTACCGGAGATCTTGAAAATAATTACCCTTGGTCCTTTCACATTACACGCCTGGCGAAAACTTCCTGGTCCCGCATCATTCAGATTGGTCACTTCAATCACCTTCCCTCCACGTCCACCCAACGCAAACCGACCATATCCTTCTGCACCTGGAAAAGCCAATGGCTGGGAATGAATTTTTATAGCCGACAACAGCAGCATCCCAAAAATTATTTTAGGTTTTATCATGCGATTTCACTTTTTCTCTCCATTGAATGACCAAGGGATAAAATTGTATTGTATCGTTCTCTAAAAATAAGCGCATACTTGGACTATGCGCTAACACAATCGACGAACAACTATCACATCAATTATTATTCACAGAGTTTTCCACCAACCAACATCTCTTGCGATGCTCTCATGATTCATCCTCATGACACCATGGCACCTCATCCCTGTGCCGAAGCACAGGGATGTTTATGCCATGTTTTTTTAGAAACCAACTGCCAACGATAAACGATTAACACCGCCAAAGATGCCCATGTACGTTGTTTTCGAATAGATAATGAACAGGTTTGGCCAATCGATTGAGGAGCTAATCTATTGTATCATCCTGGTGTGCAATTTGATAGATACGAATCTTGCTGAGGAAG
>RPQN01000099.1 GCA_003819715.1 Ignavibacteriota bacterium | reverse complement strand
CGGTTTTTTTTCCTCCGATTCGGTTTGTGCATTCGTCCAGCCCGATTCTTCCTGTGCTTGTTTGATCGCCTTCTTCGTCAAAAGGATCATAATAACGGCGATGCCGGCGACCGTCAGCGCCACGTAAACCCAGAACACCCCTAAAATACCGTAGGAGTGTCGTACAGGGGGCGAGATCAGCCCCGGGAGGAATCCTCCCAAATTCATCAACGCGTAAAGCATGGCATAGCCCATGGCGGCATTTTTCCCGGCCGTAAAAAATTTTACCGCCGCATAGCACGCGGGCTGGTAAATTCCGTATCCGATGATAATCCCCAGTATGCCTCCCATCGCCAGGATATGAGCGGAGGACCACATTCCCATGGTCGGAAAGAGGTTGGGACTGACCGTCAGAAGGATTCTCCCCACAAGCATGAATGATAAAGAAATGATCAATGCTTTTCGTGGGCCGATGAGGTCCACCGTCGCTCCCAGAAATAACATACTGATGGTGATACCGGCAGTCATCACCCCGACCATCCGGCCTGCATCGATATCATTCAATCCAATGAAATCGTTGAAATAGATTGCGAGTAACCCGACGACGCCAAAGTACGTAAGCCCTTCGAGGAGATATGACACGTTGATACCCCAGAGCGCTCTGGAGGCGTGAACCACATCAATAAATGGCTGAGTTATTTCATGGAACGTATTCCGTAAAAGACCGTTCACCGGTTGATCTGCCGTCGGTTCTGATGGTGACATATATTCCTCGTCAGTGAAATGAATGAGTAATCATTTTTTAACCTTGTTTTAAATATACCGCAGACAACGGCGGTATATTAACGCTTATGGAAAACGGCCGGTTTTGATATGGGATCGGTTCCGATTGAATCTCTCCGGCATTTCCCATGTTGCTCCCACCGTAAAATGTTGAATCGCTGTTCAATATTTCCCGGTACCGTCCTGCATCCGGAACTCCGACACGGTAACCCGGGCGCGGGACGGGCGTAAAATTGCAGGCAACGATGACGTTCTCTTTGCCGTCGTTTGATTTTCTGATAAATGATATAACACTGTTCGCTTTATCATGAAAATCAATCCACTCGAAACCGGCATAATGAAAATCGACCTGATGCAGCGCACCTTCTTTCCGATACACCCTGTTGAGATCTGAAACCCATTTCAGCAACCCGGCATGCGGAGGAAATTGCGTCAAGTGCCAATCGAGCGATTGATCAGCGTTCCATTCATCTCTCTGTCCGAATTCAGATCCCATGAAGAGCAGTTTTTTCCCCGGGAATCCATACATCAGACCATACAGCAGCCGGAGATTCGAAAATTTCTGCCAATCGTCTCCCGGCATTTTATGCAGCAACGAAGATTTCCCATGGACCACTTCATCATGCGAGAGGGGAAGTAAAAACCGTTCGGAGAACGCGTAGAGAAGCGCAAAGGTAAGATTATTATGGTGATAGGTCCGGAACAATGGATCATTTGAAAAGTACACCAGCATATCGTGCATCCACCCCATGTTCCATTTCAGGCTGAATCCCAACCCGCCGTATTGCGTATCGGTAGTAACCCCGGGATAGGCCGTCGATTCTTCTGCAATGGTCAGGACGCCGGGGAAGTATTTGCGAATGAGATTGTTCGTATCTTTTAAGAATGAAATGGCGTCCAAATTTTCCCTCCCGCCATATTCATTCGGTATCCATTCGCCTTTCTTACGTGAATAATCAAGGTATAACATGGAAGCAACGGCATCAATCCGCAGACCGTCGATATGATATTGTTCTATCCAGAAAAGCGCATTACTGATCAGGAAATTGCGGACCTCGTTCCTTCCATAATTAAAAATATATGTCCCCCAATCCTGATGCTCTCCCTTACGCGGATCCGCATGTTCATAGAGATGCGTGCCGTCGAATTGCGCGAGTGCAAATTCATCTTTGGGAAAATGTGCCGGCACCCAGTCCAGAATAACGCCGATATTGTTCAGATGACAATAATCCACAAAAAACATAAAATCCTGCGGAGTGCCAAACCGGCTGGTGGGAGCAAAATATCCCGTCACTTGATATCCCCACGACGCATCCAACGGATGTTCCATCACCGGAAGGAGTTCAATATGCGTGTACCCTCGCTCCAGGACATAGGCCACCAATCGTTCCGCCATTTCACGATACGTCAGCCACCGGTTGTTCTCCTCTGTCTTCCGGGCCCATGAACCGAGATGGACTTCATAAATCGATATCGGTTCCCCCAGATGATCTGATCCGGTACGGTGTTGTATCCAGGATCCATCATTCCACTGATGCCGTTGAAGGAAATTAATTTTCGAAGCGGTCTTTGGCCGTTGTTCCATCTCTGTCCCATAGGGATCGGCTTTGTCAATGATGGTTCCAGATTTTGTTTTCACCTGAAATTTATAGATTTCGCCTTCTTTCAATCCGGGGACAAATATTTCCCAAACTCCGGAAGCGCCAAGAACGCGCATGGCATGCCGCCGTCGATCCCATCCGTTAAAGTCGCCGACCACGCTGACACTTTTCGCATTCGGTGCCCAGACCGCAAATTGAACGCCCCGTATGCCACTCGCCTCAAATTCATGAGCGCCTAATTTTTCATAGATGCGATGGTGATCTCCGCTGTTAAATAAATACAGGTCAAAGTCCGTCAATGTCGGGAGAAATGAATAAGGATCGTTGAAGAGCTCAATTCTGTTCTCCGCCACTTTGCGTTTCAACCGGTACGGGAATACTTCAGTATATTGGGGAAGCAGCACTTCGTAGAATCCCTCTTCCGTTATTTTTACCATCTCATATTCGGCAGAGGTTGCGGTATCGACGACACTGACCGCTAACGTATCAGGGAGAAAAGCCCGCACTGCAACAACGTGTTTCCCTTTGACCGTGACCACGTGAGCGCCTAATACGGAGAAGGGATCGTGATGTTCGGCATGGATGATGCGTTGAACAGCGTCAGCGGACGCAGTGCTTTTCATGGAGAGATCCTTTTACTGTCAGTGGAATCTGCAGAGTGTATAATGAATGTTTCTGGATATAGGATAAGAGAGGCTCCGGTACCAGACCGCGAATGGAATTTCCCTTTTCAATTTTATTTCTGATTTCAGTGGAAGATACGCGATACAACCGGCCTTTGAGTTGAACAAATTTAAAACCCCGGTCTTTTACAGGAAGATGAAAACCGGTTCGTTTATAGACCGCGAGCGAGACAAGGTGAAGTATTTTTTTCGGGGATTTCCACGTATGAAATTGCGCCAGATTATCCGCTCCAATAATGAGTACGAATTCCGCCTTCGGATGCCTGCGTTTCAATGACTGAAGCGTATCGACGGTATAAGATATTCCTTTGCGCTGCAGCTCGAGAGCCGACACTTTCAATCCTTCCTGTCCTCTCAGGACGAGCTTCAACATGGTTAAACGATGTGCCGCGGTCGTTGATAATCGTCCCTGTTTATGAGGCGGAATAAACGCCGGCACAAAATATATCTCATCCAGGGCAAGCTGTTTTTTTGCCTGTTGTGCTATCGCGAGATGGCCGTGATGAGGCGGATCAAAAGTACCGCCAAATATCCCGATACGTTTCATCGGACATCCTTATAAATCTGAAATGTCTGTTCTGCGCATTTCTCCCATGAGAACCGTTTAACGTTCCTCAACCCTCTCAGTACTAATTTTTTCCGAAGCAGTGTATCGTCCAATACGTTCTCCAATGTGCAGGTCAGGTCCTCCGCAGAATGAGGATCGAACAATAATCCGCCGTTCCCCACCACTTCCGGGATTGATCCGGCACGTGCTCCTATCGCGGGTATTCCCGATGCCATCGCCTCCACCATGGAAAATCCGAACCCTTCATAGAGCGACGGCAGAACGACCACCGCGGATGCTCGATAGGCCAGAGCGAGCTCGCTGGTCGTTACCTGGCCGATCTCAACAACATCACCCGTCAATCCCTTTTGTTTGATAACGTTCCAGAGTTCATGATGTTTTTTAATATACTCTCCTGAAAAGGCGAGCTGAAAATCTGAACGATGCCTCATGTTCGAAAAAGCAGAAATGAGCAATTCAACATTCTTATGCGGCTTCAGGCTCCCGGTATAAAGGATGGTCGGTTTTACCAATCCATATTTATTCCGAAAACGCTGGACTTCCTTCGCCGGATATTTTTTAAAAAACATGGACGAGACTCCCAACGGGACGACATGAATCCGTTCGTCGGTGATCGTGAAGGATTCCATCAGCTCCCGCTTGGTGAATTCTGAGTCGACGATGACCGCTTGGGATACGTTGCACGCATGTGCGATGATGGCCTGTGCATACACCCGCTTGGGAAACGAATAATGGCCATTCCCTTTCACATGCAGAATATCATGGACGGTGGTCACACACGGCATTTTCAGGCCGAAGGGAGTGGTGTAATGAGGTGCATGGAAAACGTGAGCATGCAGTTTATTTGCATCTGCCGCAATCGAATGAAGCTCGCGAATCGAATATTTTTTTGAGGTATTTACTCTTTTCCGGGCCAGGCAGTGCTGGTCGATCCGGTGCATGTCATCCGGAGCAACCAGGAGAACGAGGTCACACCGCGATTCCAAATGCGCTACAAGGTTCTGGATATACGTGCCAATGCCGAAATCGTAATACTTTCTCGCATCGAGAACAATACGCATAGGAATCATAATCCCAAATCACTACCAGATGCATTTCGTAATAGTTCTTATCGCGGATGAAGAACTCAAGAATCAAGCACGGACCGACTCCACGAAGCCGCTTTCTGCCTGATCATTTCTTTGCAATTAATTTAACTTTTTTCCATCTTAAATTAAAGAACGATGCAGAACAATATTCAGAAAATTGTAGCCCGCAATATCGCATTCCTTGTCGGGGCACAGGCAATCACGAAGGGCGGCATCGTCATTGCAATCCTCCTGCTGACGAATTATCTTGGCGTCGATGAGTTCGGACGCTATAATTTTCTTCTCGCATATGCGGCTCTCTTTACACCTCTTTGTGATCTCGGATTTGATGTCTTTATTGTTCGACACCTGGCAATGCATCCGGAAGAACGTGGAAGGGTTGCCGGCACGGTCCTGAGTGCCAAATTCATCCTTGTTCTCTTCAGCATTTCTCTTATCAGTATTTCGTTTTATTTCGTCTCGGGTGTCCCCTCTCTGCTTTATCCGATGGTCCTGGCCGCGGCCGTCGTGACGATCCGCACCATCACGGGAACGTTTTCCGGTCTCTTTCGGGCCAATCAGCATTTATCGCTCGACTCGTTCAGCCAGATCGCGGCAAAATTATTTGATATTGCCGCCGTTCTTGTCGCACTGTTCTTCAAGGCGGATCTCATCCTCCTGTTGAAGGTTCTGCTTGTTTCTGCTCTTCTCCAATCGGGATATTCATTCTTTCTGGCGTACCGAAATTCCTACCTGACATCGATTTCTTTTGATGCGACAATTCTTGGCCCCCTCTTCAAAGGAGCCTTCCCATTTGCCCTCACGAGCATCTCCGTCATGATCTATTTCCAAATTGATGTGGTGATGCTGTCGATGCTGGTGAACGAACACGAAACAGGAATTTATCGATCGGCGACCAATATCGTTTTCGGCATCACGGCATTTTCTGCGGCGGTCGTCACTGCCCTTTTTCCCATGATAGCGAAAGAATATAATTCCGATCGACAGACGGCAGTGCGTACAACATCTAATGCAATGTTTTATTCTCTCCTGTTCGTCATGCCGATTGCCGTGTTCACCACGGGTCTCGCCGGTCCCATTATTCAATTTCTGTATCGCGATTCGTTTGCCGCGGCGAGTTCATCGTTACGAATTCTCGTCTGGTGGCTGCCGGTTGCCGCGATCACCAATATCCTTGGTTATGTGTTGGGCGCAATAGGACTACAACGGAAAGTCCTCCTCATTTCAGTTATGAATGCGGTATTTAACGTTATGGTTAATTTTTATTTCATCCCGCATTTCGGCCCGGTTGGTGCATCGATCACCACCGTTGCGACCGAGCTCCTCGGATTCGTGTTCCTTGCCTCGATAGTCCGAAAACACTTCGGGCATGTCATTCCACGTGATAAATTTCTGCGTGTGGCATGTGCGGCATTATTCATTTTACCGCTCATGGTTTTTGGTGACCGTGTCAATATTATTCTGCTGGGTCTTGCCAGTGTCGCAATTTATTCCATTGCACTTTTTTTATGCGGTGCCATAAATAAGCAAGATCTCAAAAACCTGGGATTTGCAATCTTTACAGGTTCAAAACGATAAACCGACATTCTATGAAACCATCCGTACCTCGAATTCTTATCGACGCCAGGGGGCTCCAGGAGGGCTTTAAGACTCATAACCATCGAGGAATTGGCCACTATGCTTCCAACCTGATTGATGGAATACTTGATTCGAATTCATCGTTTCAATTCATATTTCTTGTTGAGAAGGGACCCGCGGTGGATGAACGGCTTCAAAATCATCCGTGCATCTTTCAGACTCCAAAATGGTTTGAACCGGCGGCAACTCGAATGATCAGTGAACAATGGACGCTCCCGCGTACCATGCCATTCACCTCGTTTGACCTGGTTCATTTTCTTGCCCATGGAGACGGTACCATGTATTCCAGGGTTCCCTCTGTCGTTTCCGTCATGGATACGATTTCTCTTTCTGTCAAGGAACTCTACAGCCCGTATCAACGATTGAAGCATGGTATCGCAAACAGCCTGACACGTCGAATCCTGCAACACTCACGCAGCATCATTGCAATTTCGGAACACACCAAGGAAGATATCATTAAATATTTCGCGATCCCTTCTGAAAAGATTCATGTTGTTCCACTCGCTGCAGAAAAACGCTTTTTTCAGAAATGGGCGCCGTCTGATTTATTGAGAATTCGTACGCGATTTGAGCTCCCGGAGAACTTTCTTCTCTATGTAGGAGGAATCGATCCCCGCAAAAATGTCGGGATTATGTTTAACGCACTGAAACTGCTCTTCGAAAAAGATCCGGCAGCGTGTCCACTCCTGGCATTTGCCGGAGATATCGCACACCAGCGCGAATATCCGCAACTCATGAAATCCCTCCACGCTCTCGGAATCGGAAACCGCATCAGATTCTTAGGATACGTTCCGGAGAAAGAGCTGCCGTTGCTTTACCAAGCCAGTACGATGTTTCTCTTTCCATCACGATATGAAGGGTTCGGGCTTCCTGTCCTCCAGGCCATGGCGGCTGGAACACCTGTGATTACAACAAAATTAAGCTCGATTCCCGAAGTCGCAGGTGATGCCGCGCTATATATTCATCCGGACAATCCGGTCGAACTCGCAAGGGCCATCACTGAGATATTCTCGAACCATGCGCTCCGATCTTCATTGGTGGCCTCTGGAATGAAACGTGCAGGAACGTTTTCATGGGAACGGACGGTCAATGAAACTTTTGAAGTCTATCGGGAAGCACTCATGATGCAAAATAAATAACCATTGGAAAAACAGAAAAGAAAAAATAATGCCCGACCGACTTGAGGATCGCGAAAATGAAAAAACAACCTTTTAACCCAACCATATTTTACGGTGATCCCTCCCATGTTCGCCGGTATCAATCAAAATATGCAAAAATATTCTTGCCGGAAGAAACGGTACTGGATGTCGGTTGTGGAAGCGGAACATTCCTGGAACTATTAGAGGAACGACAAGTCCATGGAAGAGGAATAGATACCATTCCTGAGGTTGTCAGAAACGGTTTGGCGAAAGGCCTTCACATGGAAGTTGGCGACGCGCTTTCGTATCTCAAAAAAAAGAAAGACAAGTATGACGGAGTGATGTTGAGTCACGTCATAGAACACCTTTCTCCGACTGATCTGATCAAACTTTTGGATCTGGTATTTAAACGGCTTAAACCGAATGGACGAGTTATTGTCATTACACCAAATTTCAGGGATATAGAAGTGGCGACATCAAATTTTTGGTTGGATATCACCCATATCCGGCCATACCCTCTTCCTTTGCTGAAGCAATTATTCGATTATTCCGGCTTTTCCGTTATCTCTCTGGGGCATGATCCGGACACGGGAGGCGGCAGACCCCCGTATACTCGTGTTCTTTCGTTTGCCCGGTATCTCTATAGGAAAATCAGATTCGGTGAATATTCAGGGAAAGGCGACATATTTCTTATAGCAAAAAAGTGAAGTTTATGGACTGTGGTTAAATGACCGTAGAGGGAACAACCGGGAGCGCCATGACTGAAGATCATCGCCCCTCGATACCATCCCTCAAAAAAAGAATGCACCACCGGAGCGATAATCTTATTTTAGGACTCTTCGTCGTTTAATCCGTACGTAAGATGGACACCGCGGGCAGAGGCGATAAAGTCTCTCATTTTTTGGACATCTTTTTTCCCGGGTTTTAATTCCACACCGCTTTGGACGTCTATTCCATAAGGCTGGACAAAACGAACCGCATCTTCGACATTGTTCGGGTTTAAGTTTCCGGAAAGAATAATTCGTCCATATTCTTTAGCCTTCACGGCAACGTCCCAATGATATTTTTTGGGCTGTGCAGTATCCTGTTCGACATTTTGATCTTTTAAAAGAAAAGCATCCACAAGGTAATTTTTCATGATCTCAGGATCAAACGACCTGCTCAGTTGAAATTGTTTTATAACGCTCACATCGAAATCCACGAGGTCATCGGGTCCATAATTTCCAAGGACCTGCACCGCACTGAGCGGAACCTGTTTTATAATGTTCTGGATATAGTGAGGTTTCGCACCGTCAAATACTCCAATTTTGGAAATATGTTCCGGAAGTCTATTGATGATGGAGATGGCCCGATCGGGCGGGATGTACCGTTCGCTCGAATGATTGAAGATGAACCCGACGGCGTTGGCGCCGAATGAACATGCCAGTTCTGCATCTGCGAGGTTGGTAATGCCACATATCTTGATGAATAATTCTTGCAGCGGAAACATCACGATTCTTCGATCGCCGTGGTTTTTAATGATGGGCTCACTTTGACCTGCCGTATGCGGCGAGCGCTTTTCGTTAAAATGGTAAATACAAAATTCTCGGTCCGTATTTCTTCATTCGATTCCGGAAGTTTGCCGGTAATTTTTTGCAAATAGCCGGCCAATGTTTCATAATCGGGCGCTTCCGGGAGTTGCGCTCGAAATTGGACATTGAAATCTGCGATGGAGAGCGCGGCGTCCAAAATGACCGATCCATCACCCGCCTGTTCTACCGATTTGCGCGTTTCGTCGTACTCATCGAGGATGTCGCCCACAATTTCTTCAACAATATCCTCCATCGTGACGATGCCTTCGGTTCCTCCGTATTCATCGACCACAATGCCGATATGCACTTTGTTCTGTTGAAATTCCCGGAGCAGCAGGCTGATTTTTTTCGATTCGGGGATAAAGTACGCAGGACGAACAATATCCTGCAATATAATGAGTGAGCGATGCTCCAGCAAGCTCAGCAAATCCTTGCTGTAAATGACGCCGATGATGTGATCAATCGTCCCTTTATACACCGGCAGCCGTGAATACCCTTCTTCAATCACTTTGCGCACCAGCACATCCCGCGGTATGGAAATGTCCAGTGCAACGATATCGAGACGCGGCACCATAATCTCTTTCGCCGTGATATCCGAGAATTGCAGAACACTTTTAATAAGTTCATGTTCGGTTTTATCAATGGTCCCGCCCAACGAACTCGCATCGATGACCTGCTTCAATTCTTCTTCGGAGAGCGTGGTCTGGAGCAGACCGCCTTTGAAGAGGGCATCCCGGACTATTTTTTTAAATGATTTCATTTCTTCTTCTATCGCTTCATTTCTTCAGGACTCTCACTGTTCCGCGGTCTCCCGTACCAGGCTGATGTTGATTCGCATCAGCCTCTTGCAGCGGGGTGCGGCGACCGAGATGGAAATCAGGGAAAGGAACATCGTCTGTTATCCGACGTATTCGTCATCTCTTCAGTAATATATTTCTTCCAACACCAGCCCTTTTGCGGGTGCGGACATTCCTGCAGCGGCTCTCTCTTTTGACTCCAGAATAGGCACGAAGTCATCCAGCGCGGTGTGACCTCTTCCTACATTCACCATGGTACCGACCAGCGTGCGAACCATTCCATGAAGAAACCGGTTTGCCGTGATCTCAAAATTTAACATCGATTTATGTTCCACCCATTCAGCGCAGGTCACCGTGCAGCGATGCCCGTAAAAGTCATCCTGCACTTTGCAGAAAGCCCGGAATCCATGTTCTCCATAAATTTCTTTTGCGCATTGCTGCATCAGTTCAACGTGAAGCTCTTGATACAATTCCCAGCAGTAATTCCGATGAATTGCCGTGGGCACCCGGCTGATGGAATAGGAATAGCGCCTTTGTGTTGCATCAAACCGGGCGTTAAATCCCCGTGGCGCTTCAGCCGCTTCTTTGATTACGATGCTTTTCGGCAAAACTGCACTGAGGCTTTTTGCCAATCCATAGACCTCGACATCCTTTTCTATAAAAAAACTTGCAACCTGTCCGCGCGCATGGACCCCGGCATCCGTTCTCCCTGCTCCGGTAATCCGGAGTTCCGACTGCAGAATTTGTTTTATTGCTTTTTCAATTTCTTCCTGGATCGATCGTCCATTCGTTTGGAACTGCCAGCCGGAATACTCCGTACCGTCATATTCGATTAACAACCTGATCGTGGGCATACCGGATTTTAGAATTTCGTCGAAAAATTTACGCCCACTCCATCGATTCGAGATCCGATATTCATGGTATAGGTTTGAATATCCAGACGTCCCAATAAAGAAAGAGACTTATTGTATGCCGCAGCTCTTCTGCCGGCAGAGAACGCAGAGAAGAGGTGATTGACCACCACTGCGGCAATAATAAATTTTGAATTATTTTTCACTTCGGCACTCCTGACCCGCAACTCTTTAAATTGATTCCTGTTGATATCGGTGTCCCATTGCCATTGGTACTGGCCTGCCGTATAGACAAGGTCATTCTCACGATTTCGTAACTTCGCTTGATTGTACTCATCTGTCGTACTAAAGTTACCGATGTTTACAGAATATTGGTCATCCTTATTATCAAACGATGCTCCGGAATGTAATTTCGCAAATGACCGGGCATCTTCCTGCAGCCAGTCGGCATGCAGACGAAATCCGCTGTAGGTAAGCCACAACCCGCCTTCAGCCATGAGATTGTACTTCCCGGATTCAAACGATCCGGCATACCATTCCCCCATCCCCGGGAGAATCAGCGACGCAACTACCGCCAGCACCACCGATTTTCTTGACTCCATCATATTTGAATTATCATAATTCATGGAAGGGAGGACTCTTTCCTGATATTCGCCTGTCACTAAAGCCGACAGCGGCCTGTTCTGTGCCAGCAGGTGCGGTGAGCAAAGGCAGAAGAAGGATGCGGCGAGAAGGAATCGGTTCATGTGAAATCTCCTTTTAAATTGCAATGCGTCGTGGCGTGTCACTGTTCGGTTCTGCGAAGATTCCTATGCACTTTTCAGGGGATGCTTCCAGAATGGTCACTTGCTGAATTTCATTTGTTCTATTTAAATCTGAATTCACATCCACGCGTATGTATTCCTCCGACAGGCCCGAGATAGTTCCGTCAGAATTTTTTGATTCAAAAAGGACGGGAATTGTTTTTCCGATAAAGCGGTGATAAAAATCACTCCGCTTCTGCCCACCGAGCGTATGCAATGTTCTGCTCCGCTCTGCTTTTATGCGCGGATCAACCTTCTGAAGGTACTCCGAGGCAGGCGTATTCGGTCTTTCCGAATAACTGAACACATGGAGATACGTCAGCGGGAGTCCGGCGATATACCGGTACGTTTCTTCAAAGAGATCGTCGCTCTCCCCCGGGAATCCCACGATCACATCCGAACCAATGCCGGCATCCGGAATTTGAGATTTGATCCGTTCAACACGATTGGTAAAGACATCGGTGCCATATCTTCTCCGCATGGACTTCAGAATGGTATCAGATCCTGATTGCAACGGAATATGCCAATGGTTGCAGAGTTTTTCTTCTCCGTACCAAAATTCGAGAAGTTCATCCGTTAATAAGTTCGGTTCTATAGAACTGATGCGGATGCGCAGCAAGCCGTCAATCAAAACGAGTTGTTTGACCAGCGCCAGGAGATTCGTGCCATCCTTCCTGCCGTAATCCCCGACATTGACACCCGTCAGCACCAATTCTTTATATCCCAGTTCAACGGCTTCCCTTGCCTGCCGGATGATCTCCGGAAGAGGGGCGCTTCTGCTTGTTCCCCTGGCAAGCGGAATAGTACAATACGAACAGGAATAGCTGCATCCGTCCTGCACTTTTAAAAATGCGCGGGTCCGCTGATCGAATCCTGCCGACGATGCCAGTCCGAATTCGTTCGCCTCTCCGATGCAGGAGACCATGATATCCGCATGGGTTTTCTTTTTGCCGGTTTCGATATACTTCAAGAGGGAATATTTTTCCTGTGTCCCCAGGACAAGATCAACACCCTGGATCGCAGCGAGCTGTTCCGCATGGAGCTGCGCCGAGCATCCGACGACAGCGACAAATGCATCGGGAGAATGACGAAGTGCACGGCGCACCAATTGGCGGCATTCACGGTCTGCGGAGGCGGTGACGCTGCATGTATTGATCACCACGACATCCGCCAGGTCATCAATACCGACCACGTGATATCCGGTGCCGGTAAATTGTTTCCCGATGGCAGCGGTTTCCGCGTAGTTCAATTTACAGCCAAGAGTATGTAATGCAATGCGCTTCATAAAGAAAAAGAGCAACCCGCCCCCGGCAAAACCGGGGGCAGGCGACTCTTTTTTCTTGTTGTTCTTTTAACGTTAGTTTGAACCTTCCGGAAGAGATTCATCCTTACTTTCAAAAGATAATTCATCCGGCATTTTCACTGCTTCCGCTGGAGTCGAGACGACATCTTTCATCGTCATCGGTGTCAGCTTATGGCTTGTCACGTACTCATCGACCAGCTTCTGCTCCTTGCCGCGAAGATATTCTAATGCGGAGAGAACGATTTTTTTGCTTTCTTTATCGAACTCAATCACTTTCAAAGGAATATCATCACCGACCTTAAAGGACTCGGCGATATTCTTCACCGGCGTATGCGAGAGCTGCGAGAGCGGTACGAATCCGTCAACACCGAGCGGCATTTCGACGATAACACCTTTCTCAATGATGCGGACAATCTTGCCATCGACATCGGTCCCAACTTTATACTGCGATTCGAACGCTTCCCATGGGTTTTCATTCACCTGTTTATGACCCAGCGAGATGCGGCGTTGTTCGATATCCACAGAAAGCACAATCACTTCGAGTTGATCGCCTTTTTTCACGACTTCCCCCGGGTGACGAATTTTCTTCGTCCACGAGAGATCCGAAATATGCACCAGTCCGTCCACTCCTTCTTCGAGTTCAACAAAGACGCCGAAGTTGGTCAGGTTCCGTACCGTTCCCATGTGCTTGGACCCGATGGGATATTTCTGCATCAAGGTCGTCCATGGATCCGGCTCGAGCTGTTTCATCCCGAGTGATATTTTCTTCCCGTCCTTATCCAGTGAAAGAATAATGGCGTCGACCATTTGTCCCATCGAGACCACCTGCGAAGGATGTTTGATGTGCTGTGTCCAGCTCATTTCTGAAATATGAATGAGGCCTTCGATGCCTTTTTCGATTTCAACAAATGCGCCGTAGTCGGTAAGAGAAACAATTTTTCCATTAATTTTCGTGCCGACCGGGTACTTCTGATCGATATTATCCCACGGATGCGGCTGGAGCTGTTTCATCCCCAGAGAGATCCGTTTCTTCTCTGCATCGAAGTCCAGAACCACGATATTGACGGTGGCATCCAGCTTGACGATTTCCGAAGGATGGCTCACCCTGCCCCAGGAAAGATCGGTGATATGCACCAGGCCGTCTACACCACCCAGATCGACAAACACGCCGAAATCGGTAATCGCCTTTACATGACCTTCAAGGATTTGGCCCTTCTCCAGACTGTCCAGAATAACCTTGCGCTGGCTGGCGAGCTCTTCTTCAACCAATATTTTATGACTGACCACGACATTTTCTGACGGATGATTCACTTTCACGACGCGGAAATCCATTTCGCGTCCGATGAAGGCATCAAAATCACGCACCGGCCGCACGTCGATCTGCGAGCCCGGCAGGAATGCATCCAATCCCATAAGATCGACGACAATTCCGCCCTTGGTTCTCCGGACACATCGGCCCTTGAGCACCTCTCCGGTTTCAAATGATTTGACAACGCGTTCCCAGATGCGCATGAAATCAGCACGCTTGCGCGACAGAACGAGCTGGCCGTCTTTGTCCTCAATACTTTCGAGGAACACTTCGATTTCGTCGCCGATCTTGAGTTCTTTGATCTTCGGAAATTCACTGACCGACACATTGCCTTCTGATTTGAATCCGATATCGACCGCGACGTTGGAATCGCCGATATGGACTACACGGCCTTTGACAATTTCTCCGGCATTAATCTTTCCCATCGTGCCGGAATACAGCTGTTCAAGTTGTTTGTATTCTTCCTCCGAATACCCGCTATCCTCGAACTTCTCTGCGGATTTTTTTGTATCTGACATGCAACCTCCAAAAACTGCTTCCCGTGTGAGCGGGAAGAACCGAACAACGTTTCCCTCAATGCCAGCCATGGCGCATCGGTGAAGAACGCTTTTCGGTGTTTATTTAGTGTGTGATGTTTCCGTTAATTAAAGATGGCTGTGACTTCTGTTCTCCATTCATTCTGTTCATCATCGATTCAATCTGTGTTTTCACCTTCTCCATAAACCACTGCGGAGTTGATGTTGCGCCGGTGATCCCGACCGTTTCAATTCCCTTCAACCATTCCGGTTTCAGTTCATCCAACTCTTCGATAAACTGGGTTCGTCCATTCACCGATTTCACGATGTCGAATAACACTTTTCCATTGGAACTATGTCTGCCTGCAACAAAAATAATCAACTCATTCTCTGCTGCAAACTCCCGAATTTTCTTTTCCCGTCCGAAGACCTGTCCGCAGATCGTATCTTTTGCAAGGAATTCCGTCGCGAGTTCTTCGATGGAACCGACCACCAGGTCATTTATTTTTTTTGACAATTCTTCTTTGATGGAATAAAACGTCGGCTTATCCATCGTTGTTTGCGAGAACAGGACGGTTTTCCGATCACATTTCACCTGTTCAATCTCTTCCAGCGATTTGATCACCACCGCTTCGCCGTTCGTTTGGCCCACCAGTCCGATGACTTCGGCATGTTCTTTTTTGCCGAAAATAACGATTTGATATCCGTCCTCAAAAAACCGGCGAATCCGTTCCTGCACTTTCCCGACCACCGGACACGTGGCATCGATCAATGTGATCCCGAGTTCCTGCGCCCGCCGATACGTTTCCGGCGGTTCACCATGCGCACGGATCAGGACCGTTGCACCACGAAGATGAGATAAATCGTCGTGCGTTATCGTCTGAAGCCCTTCCGACCGGAGCCGCTCAATCTCGACCGGATTGTGAATGATATCGCCCAGGGAATAAAGTTTTTCGCCTGCGGCGAGTTCTTTCTCAGCGATGTTGACAGTCCGAACTACTCCCCAGCAGAATCCTGAAGATTTATCGACTGTGACTTTCATGAGTTCCCGTTTTTCTGAATTATTTCCTTTGCACGTTCCAATATAAAATTGACTTGTTCGTCAATGGTTAAGTTGGAATTATCCAATTCGATAGCATCCGCTGCTTTTCGCAGCGGACTGGCTTCTCGCGTAGAATCTTTTTGATCCCGTGCTTCAATCTCTTTTACCAGATCGTTCTCATCTGCTTCGATGCCAACCATGGCCAGGTCTTTTTTCCGCCTGAGCGCCCGTTCGGCAACGCTGGCAATCATAAATATTTTCAGCTCTGCATGCGGAAGCACCACCGTTCCGATATCGCGTCCTTCCAGAACAACCCCTCCGCTCGCAGCTAATTGCTGCTGGGCGCGTACCATCACTTCGCGAACCCCTCGATAGCTGCTGACAGTACTGACCGACCGATTCACCATTTGAGTTCTCACCCGTTTCGTGACCTCAATGCCATCCAGGTAAACCTTGGTCG
>RPQN01000098.1 GCA_003819715.1 Ignavibacteriota bacterium | reverse complement strand
GGTCGCCGGTCATAAACCAGCTGTCTTGAAATACTTCACGGGTCGCTTTTTCGTTTTTATAAAAACCGATCATGACGTTGGCGCCTTTCGCCCATACTTCTCCGACTCCGTCTTCATTCGGCGCATGGATGTTCAATTCGACCCCGGGGAGTGGAAGGCCGGCGGCATCATCTTTAAAGTTATCGAGCTGGTTCAATGTGAGAATAGGAGACGATTCCGTCAATCCATAGCCCTGCACGAATGTAAACCCGAGAGCACGAAGCCCCCTTGCCACGGCCGGATCGGGCGCCGCCCCGCCGGCAATGAACGCGCGGATGTGCCCGCCGAAGCGTTCGTGGATTTCAGCGAAGACGAGTTTCTTGGAATTCTTCCATCCAAACCGTGCCGCGAAGTCGGTTAATTTAATCAGCGGTGGTACAATGATTGAAGTCAATCTTTTTTCATTGATGGCGTGGTACACGCGTTTAAACATTTTATCGAAGAGCAGTGGCACGCCGAGGAGCATCGTTGCTTTCACCTGCTGGAGATCATCGACCACGGTTTTCAGCGAACGGGCATAATGCGCCGACGCACCGGAGTACATTGGACAGAGGAATCCGCACGTGCATTCGTAGGTATGATGGATGGGAAGAACGGAGAGAAAACGGTCTTCCGGATAGATCATCATCATACTGACCATCGCCATCAGATTCGAAGAAAGATTCCTCTGGCTGAGCATGACTCCTTTGGCGCGTCCGAGTGTGCCCGAGGTAAAAATAATAACTGCCAGTTCCCGTACATCGATACGAGGCAGGGCATCCACCGTGCACCCCCGGCTGTTATTGATCAGTTCGACCATAGACAAAACGCCGTCTTTTTTTGTCAATAAATCCATATTGATAAAATGTTTTATGTGCTTCAACGAATGGCGTTTCTCGCGCAGCATCGCATCGAACGACTCGGAAAAGACTATGACATCGGTATCGGACTCGTGGATGATATTGAGAATTTCATTGGTGCTCAGTTTTGCATCGATCGGCACAATGACATAATTGAAGCACATGGACGTCAGATAGGTCAGACACCACTGGACGCGATTTTCAGAAATGACGGCGATATGGCTCCGTTCCGGCAAGTTAAGTTCCTGCAGCGCCGTCCCGAATTTTAACACTTGCTTCAACAAGGTACTGTAGCTTACTCTTGGGACAGGGGTATCTTTTAAATCTTCAAGTGCGAGTTTATCGCCGTACTTGCCGGCCGATTTGATTATCATATCCTGAATGGAATCGATCTGAGGGACTTGGAACAATTTTGGGCTGGATTTCATGGATACCTCAAATGGTTGGTCCGGATGTATTCTTTTTTGATTTCCCGGAGATGAGGCCGGAAATCAAATCACGCAAAATTGAACAATTATTGTTATTCGATGGAAAAACAAGTATTAAACGTTCAAATGTCTGTCAAATTCATTTGAATTGCAAGCTCATGAATGTCATGGAAACTTTTATTAGATTATTGAGTGTTTCAAAAGAGGCGAGGAGAAAAGAATAGAATATGGCACGATTAGAATCACTTGATATACCGCTCGGCACCAAAATGCCGAAATTTATTTTACGAGATCCCAACGGGGTTGTTCAGGTTAGCGATTACGCATCGGGAAAAAAGGGATTGCTTGTCATCTTTACTTGCAACCATTGTCCTTATGCGAAAGCCGTCTGGCCGCGCGTTATTCAGCTTGGAATCTATGCTCAGAAAAACGGCATAAACGTGACAGCCATCAATCCCAATATCAACCCGGAGTACCCGGATGATTCTCCAGAGGAGATGCGGAATAAGATCAAGGAGTGGGGGATTCCTTTTCCGTACCTCATCGACGATACACAGAAAATCGCGCGCGAGTTTAAGGCGCAATGTACTCCGGATATTTATTTGTTTGATGCTACGCAAAGGCTCGTTTACCATGGCCGGGTTGATGATAATTGGCAGGATGAGTCAAAAGTGACAAGGGAAGAGTTGAAGGAAGCAATCGAGAACCTCATTGCAGGAAAACCGATCACCGAAGAACAATATCCGTCGATGGGCTGTTCGATTAAATGGCGGGTGGAGAATGTTCCTCTCCGATCGCTGTAAACGGTCGGAGAGGTATTCGTGGACTGAGAGGCGGGGGAGATACTTACTGCACAATTTCAAGGTACTTATAAATCCACCCGATTTTTTGCTGATCCGCACTGGCGACATAATACCACATATCGCCTTTTCCGTCCCGGAAGTTCCCGAGTTTAAACACTTCTTCGTCTTTGTATAACGTCCCCAGCTGCTGGGATTTCGTCGAGGGACTTTGCCGCATCCGGATGGACGGTTCGTACGTGCATCGCATGCGCACGAAGAGCGACGGTTCCTGTTTGATATACTGCGCTAATGTACGTGAGAGCACCTGGTAGTAATTCAGAAGCAATAATTCTTTTTCGCTCAACTTCTCTTCACTCCCCGACTTTTCACGCGATGTCTGTAATTCATCCTGCACCTGCTGCATATTGTGAAATGTCTCGATCAGGAAACGGCGGCTCTCAATATCCTTTGCGACCTTCGCCTGTGTGGCAGTCATATAGAGCGAGTACACAGACATGGCGACTGCTGCGACAGAAACCAGAATGGTGATAATATTTGCAAGATTGAATTTCACGCTGACAAATTGATGGCAGTGATGACACACGCGCGCGCCATCCGGGATATCGAGTTTGCAGTGCGGACAAATGTTGCGGCGCACAACAGGGATCGGCCGATTGGAACCCGGACGGTTCATAGAATCCTTCGATGGGTTGAGTGAGAAACTGTGTTTGAATCCCCGCGACAGGAGTTGAAACAATTTAACAATGTTGCGAAGGATATCGGAAGGAAACATACTGCGCCTTTGGTTTCTGAGCGTTCAGGATTTATTTCGTTTTGGTGCACCGTTGTGTGGAGGAAAAGGTAATGCAATTTCGCGAGAGATTAAAGCCTCCGGCAAATGTATTCCCTCCGACAGACTGAGAATTTCTCAGGACAGGCCGAATGGTCCATTCGGCGGATTAGCGGTAATCAGGCTTAAGGATGTAGGGGATCGGATCCTCTATTCCGGCAATCTGGAACGCGCGCAGTCGCAAGGCACAACTGTCGCACACTCCGCAGGCACGGTCTTCATTCGTGTAACACGACCACGTGAGATGAAAGGGGGCATGCAGTTCCATGCCGCGTTGGACGATCTCGGATTTTTTAAGCTGAATGACGGGGGTGTTGATGGAGATCGTTGTTTCCGGTTTTGTTCCCAGGCGAATGACGCTGTTAAAGGCGTCATAAAATTCTTTCCGGCAGTCGGGATAGCCAGAGCTATCCTCTTCCACCGCACCGATGAATATCTGCTCAGCGCCAACCACTTCCGCCCAGCTGACGGCGACAGATAAAATGTTGGCATTTCGGAATGGGACATAGGAGGTCGGAATGTCGTTGTGCTTGGAATGAAAAAGCGTTTCCGGGTCGGCGGTTGCCACCTTCATGGAGATGTCGGTGAGGCTGGAACCGCCGATGGATTTGAGATGCGTCAGGTCGGCGATGAGCCGATGCTCGACACCGTAATAGTCGGCAAGTGCGTGAAACGCTTTCAATTCACGCCGCTCGGTCCGCTGGCCGTAATTCACATGTAAAAAAGCGCAGTTGTACTGGAGGTGTGCAATGGCTGCCGTGACACAGCTGTCCATTCCCCCGCTGACCAGGACCACCGCGCGCGGCTTGCTCATTTATTCTTCCGCGCCCCTTGTTCTCTCTGGACGGATTTCACGGTGGTGGTAATACCGCCGCGCGCAGAAAAACTTCCGATGACCTCTATCCATTGGGGGCGGAGTTTTGCCGCGAGATCGTCAAGGATTTTATTGACCACCGTTTCATAAAAAATGCCCATTGAACGGTATTCAAGAAAATAATATTTCAGCGATTTTAATTCGACACATTTCTTTCCCGGAATATAGTTGATGGTAATCGTTCCGAAATCCGGCAATCCGGTCTTGGGGCAGACGGAGGTGAATTCCGGGTTGACGATCGTCACGGTGTAATCGCGGGACGGATATTTATTGTCAAAGGTTTCGAGCTTGTCGATTGGATTCATGCTACACTCCTCTGGTTGTCGGATCCCAAATATATTTATGGATTTGTATCTGAAACTGGACGGGAAGATGATCGCGTAAAATCCATTGTGCCAACGTACGATTTTCTAATCGGCCGAACACCGGTGAAAGTAAAACAGTGCATCGTCCCGTCAGGTTGTACCTGCTGATGATGTCCTTTGCCCAAACATAGTCGGTTTCATCTAATAGAACAAATTTCACTTCATCCCATGAAGTCAGTAGATCGATGTTTTCCCAGTGATTGCGTTTCTCCATGAGACTGCCGGGGCATTTAATATCCATAATGCGTTTGACTCGCGGGTCGACGTCACCGATCGCGCGATGGCCTCCCGTCTCGAGCATCACGTCATACCCGGCATCACAAAGATGCTTCATGAGTTGGTGGACATTCGCCTGAAGGAGCGGCTCACCGCCGGTGATTTCAACGAGCCTGCATTGATACTGCTCTACCTGGAGGAGAATATCATCAATGCTCATGGTGACGCCTTCCTGAAAGGCATAGGTGGTGTCGCACCAGGAACACCGGAGATCGCACGCCGTAAGACGGACGAAGACGCACGGCAATCCTATGCGTGTCGATTCGCCCTGAATACTAAAGAAGATCTCGTTAATAATGAGGGAATCCGTTGACGATAATGTCATAGTCTTTGAAATGCTGACGCTTCGCTATGCTTCCGAATACTTCGCGGTATATTTTCCGGTTTCGCCGATCGCCACGAATGAGAGTATGATTTGTTCCGGCAGGCGTTTTTTCAACTCATCAAAAATATACCGGGCAATATTCTCTGATGTCGGATTCAAGGCGTGGTCAAATGGCGGCGTCGTATTCAAGTCGCGATGGTCAAATTGCGAAACCACTTCTTCCGCCTTTTTTTCCAGGACGTAAAAGTCGACGCTCATGCCGAGGGAATCGAGGACCGGTGTTTTGGCTTCGATGGTGACCTTCCAGTTATGTCCATGCGGATGGGAGCACGGACCGTTATATCCGCGGATGATGTGGGCAGCTGAAAATTCTGTTTCTATGGTCACGGTATACATAAAAGTCCAAGTTTAAAAGTGAATAAGAAAGAGCGAAACGCAGACGGCGTTTTTCAACCTAATTGGTTCACGTTATCGATCAATTTTTCCATGGTGGCCGTCATGTTCTTTTGTTTTTCGCGTTCTTTGTCCACGACCTCTTTCGGCGCACGCTCCACGAAACTGGCATTGGTTAATTTTTTTCCGATACCGTCAATCAATCCTTTCAACCGTGCGATTTCTTTTTCCAACCGTTTGCGTTCTGCATCCAGGTCGATAATACCAACAAGCGGAACATAGATCTCCGTTCCATCGATGACGGCGCTGGCGGACGCTTTCGGGCGTTCAAAGACTTCCGATGCGCGGGCCCATGTCGGCACCGTTTTTGCCTTGCAGAGGCGGTCGATGTAATTCAGCAATCCCTGGACAACATTCGCATTGACCGCAAGTTTTTCGCCGAATTCCCCGTGGAGATGGACATGCACTTCAATTTGTTTTGACGGTGCAACATTCAACTCTCCGCGGATGTTCCGAACTGCTTCTACGATTTTAATGACGAAGTTCAGTTCGTCTTCGACGGTTTGATTGATGTACTGTTCGTTCACTTCCGGGAATGCGGCGCGCACGAGGGATTGTCCCTTGCGGTCGCTCAGATTCTGCCACAATTCTTCGGATATGAACGGCATGACCGGATGCATCAATCGGAGCGCCTGATCGAATATCCAAAGAGCGCGGGTCACCACGGCGGTCTTGGCCTCGTTGGGCTCATCGCCGTAGAAGCGCGTTTTTACCATCTCCACATACCAATCGCAGAAATCATGCCAGATGAAATCGTACAGAAGTTTCGTCGCTTCGTTGACATGAAATTGTTCGAGCGATGTATTGAATGTGTTGATCGCATGATGGAGACGGGAGAGGATCCACCGGTCTGCGAGATCGAGGTGATCGGCCGGCATGGTGTCGAGTGCAATGTTCCGGTCGCCTGTAATTTCCTGCTTATTCATCAGCAGGAACCGGCCGGCGTTCCATATCTTGTTCGCGAAGTTCCGGCCCAGGTCGCATTTCTCCGACGAGAACATCACGTCCTGGCCGAGCGGGGAGAGATAGGCAATCGTAAACCGGAGCGCATCGGCGCCGTATTGATCAATAACATCGAGCGGGTCGGGAGAATTGCCGAGCGACTTGCTCATTTTGCGGCCCTGCTCATCTCGAATTATGCTGGTGAAGTACACATCCCGGAACGGGATCAAATCGTCATCTTTTTTCCGCGGTTTGCCGTCGCGACCCGGCGTTCCTTTCATGAATTCCATATTCGCCATGATCATCCGCGCGACCCAGAAGAAAATGATATCCGGCGCGGTAACGAGAGTGCTCGTCGGATTGAAATAATGAAGATCTGCGTTGTCCTCCGGCCAGCCCAGTGTGGAAAATGGCCAGAGCCATGACGAGAACCAGGTATCCAGCACATCTTCATCCTGGCGAATGGGGACGTCCGGCGCAAGGTTGAGTTTTTTCCGGGCTTCATCTTCGTTCCGAGCCACGACATAATTGCCGTCGGGTGCATAGTACACCGGGATGCGGTGTCCCCACCAGATCTGACGCGAGATGCACCAGTCGCGAATGTTGGTCATCCAGTGTTCGTACACTTTTGTCCAACGGTCGGGATGGAACTGCACCTTCCCCTCATGGACGACACGCAGCGCCGGCGCAGCGAGAGGTTTCATTTTCACAAACCATTGGTCCGACAACCATGGTTCAATGACGGTTTGGCAGCGATAGCATTTGCCGATGTTGTGCGCATACGGCTCGATCTTCACCAATAAATGTTGTGCTTCCAAATCTTTCACGAGCTGCGTCCGGCACTCGAACCGGTCCATCCCTTCATATTCTTTCGGGACAGAGGCATTGAGGTGTGCTGTCTCATCAAAAATATTCAACTGCGGAAGATCGTGGCGCTGGCTAAGGAGAAAATCGTTGGTGTCATGCGCGGGCGTCACTTTCATGACCCCGGTGCCGAAGCTCAGATCGATATAATCGTCGGCAATGATGGGAAGTTTACGCCCGACGATCGGCAGAACGGCCGTTTTCCCGATGAGATGCTGAAACCGCTCATCTTTCGGGTGGACGCACAACGCAGTATCGCCGAGCATCGTTTCGGGCCGGGTGGTCGCGACGATGGCCGCTTCCTCTGAACCGAAAATCGGATATTTGATATAATAGAGATTGCCGTTCGATTCTGTATGATCCACTTCGTCGTCGCTGAGGGCGGTCTGGTGCTGCGGGCACCAGTTGACGATGTATTTACCCCGGTAAATAAGCCCTTTGTCAAACAGGCGAATAAAGACCTCCTTCACCGCATTCGACAAACCTTCATCCATCGTAAACCGCTCGCGTTCCCAGTCGCATGAGACTCCAAGCTTGCGCAGCTGCCGGATGATTGTACTTCCGTACTTATCACGCCATTGCCAGACCAGTTCGATAAATTTTTCCCTGCCCAGGTCGCGGCGATGTTTGCCTTCTTTGGCGAGCGACTTCTCCACCGCATTCTGAGTTGCAATGCCCGCATGGTCGGTCCCGGGGATCCAGCATGCTTCAAATCCCTGCATGCGTTTCCATCGGACAAAAACATCCTGCAGCGTGTTGTTCAGGACGTGCCCCATGGTTAAGATGCCGGTGATATTCGGCGGCGGAATAACCATGGCATACGGCGTCTTCTCACGGTTCACAGCGCCATGGAAGAGGTGGTTGGATTCCCACCATGAATACCATTTGTCTTCGACGTCTTTCGGGTTATATGCTTTAGAAAGTTCTTGTACGCTCATGTGGATTCAACCATTCGTCAAATAGGGATACCTGCTGATATTCAAAATTTTTCAGATAGAATCAATTAACGAAAAAAGGGGGATGAAATCAACGACAGGAGCGAGAATGCCCGTCCTATGCAGATTGAATTTGGACGGGAGCGGTGGTCTGCGATTGCTCGGAGGCACGATGTTTTTCAATGAGTTCGCGTGCCAGTTCCAGATATGCCAGGGTGCCCTTTGATGCGGCATTGAAAAGCACTGCGGGTTTGCCGTAAAACGAAGATTCCGTCAGTGTCGTATTTTTCGGGATCATCGATTTGATAAGATGTTTTCGGAAACGCAGCTGCAGTTCGCGATCGGTGAGCTCGGTTACTTTAGTGTGTGGTTCGTACATCGTTTGGAGAATGCCTTCAATTTGCAGATTCTTGTTGGCTGCCTCACGGATCCAGTCGAAGTACTTAAACAGTTTATCGATTCCTTCCAGAGAAAAATGTCCCGACTTAATTGGAATTAAAACGGAATCGGCGCAGGTGAGCGCGTTGGTCGTCAATCCGCGGAGGAACGGCGGAGTGTCGATGATGATATAGTCATAGTGCGGCGCAATGGTGCGGAGGATGTTTTTCAGGAGCGTCCGGTTTTCTGCTATCCGCAGCATCCGTTCTTCCGCTTGCTGCGTCGGAATATTCGCCGGGACGAAATCGAGAAACGCGAGGTCCGTCCTGTGAATCACCTGCGCCATCGAATGCATGAAGTTAAAGACTTCGAATAACCCGCCTTTCGTGTTCTCCTGTGTGAACCCAAGCGCCATGCTGCAGGCGCCGAATGGATCCGTATCGATCAGGAGAACGCGTTTTTCAAGGACGGCCATACTCGCGGCGAGATTCACGGCCGTTGTAGTTTTGCCAACGCCCCCTTTGGGAATCGCTATGGTGATTATCTTGGTCAATGTAAAAAGTTACGAGTTATGAGAAAACAGTAAACAGTAAAGAGTAAAGAGCTTAAGCTCTTTGTAATCTGTGATCTGTAATCTGTAATCTTATAATCTTAATATCTTAATATCTCTCTAATCTTCACTCCACGCTGACAGAAAGAGAGACTAAATTATTCTTATTGGCATCTAATAAGGAAGCTTCCAGTTTATCGCCATGGGTAATTTTTGAGACCCCTTCCGGCGTTCCGGTGAATATGATGTCTCCCGGCTCAAACGTGATAAATTGAGAAATATAGGAGATCACTTTATCGACGGGGAAAACGAACTTATCGGTACTGGACGACTGCCGGAGATTCCCGTTTATGAGTAACTGGACATGAAAAGAACCCGGATCGCCGACGGTTTCCGCCGGAATGAATTCCGATACGGGGGCGGAAGTGTCGAATCCTTTTGCGAGCGACCACGGGAGACCTTTTTTCTTTGCCTCCAGCTGGATGTCGCGCATCGTCAGATCCAGTCCGATTCCATATCCTGCGACATGCTTTAACGCTGCTGAACGATGAATGTGGCTTCCTTTTTCTCCGATCAGGACCGTCATCTCCACTTCGTGGTGGACATCGTTTGAAATTTCCGGGAGAACTATTTGTCCGCCGTTATGGATAATAGCGCTCGGAGGTTTAAAGAAGAAAACAGGCGATGCCGGTACTTCAAATTTCATTTCCCTGGCATGTTCGGCGTAGTTCTGGCCGAGACAGATGATCTTGCCGACCGAATAGAATTTATCCTCGCCGCGTAGAATAACCGATTTCATTGTGCCGTCCTTGTATTGATGCCTCAATATAATAAAGCAGCGAAAGAATGGCAACCAGGAGAGGAGATGAGCCAATGAGCAGATAAGTGATAAAAGAGTTCTTAGTTGATTAGTGCGTAGTGCGTTGTTAAAAGCGCACTACGCACAATGAACTAAAAACAAAGCACAACGAACCAAGAACTACGAACTCACTGGTTACTGCCTACTGCTTACTGCTTACTGCATGGTCATTTAATCAGCACCAGTTTTTTTGTTTCTACAAATTTATCGGCGACCATCCGGTAGAGATACACACCGGTGGGCAATCCGGATGCATCGAACGTGACCTCATGCGGTCCGGCTTCCGTGATTCCATTGACGAGCGTTGCGACTTCTCGGCCGACGAGATCGTACACTTTCAAAGTGACGAAACTTCGGAGAGGAAGCGCAAACTGGATATTGGTCGTTGGGTTAAAGGGATTCGGATAATTTTGACCAAGTCGAAATGTCGAGGGTGATAGTTCTATGGTTGTCCGTACTCCGGTTGCAGGGAAGCTTACGTATGCCCGGACGATGTAACAGGCGACTGAATCACCTGCGTCGTTGACGGTGTAATAATACCAGTTCGGTCCCGAAGTTGAAATCGAAGAATACGTTAAGCTGGTCGCTCCGCTGCCGATCGGACCATCGGTGGCCATAATATAATTATTCTGTGTATTGCTATAGGCGCCATCCATAATAAATCCTACGGCGAACGGTGAATTGGTGCTGATATTTTTTGAACGGAGGTCGATGGTTGCCCAATTCGGCCATGGTATTGGATAAGGAACTCCGGGATACGGTGTTGATCCGGATACCGATAAATTGAGTGCTAATGGAGTTCCGAGAGGAGTGGGTCTCACAGCACCGGTGCTTTTCCAGACACCGCCGCGGACCGGATTGCTGCGTCGTAATGCCACCCTGACGGAGTCGAGTCTGCCGTCCTGGACCGCATCAAAGAGAACACAGACGGTATCATTGGCAGCAATGTTGTAAACGCCGGTCGGTTCGGAATAATCGTAGCGCAATTCAATTGCTGCGCTGATACCGGTCGATTGATACGTAAACGTATATGCAGCGGACGAACTGGTGTTCATGACAGCAAAAGTGATTTCTTTATACGTCGAACCAAAAAGAGGTTCTGAAAACTGCACACCGGGCGTCACATCAAGCACTCGTTTTGCAGTCGGCCCGATTTCCACTGCCTTCACAAGAACAAAAGGATTGCTCACGGTGAATGTTGCCTTTAATTGCGAACCGTGTTTAAAGCTGATGTATTGAACTCCATAGATTTGGACGGTGTCTGTTGTGAGCGGCATATTGGGATTATTACAAATTCGGCCTGCGGATTTTGGCAGGTTGGGATACAGATAGCCGTATTTTGTATCGACGGTCCTGTCGTCCAGTATATTTGCGATGAACCAGTTCTTTAACACATCTGAAAACCGTAAGCTCGACCCGATCGCCTGCAGACCGGCGTTGATGTCGCTTTCCCCGAACTGCGTACTTGCCACAAGCGGTTTAAAAAATCCGATGCCGAACTGGTCCCGCATATACGTAAAGTAACGTGCAGTACGTGAGTAATCGGTCAATACGGCCGTACCGTTATCCCTGCGCCAGTCAAAGAGATAATGATTGGGCTCTTTGGCATACAGGGATGGAGTGTAAATGGGGAAACCGCAATTGACCTCGGCAAGCGTCGAACATCCCTCGTTGATAAATGTCATTTTATTTCTATCGTAATTCCAGGTGATCATATGCTGGAATTCATGCGCGAGAGTCGAGAGGCCGCTGTACAGTCCGCCTTCTGTTGTGAGATTCAGGGGGTTCGTATCAAGGTAAAAAATTTCTGCATAGTTGCTGGTACTATATCCTGATTGAGATGGATTGATCTCGTTGAACGAAATAAAATACCCTTCCACATAACCGCCGCTGCCGGAATAGCCATCCTGGATATCAAGCATCAAGATGATAATTTTTGGATCGTTATCGACGTTGGGCGGATTGCCGAATGCATCTACATCCGTTTGATATATCCCTTTCGAACTGTTCACGGGAGTTTTCGAATCAAAATAGATACGTACAGAATCCACCGCGCTTTGCGTTACGCGCGACGTCCAGCTTGCATCTTCCACAAAGACGTAGCAATTCGTGCCGACTGCCCGGCACGTGGAAGGTACGAGGTACCGCGGTCCGTTTTCCGGACTCAGATCATCCGCGTACCACGACTTCTTTGAACCGACACTGTAGGCGGTAGCTTTGCGCAATGAATTTTGCTTGTAGGCCTCCGGATGCGCTTGAAGAAACTTCTGCACTTCAAGTTCTTTTTTCCAGAGGCGTTCAGAGGCAGGGACAGGATAGCTCTGAGGAAGAGTTCCGGCGGTCTCATCCAATTTTTGAAAAACCTGCGATTGAACCGCAGCGGTAATGCCAACGATTCCGATGATCACCATCAGAAATTGCTGTACGAATTTTCTTCCCATTCCTTACCTCCTCTTATATGATTTTTATCATTTCCTTATTCAATTCCCGTGACAAAAAGCGTCGATCCCTCCGACAATCGTTCAACCTTTTCATAACGCAGGGTGACCGTTTTCCCCTGGCTGCTGTTCAAGGTCTGTTCTATTTCTTTTGAACATTTTAAGAGATAGGTTGTCCCGCTTGTCGTATGGAGGCCTAGCTTCGTGAACGGTTCATTCCCCAGTGAATACACTGTTCCGCTGAGGATGCCGCCTTGTTTATTGGTTTGATGTGATAGTGAGCAGGCGGCCAGAAGACAAATTGCCAGAACTGCCGCTGTGCGTATCTGATTTTTCATGATGTAATGTACTGGATAATAAATAGTGGTCGGTTGTCGTTGATCACATGAACATCAAGGTATGAGGTAGTTATTTTTTTGTTGATCCTCCTGGGGGGTTAAAAAACCCTCTCAACTCCTGAAGTGCTGTTGATGGACAATATAGGAAAGGGCATGAAAAAGAGCAACAAAACCTCCGGTCATAATTTTGTTCCCGACCTACTCTCTTTCCTTGTTCAAAGAACAAAAATCTGTTACCTTCATGACAACAGCATTCTCACATCAGGAAGTTCCGGCTATGGCTACGTATAAACAATCCGGTGTTGATATAGACGCGGGGGAAGAGCTTATCCGCCGCATCAAAAAGCCGGTTCGGTCTACGTTCAACAACCATGTTCTTGCAGATATCGGCATGTTCGGTGCGTTTTACCGGGCGGAGTTCAGCGGGATAAAAAAACCCGTACTCGTATCCAGTGTCGATGGTGTCGGTACAAAATTGAAAATCGCCATCATGATGAACCGTCACGACAGTGTCGGCCAGGATTTGGTGAACCATTGCGTGAACGACATCCTGGTGTGCGGTGCAAAGCCTTTGTTTTTTTTGGACTATTATGCAACCGGGAAATTGTCTCCGGATGTTGCCGAACAGGTCATCCTGGGCTTTGTCAAGGCGTGTAAAGAAAACGATTGCGCACTCATCGGCGGCGAAACTGCGGAAATGCCCGGCATGTATGCGATGGATGACTACGATGTTGCAGGGACCATCGTCGGTGTCGTCGATGAGAAAAAAACATTAAACGGGAAGAAGGTCAAAAAAGGCGACATGTTGATCGGTCTGCCTTCGACCGGATTGCACACCAACGGGTATTCACTGGCTCGCCGCGTGCTGCTCGATAAGTTTTCGCTGGAGATCCATCTTGACGAATTGGGACAGACCCTGGGCGACGCGCTGCTGGCGGTCCATCGTTCCTACAGGCAATCCGTTCACCCGCTCCTGGATTCCCCCGTCTCAAAATATATTCATGGATTGTCGCACATTACTGGCGGCGGCATCGAGGGGAACACACGGCGTGTCGTTCCCGGCGGACTGCTGTTGAACGTGAATTGGAATGCATGGGAACGGCCGGCGATATTTAATCTTATTCAGCATGTCGGATCCGTGCCGGAAGAAGACATGCGGCGGACATTCAATCTCGGCGTCGGATTGATTCTCATCGTGGATCCGCATGGAGTCGATGCGGTCATCGGCGCGTTGAAGAAGAAGAAAGAAAAACCGTTTGTCCTGGGTGAGATTGCGCATCAGCAGTAATCCGGTCCTGAAAGGTTCACATTCATGAATACTGAAAATTTATCGGTCATCCAGGCCATCGGATTGATCCTTGCGCCCGGCGTGATGATCAGTGCCTGCGGACTGCTGCTCCTCGGTATTAATAATAAATTTACCAGTGTCCTGAATCGGATCAGGACGCTGACCGAAGAAAAAAGAAAGATTCTCCTCAACGGGTCGGTCAGGGATTTCCTTCCTGCGGAAAATCAGCGCATCGAAAGCATTTCCCGGCAGGTCGCCGGACTTCTCAGCCGGGCACGCATGATCCGGGATTCGGTCGCGTGCTACCTCTGCGCCGTTGGATTATTTGTTGCAACATCGTTGATGATAGGAGTGGATTATTTTATACCGCTGCTCGAACTTCGTTATTTGATTCTCGGCATGTTCCTTGGCGGCATGGTCGTTGTTTTTGTCGGCGTGATCTTCGGCGTACTCGATACGATGAAGGGATACAATATCGTCAAGTTTGAGGTGCAGGTGGACGAATAACCTGTTCTGCCTATGAAAATTTCCGTCCTGAATGCCGGCCAGCAAACCGATTATCTTTACGGATTCGTCTCTGGACTTTCCGCAATACCGTCACTGGAGATAGAAGTCGTTGACTCTGATAGTTCGATCGGAGTGATGGAATGCCTGCCGAACACGACACTCTACAATCTCCGCGGCAACAATACGGCAGAGGAGTCCCTTCAAACAAAAACCTTGCATATCGGCAGATATTATTTGCGTCTTCTCTCGTACGCAGCACAGACGAAATCGGAAATTTTCCACATTCAGTGGGAGAACAGTATTGCGCTTATGGACCGGATGGTGCTGCCTCTCTATTATAAATTGCTCGGGAAAAAACTGGTCCACACGGCGCATAATATAGATAAGGATGCACGCGACGGCCGGTCGAACTTTTTCCGGCGGCTGTCACTCGGGATCATGTACCGCACGATGGATCGCATCATCGTTCATACATCAAAGATGAAAGTTGATCTTTGTTCGCAGTTTCATGTCGTGCCGGAAAAGGTTGCCGTGATCCCGCATGGCTTGAATAACCGGATTCCCCGGCGCGGCATCTCGCAGGAAGCAGCCCGCAAAAAACTCGGCATCAAACCGGATGCTCATGCAATTCTCTTCTTTGGTCAAATCGATAAGTACAAAGGAGTCGAGTATCTGATCGATGCCGCCGCCGCTCTTTCCCATGATGATCCAGCGGTGGTTCTGATGATTGCCGGCAAACCAAAACGGAGGACGAATTATGCGGCACAGTTGAAATTACAAGCGGCGAACCTCCTGTCCGAAAATCATGTCCTCCTCCGGATGGAATTTATTCCGGCGGATGAAGTGGAAACGTATTTTGCAGCTGCAGACTGTCTCGTGCTGCCGTATACCATGATTTACCAGAGCGGCGTCATTTTTCTGGCGTACCGGTTCGGCTTGCCGATTATCGCTACGGATATCGGCAGCTTTCGAGAAGATGTCTTGGAAGGGGAGACCGGGTTCATCTGCAAGCCGGGCGACGTCCATGATATGACCGCGAAACTTCAATTATTTTTCAACAGTCATTTATTCCGTCAACGCATACGAACCCGTACACAGATCAGTGAATATGCCGAACACAAATATTCATGGTCGGATATCGGCCGCCAAACGTTTGCCGTGTATGCCTCACTCGTAAAGAAATCATGAAACGGCTTTCAAAAAATCTTCTCTCCCTCTTTTCAGCGGATATGGCACGCCGTCTGTTTGGATTTATTTCCGTCGCGTATCTCGCACGGGTGCTGGGAAAAGAAGGCTTCGGCGCGGTGAATCTCGGATTTGCCGTACTGACCTATGTCATGGTGGCCGGCGCGGCCGGGTTCCCCACACTCGGGACAAAGAAAATTGCCCAGGGGGAGACGCCGGAATTGATCGGCAGTGTTATCGGCAGCCGAATGATTGCAACGATGATCGTGCTTCTCGCAGCGGCAATCATCTCACGGTGTGCAATTCATGATTCATCGTTCGCGTGGCTCATCATTTTATTTACCTGCGCGGTGATCCCCCAGATATTTTTCGTGGATTGGTTCTTTCAGGGAAAAGAAACCATGGGAATCGTCAGCACGGCGAGAGTTCTGCAGGCATTCATCTATCTTGCGGTGGTGCTCGTGTTTGTCAGAACCCTCGGCGATATCTTGTGGGTCGCCGTCGGAAGTATCGCCGGAGAAAGCGCCGCATCGGTGTTGCTGTACACCCGGTTCCGCAGGACGTACCCCGATGTCCCCGTGCATATTCGGCCATCGCTGAAGCTCTTGAAGCAATCCCTACCGCTC